>NZ_CP020921.1:1094931-1434862 GCF_003057965.1 Thermodesulfobium acidiphilum
ATCAACCTTCATTTCCTTGCTAAAAAATGTGGCAAGACCTTTGAGTGCAGTTTCATAAGAAATATCATGAACCCAATCTTGTAGTGAATTTCCATGTTCATAAGGTTTAGAAAGATTTTTTCTACTCTTTACTGGAATAGAGCCATGTTGGAATATTACATCGTGAGAACGCTTTTGTGCATTTCCACCAACTTTTTGTCCATCTATTAAAATATCATATTTTTCTTTTCCTTGATAACACAATATTGGATTTTTATCTGATTCAGTGCTCTCACATTCACATGCCCATTTAGCATTCAGATGTAAAGAATTGTAAAATTCTAATACAAAGGAGGTTAACTTTTTATAGGAGTCAATTACAGACAAATTACCTAAGTGTTCTTGAGAGCAAACAATAGAGTATGAGATTTCTTCATAATGATACAAGGCATTCCCCCCCGTCAACCTCCTAATGAAAAATTCTTCTTCCTGAGACAAAAAAACCTTGTTAATATCAGATATTTTTTGAAACCTCCCCACCGAAAGAACCGAAGGATACCAAAAATAAAATCTTATTACAGGTTCTCTTTTCTTCAAGAAGGTTAAATATAAAGCTTCGTCAATGGCCATATTGTAATCGCCACTTAATGGAGACGAAACTATAAATCTAAACCTCCTGCCAGACAACTTAATTCCCTTCCTTCTTAAAAAATAAGATATATAAATTATACTTTTTTATTAAATCTTTAATATTATACAGCTTATTCCAAAATTCATAGTCTAGCCTTGACAATCAAATCTTTAGCAGCCTTTGTTTCATCTGGTCTTGAAATGACAGTTGTTTTAGGAAACTCTTTAAAGGCTTCAGGATTTTGTTCTGCCAATTTAACTGCATCTATAATAGCATCTACGAATTTATCAAGAGTTTCCATAGATTCGGTTTCAGTTGGTTCAATCATAAAGGCTTCCTTTACTATCAATGGAAAATATATTGTAGGTGGGTGAAATCCCCTATCTATAAGGAACTTTGCAAAATCCAGAGCACTTGCGCCTTTTTTAGCCATTTCAGAAAGAGAAAATACACATTCGTGCATACAAGTTCTATCATACGGAAGTTTCAAATAATTTTTAAGTCTATTCATTACGTAATTTGCATTTAATACTGCCATTTCTGCAGAATATTTTATTCCATCAGTCCCAAGAAGTTTAATATATAGATATGCCTTTAAGATAACAGCAAAGTTTCCAAAGAATGATGAAACATGTCCAATTGATTTATCTGAATTTGATACTACAACTAGAGAATCATCTTCTCTTTTTACTCTAGGAATAGGGAGAAAATCTTCAAGAAATTTCTTAACTCCTACAGGCCCAGCTCCAGGACCTCCGCCACCATGAGGAGTACCAAAAGTCTTGTGCACATTTACGTGGATAACGTCAAATCCAAGATCACCAGGTCTGACTTTGCCCATAATTGCGTTAAGGTTAGCACCATCATAGTACATTAATGCTCCTACAGAATGAGCTAAATCGGAAATCTCTTTTATGTTTTTCTCAAACAAACCTAAAGTATTAGGACATGTCATCATTACTGCAGCCACATCTGTATCAAGATGTTTTTTTAACTCATCTACATCCATTTCCCCTTCGCTATTTGAAGGTATTGTAACTACTTCATAGCCTACCATAGATGCACTTGCAGGATTTGTGCCGTGTGAAGAATCAGGCACAATAACCTTGGTTCTCTTCGAGTTTTTTGATTTGTGATAACTAGAAATAATCATAATACCAGTTAATTCACCGTGAGCTCCAGCCATCGGACTAGTAGTAGCACAGTCCATTCCAGTTATCTCACATAATATGTCCTGAAAATCTGAAATAAGCTCAAGAGCACCTTTACACCTATTAATACTATCTGGCAAAATAGACAAAAAAGGATGGAGATTTAGAAATTCAGGAATATTCGAAGCTTTTTCCAAAATTTTTGGATTGTATTTCATGGTACAAGAACCCAACGGATAAAATTGAGTATCCACAGAAAAATTTAATCTGGAAAGATTAATAAAATGTCTTATAAGATCTAACTCTGATATCTCAGGCAAATTAAGTTCTGAGCGACAAAGCTCATCAGGAAAATTCTTTAAATTTACATCTAATTTAGGCAAATTAAAAGACTTTCTGCCACTCTTTGATTCCTCAAATATCAATTTCATAATATGGCCTCCAAAATAGAACATACATTATCAATGTTATACTTTGACATCTTTTCAGTTACATTTATCAAAATATCATTTTCTGAACCACCAAACAGATACAATGGGATTCCAAAGGCAATATTTTTTGATAATAATGTTGAAAAAATCTCTTTAGCAGGTCTATTAAATTTAACAACAAATTCGTTAAAAGTAGTTGCATTATTCTTTATAACCAACCCTATCTCTATCAACTTTTTCTTCATGTATTCACTTTTACTAAAATTTATCAGAGCCAATTCCTTTAAGCCGCTCTTTCCAAGAGAACAAAGGTAAACCAAAGCTCTTAAAGCACAAAGGCCCTCGTTAGAGCATATATTAGACGTCGCACGATGTCTTTTTATGTGTTGTTCTCTAGCCTGAAGAGTTAAAACATAAGCTCTTTTGTTATTTCTGTCTAATGTTTCACCCACAATCCTGCCAGGCATATTTCTAATGTACACCTTTTTGGTTACCAAAAAACCAAAATATGGCCCTCCAAATGAAAGCGGATTGCCAAGTGATTGTCCTTCACCAGTTGCAATATCTACTCCCATCTTACCTGGCGTTTTTACAATTCCTAAAGAAATAGGATATACGCTTGATACAGCCAAAATATTCTTTTCATGAGCAAAATTTATAAGATCAGTCCAATCATGAACACTCCCATAAAAAGTTGGATTCTGGAAAACAAAACAAGCCACATTAGAGTCAAGCAAAGACTTTATTTTTCCAAAATCTGGCTCAATTTCTTCTGTCTCAACTTCAATTAATTCGTATGGCAAGAATTTTAAATACGTCTTGACTATGTTTCTATATATTGGGTTAACGCTTTTGTCCATTATTATCTTTTCTCTTTTGGTGATTCTTAGAGACATCAAAACAGCTTCAGCAAGAGCAGTTCCACCATCGTAGAGAGATGCATTCGTCACTTCAAGGTCAGTCAGGTTACAAATAGCAGTCTGATACTCAAACAGCGATTGTAAAGTTCCCTGAGAACATTCTGGTTGGTAGGGTGTATAGGCAGTATAGAATTCAGATCTCGATGCAACAAAATCAACTACACTAGGAATTATGTGATCATAGAATCCTGCACCTAAAAAGTGATATGATAACAAATTATTTTTTCTAGCCAGGTTTAAAATAAGATTGTATCCTTCATATTCAGAAATCCCTTTGCCCAATTTTTTGAAATCAATTTCTTCAACTGGGAGCTCTTTGAATAAATCATCTACTTCATTTACATTACAAACAGAACACATTTCCCTTATATCTTCAGGTGTATGTGGACAAAAATTCATTTTTAGTCCAGCTCCTTAATATAATTTTCATATGATGCCTTATCCATAAGATTTTTAAGCTCACTGGTGTCAGAAATTTCCACCTTAACTATCCAACCTTCTTCTTCTGGACTCTTATTTATAATTTCAGGTTCATTTTCCAACCTACTATTCACTTCAATTATCTTCCCGCTTACAGGAGCATATACATCGCTAGCTGCCTTTACTGACTCAATAGTACAGAATATACTAAACTGTTTGATTTCAGTACCAACTTCCGGCAATTCAACGTAAGTAATGTCTCCCAACTGATGCTGTGCGTAATCTGTAATACCAACTATTCCTACATTGTTATCTATCTCTAACCACTCGTGATCTTTTGAATAATATCTTGACACAGATACTCCTCCTTTAAAGTATTAATTTTATTTTATTTTCTAAGAGATCCATTTTTATAAAACGGTATCTTTTCAATAACAGCTTTAATTTTTACCCTATCTTGAGACAATTCTAAAGCTGTGTTCTCACTGCTATATTGTGGTTTAACATAGCCCATACCAATCCCTTTACCTAGTGATGGAGAAAAACCTCCACTAGTAACATATCCAATGTCCATACCATCTTTAAATATCCTGTAATTGTGTCTAGGAGCCCTTCTACTATCACAAACAAAGCCTACTCTTATTTTTTCTAAATTAGCTTCTTTTTGTTTCAAAAGAGCTTCCTTACCCACAAAATCTTTATCAAAGTGAACAAAATAGGAGAGATCGGCCTCTAATGGTGTAGTGTCTTCATCAAGATCATTGCCATACAAAGGATAACCCATTTCAAGTCTTAACAAATCTCTTGCACCAAGTCCAGCAGGCTTTATTTTTTCATCTTTAAGTAAATCGTTCCAAACATCAACACAAATAATTGATGGCATATATATCTCAAAACCAAGTTCTCCAGTATATCCAGTTCTTGAGAGTATCACTTCTTGATCCATAAGACTGCTTTTGGTAAAAGAAAAATATTTTAATTCATCAATAATCCCTGGGAAATATTTTCTTAATAGATCTCTCGAAAAAGGCCCTTGAACGTCAAGCTTTGAGGTAGTTTCAGACCTATCTTCAAAAACAAAATTACCCTTTAAAACGCTTTTTATAACATTAAAATCGTTATCCTTTGTCCCAGCATTCACTACCATCATAAGCTCATCAGCGCTTAATCTGTAAACAATACAATCATCTACAATTCCTCCTCTTTCATTCAAAATTAGGCCATATCTGCACTTTCCTACATTAATAGTGCCAATTTTAAACGAAAAAGCCATCTCAATATTTGTATTTACCAAATCACCCTTAAAGTAAAATTCACCCATATGGCAGGTATCAAAAAGTGCAACGCTTTTTCTGCATTGCATGTGCTCTTCGATTATACTTTCATATTGAATTGGCATATTCCAACCACCAAAAGGTACCATTTTCGCTTTTAGCTTAATGTGCTCAGCCTCAAGCGGTGTCGATTTCAAATTCTGCATCGTTTCACCTTCCTACTTTCTTAAAATTTGTTTTAAGTTTTCACTTAAATCTCTAAGCGCGTTGCCTCTATGACTTATCTTTTCTTTTTCTTCAAGCGAGAGTTCAGCCATACTTTTCTTGTATCCTAAAGGGATAAAGATCGGATCATATCCAAAGCCATTTTCACCCTTTGGTTCGAACCCTATATGGCCTTCACAAACTCCCTGTACCTGACAAATAACCTTTTTTTCGTAAAGAACAAAACAAGCTTTAAATCTCGCAGTTCTCTTTTCAAAAGGCAAATCCCCAAGAAGTTTTAATATGCCCATGCACTTTTCCAAATCTGTTACATCGCCAAAAAACCTTGATGATAAAACGCCTGGCTTTTTGTCTAACGCATCAACTTCAAGACCAGAATCGTCAGCCAATGAAGCAATATTAGTAGCCTCATAAAACGCTCTGGCTTTTATCAAAGCATTTTCACAAAACGTAGAACCCGTTTCTTCCGGTTCAATAAAACAATTTATTTCTGAAGGTAGTATAAAGTTCAAGCTATATTTGGATAAAACGTTCACAATTTCTCTTATTTTGTTTTTATTATTAGTAGCAAGAAGTAATTTCATAAATTCATTTTTGTATCAAAAATAATTGTTACAGGACCATCATTTACAAGAGATACCTTCATGTGCTCACCGAAAAATCCTTTCCTTACAACAACTTTTTCTTTTAAAACGTTAAACATGTATTCAAAAAGTTCATTTGCCCTGTTTGGGTTCTCAGATCTTTCAAAACTAGGCCTTAAACCCTTTGAAGTATTAGCAAGCAACGTAAATTGTGGCACAATCAAAAGCTCACCCTTTATGTCAAGAAGAGAAAGATCCAAAGGCATCTTCTCAGATTGAAAAAGCCTTAATTTACATATTTTTTCACAAAAAAGTGAAACTTCTTCCTCTTTATCATCCTTTTCAAAATTTACTAACAAAGTTAGACCTCTGCTTATCGAGGAATATAAATTTTTTTCGCTTACACTAACGCTTGCACTTAACACTCTTTGTGCAACAACCCTCAAAACTTACCACTTCCCCCTTGTTGTTCAAAATTTCTCAATAACTTTTTTTGTCTAATTAGTTTTATGAGCAAGAGAAACAAGATCTTCTACTCCCTTCAGGTTATTTTCTGATAAAAACCTTTTAATCCCAATAGAAATCTCATCCAACAAATCTGGATTGTTATAATAGCTTGAACCAATTCCTATATAATTTGCTCCAGCCATAAACATTTCTATAGCAGATTCAACAGAATATACTCCACCAACGCCTATAATAGGTAACTTAGAAGCCTTTCTCAAATCCCATACACATTTGAGAGAAATAGGTAAAAGTGCTGGACCCGATAAACCACCGTGTATATTGCCTAAAGATGGTTTTTTTCTATTTATATCAATTCTCATTCCTGGCAAAGTATTAATTGCACAAAAGATATCTACACCCTCACCCTCTAACGAAATTCCCATTTCCTTAAAATTAGAAAGTGGAGACAATTTTGCGATCAAAACCCTTTTCCATACTTTTCTTACCCTTTTGCAGACCTTAATTGAATCCTTTACATTGGAGGAAAAAGTAATACCGGCATCTCTTAAATTTGGACAGGAAAGGTTTAATTCTAGAGCAATAACATCACTTTCGATTTCAGTTACTTTATCTGCTAGATACTCAAAGTCATCAACTGTTTCGCCAGATATACTAAATATCAGTGGACAATCTGAAAAAAATCTTTTTATAGTAGGAAAAAGTTTTAAATATTCATCTATACCAGGATTTTGAAGTCCAATAGAATTTAGCATCCCTGCAGGAGTTTCTATTATTCTTGGCGGTATATTTCCCTCTCTTTTTTTTGTAGTAGCGGTTTTTAAAGTAAAAGCACCAAATTTATTAAGTTCATAATCATAACTTACATCATACCCCAGACCAAATACTCCAGAAGGTGCTATAAAAGGATTTTTGAGAACATTATCACAAAAAACTACTTTTAAATTAGACATAAAATACCCATTTCAAAATCAAATAAAACCCCTCAACATTTAAAATAAAACCTACAAAAACAAGAACGTTAAAAAAAACTTTAAATATCAGTTCAACTATCTCCCTTTAAAATTCCCAAAAATATGTTAATTCAAAACTTTTATATCCTCTGGTCGGGGCGAGAGGATTTGAACCTCCGACCTCCTACTCCCGAAGCAGGCGCGCTCCCACTGCGCTACGCCCCGAAGAATTTCTATGTTACTTATTTTTTGCTGCAGGACACTTTGTGCCTTCTATTGAGAGAGATCCCTCACCATTGGAGGAAGGTTTATTTATACTCTTTTTAGAATTAGCTGAATCTGTCACATAAAAACCAGAACCCTTAAACACTATAGGTACAGGCACAAAAATCTTTTCGGAAGGACTGCCACACTCAGGGCATAACACCTCCGATTCATCATTGATCGGTCGATTTAGTTCAAATTTATTTCCACAACTCTTGCACTTATAAACATAAGTTGGCATTTTCATCCCTCCTTAGATTTAAAATACAAAAAATATTATAAACTAAAAATTATTATTTGTTAATAAAAAATTTTATATAACTATTATCAATCTTTTCGACTCAATTTACAATTGAAATTAAATAAGAATTTTTTATTTTCAGACCAATTTTTAGTATTAATTAATATATTAAAATAATCATAATATTAAATTACATTAAATTTATACTGAATTGGAGATAATTATGAAAAAAATTATAAGTTCAGACATAAATAGACAAGATAGACTTCCTCCAGGTCAAAGATGGATTGAAAAACCGATCGTGTATGACATAAAAAAGGTCCCAGAAGTAGATCTGCCCTCCTTTAGATTTAGAATATTTGGTTTTGTAGAAAGTGAATTGATAATGAGTTTTGATGAAATAAAAAAACTCGAACCTATAGAACTAATTGCCGATTTTCACTGCGTTACCACATGGAGCGTAAAAAATATATTATGGGAAGGAGTACAAACAAAAGAACTCATAAAGACATGCAGGCCAAAAGAGAACGCAAAATACGTTATAGTACACTGCCGTGAAGGCTACACCACGAATTTTCCCTTAAGTTATCTTTTTGAAGAAGACTCTATAATCGCTTGGAAAATGAATTCTATGGCTATCCCGAGATCAAATGGTTATCCATTGAGAATCGTAATACCAAAGCTGTATGCCTGGAAAAGTGCTAAATACGTGGAATCAATAGAATTAGTCGAACAAGATATCCCAGGATTTTGGGAAGAAAGAGGGTATCACATGAGAGGCAATCCATGGCTCGAAGAAAGATATCAATAATCATTTAAAAAGGCTCGCAACTACCTGGACAATTCCCAACAGTGCTCCTATAGGAACCCCCAAGAGTTCTATTATCCTAAATTCCCTGTCCATTATACCAAAAACAAGGTTTTCCATTTCATCTACTGAAAAACTATCTATTTTTTCTTTCACTATCAATTTTACATCTACATGGGATATCAAAAGAGATATCCAATCCTTAATATATACATACAACCTGTTAATTACATCCTTTAAAATTAGTTCAACATCTAATCCCATATTCTCAAAAAAGAGAACGATATTCCCAATTTTCTTCGAAAGGATGTATTCAACAATTACATGAACTTTTTTATTCGCTTTATCAGAACTTAAAATCTCGTAAAGCCAGGTTTTAAAACTTTCTCTTTTAGAAAGATATAAATTTTTAAAATAAATTTTTTCTTTGTTTTCATCAAGATAATTTAGCAAACTAAATAAAACTTTTTCAAACACACTATAATTAAAACATTCTAAAATTTTTAGTTTATATATTTTAAGCCTTAAGTCATCAATATTCGGTTCAAAAAAAATGAATACTTTTTCATAAAAAATGAAAAAGTTATTAGCTGTTATAATTTCATTTACCTTTTTGTTCATTAGATCATTTACACTTGATTTTATGCCTTCAACAATAACTTCATTTGAAGTTATTTCATCTCTTAATGTAACAATAATTTTTTTAATCTTATCAGAAATATAATTTGGTGCAAAAGCATTTGCATAGAAAAACAAAGCCTCTTCAACAATACCTTTTTTTGAAGCCCTAATTTCTTCTTCAATAAAAGATGCTACCTTTTCAACAAATTCATCATCGCTTAACTTCGTATGCAGCCAGCTAATAATAAAGTTTACTATTAGACTTGAACTGGGTATTATCTCGTTTAAACGCTTTTCTGATAGTTTAGAATAAAGTACTTCTTGAAAATCATTTTGCAGATATTGCTTGATCTTTTTGAAAACCAGGTCAAGATTTTCATTTCCGAATACGTCAGCTAAAGTTTTTTCAACTAAAAGGTTGTCAAATTTTTCTTTTATTTCATCTCGCAAAGTTATTATTTCAGATCTTATTTTTTCTAAATCAACAAGCTTATTTAATGGATTAGATAATATCTTTAAAACAATAGAGTCTATAAAAAGCACTATATTGTTTAAATTTTTATCATATAATCTTACAATCATAGATCTAAATCTTGAAGATTTATCTTTAAAACATTCTTTTGCAGTTCCAAAATCATTATTTAATAAAGAATAAAGAAAATCTACCAGAGATTTTTTTATCCTTTCAGATTTATTTTCAAGCATGTTTAAAATGGAATTGTGATTTATTAATTCCTTTTCAACTACATTTGAAAGTCTTTCACTTATTTCAAATTTTGATTTTGGTACTATTCCCTGATAACCAAATCTCTTTTTTTTTGGATTAAATATCATCCATACAGCAACAACGTTAGTAACGTATCCTACAAGAGCACCAAGAAAGATTGGCATTATGAGTAAAAAAAGTTCAAATTTAAATAAATTCCCAAAAATAAATAAAAGAATATATGGAATTAATAAAGAAAAAAATACTCTATCAAATTTCAAACTATCACCCTTAATAAAATTGATTAAAAGCAATTTTAAATATAACATATATGGTATAAATATTTAAATTTTAGGAGTATATAGTGATCTCAAAACAATTTGAAAAAAATGTAATGACATTAGGAAAAGAGAATCAGATAAAACTTTTTCACTCTACCGTGTCCATTGTTGGAATGGGTGGCCTTGGGGGCTTTGTACTTGAACACCTTGTCAGATTAGGAGTGGGTCATATAAAAATTGTAGACAAGGACATTTTTGAGGAGTCAAACTTAAATAGACAAATACTCTCAGATAACAACTCTCTTGGCAAACCAAAGGTAGAAATAGCCAAAATCAAGGCAAAGAATATAAACAAAAAAATTATAATAGACTCATTTGAGACTGAATTCAATGAAGACACTGCAGATAAAATATTAAAAGGTTCAAATGTGGCAGTAGATGCACTCGATAATAACAATTCCAGGTCACTGTTATTCAGAGTTGCCAAAAGCCTTGGTATACCCGTAGTCCATGCAGCAGTATCAATGACTTCTGGAGAGGTAAAGGTTTTCTTCCCAGAGGACAAAATAATTGACTTTAAGAAAAATAAAGGTACAGAAGAACATATGGGAGTAATTTCACCTACCGTCGCAATAGCCGCATCAATTCAGGCAATGGAAGTGGTAAAAATTTTGACAAATAAAGGCAATGTTCTAAAAAAGGGATTTTATTTTGATTTGATGGATAATTTTTATTCTGTAATTTAGTAAAAATATACAATATATAGCATAATACTAAAATTTTAAATATAATTTAAACGCCTTTATTAAAATTTTCTTAAACATTAAAATATTTTAAATCCTAAAATTTAATCTTTTATAATTGTGATATACTAATTTTAAAATAAAATAAAAGGGGTGATATACTTTGAAGTTTTTGAGTTTTTTGTTAGCTTTTTTGTTTCTTATATCAGTTCAATCAAGCGCTTATGCTGTAAACGAGCTCTCAAGCCTTGCTGAAAGCAACAACACCTTTGCTTTTAATATGCTTAGGGAATTAAATTCAGATAAAAATATAGTCTTCTCGCCTTTTAGCATATATACGGCTCTTTCTATTGCATCTTTAGGGGCAGGTGGTATTACAAGAGAAGAGTTTGACAAAGTTCTAAATAACAATTTGTCTCTTGAACAGTTTCACCAGTCTTACAAGGATATAATAGATAGCGCTTCAATTGGATCAAACAAGTTTAATATTGCAAATGCCATATGGCTTGACAGCGGCTTTCAACCAGAAGAAGATTTTTTGAACAGTGCCACTAACTTATTTGATTCTCACATTGAAAATTTAGACTTCCAACAAAATCCTAAGGATAGCTCGGACACTATTAACTCGTGGATAGAACAAAACACAAATGGCCTTATAAAAAATTTGTTAAGTCCAGGCAGTATAAATAGCAATACTCGTATGATTTTAACCAATGCAATATACTTTAAAGGCAATTGGGAGAAGGCGTTTAATCCCAAAGAAGATTCAGATCTAAATTTTTATGTTACATCTGACAAACCAGTAAAGACAACTTTTATGCAGCAAGATGGAGTATTTTTTTATTACGAAAATCAATCAAAAAAATTATTACAGTTAGATTATAAAGGAAACAGTCTTTCTTTAGTAATAATTTTGCCAGAAAAAAATATAGATAATTTCATAAAAAATTTAAGTGACGAAGAATTTAGATCTTTATTAAGAAGTACAAAACCAGAGATGTTGGATATAAAGATTCCAAAATTCAAGTTCATTTTCACATCAGATTTAACCAAACAACTAACCGATTTGGGAATAAAATCAGCTTTTACTACTAATGCAGATTTCTCAGGCATAGCCAAATCTGAAGATCTTTATATTTCTGACGTCGTCCACCAAGCATATATAGATGTAAATGAAGCTGGTACAGAAGCTGCTGCAACCACATCTATAGGTTTTGTTACAACAGCTTACAATCCTATACCAGTAAAAAACTTTATAGCTGATCGCCCATTTATATTTGCAATAATGGACAACAAAACAAAAACAATTTTATTTTTAGGAAAAATTTTAAATCCACAATAAAGGAGGCTATTTAATGAAATTGTTAAGGTTTTTTTCAATTTTTAGCATTATATTATTATTTTTTACTCTTCTTGAATCCCTTGATAGGGTATCGTATGCAAGTACTACATGTCCAGAAAACGACATAAATTGTGTTTTAAGCTCTCTTGACAGCTCAGATTACGTAAAGTTTACAAAATCTGAAACAGAATATGGCTTAACTATAGAAGAAAGCGAATTAAGCGTTGAAACATACAACGAAAATGAAAACTCCAAGCCATGGTTCTTGGGTCACCAGATTCCTGAAAATGCAAAGTATTATGTAACAGGAAAATTGACTCTATTTAGAGGCTTTAAAGCAACTCCAGAAAACTCTATTTTCAAAACACTATTAGAACAATATCCAGATTTAAGGGGTAAAGACCTTTCATCATTGGTAGGAGACAGTTTCGAATGTATATTTAACACTAAGGATGATCTAAAGGATTTTCTTACCAATGGCCTAAGTGAGAAATACGTCAGTGATGGCAAGTTAATTACAGATCTTGAAAAGATAGAAAATATTAAATCAGATAGCTGGAGACCAATCAATCACACAATTGTTAAAAAACCTGCAATATATCTCTATCCTACTGCAGATAGCACAATTAGCGTATCAATAGATCCAAATGGCAAAATTACAAAGACTATTCCTGACTATAATGGAAAATGGACGGTAAATGTAACGAAGAATGGCAAAATAGATAAAAAGTATGATTATCTATTTTATGAAGCTACTTTAAATGAAGGCTTCACGCCAACTGAGGGTTGGGTTGTAAATTACAATGACCTTAGTCTGTTTTTTGACAAATTCCTTCCAGTATTAGGATTGAACAAGAAAGAGACAGCACAATTCAAAGAATACTGGCTCAAAGAGTTAAAAAGAGCTAACTATTATCTGATAAGTCCTGTATCAAAGGAATTCATTGAAAAAAATCTAAAGTTAGAAGTCACCCCTTCTCCAGATACTGTAATAAGAGTAATATTATACTTCAGCCCTATTAATAACCCAATTGATATAAAAACACCTGTTTTAGAAAAGCCCACAAGAAATGGCTTTACCCTTGTAGAATGGGGAGGCATATTGGAAGATAAAATTAAATAATAAGCTTAACAATAAGTCAACGGTGCGCAATTAATGGGCGCAATTTCTTGCGCCCATATTTTTTTAGAAGCTTACGTCCATCTGAATGTAATATCTTTGATCGGTATCAAGCTGCATTGGGTTAAAAGTATAATATACCTGGTTTGTTACATCAGTAGCATAAGGCTTTTTACCTTTCCAGTATTCATAGTTAAATTTCAAAGTAGTATTCTTTGCTATAGGCAGTATATACCATACCTGATAGAAATCCTTCCAGGAGGTATCAGAGCTAGAGTAGAAAAATGCTACAGGATTATACCATTTGTTGTTTCCGAAATAAAAATCACCCCACAAATAACCAACAGGAAGTTTATACAATGCTCCAATTCTCCAAGCACCGCCATTTACAGAATTCATCCCAGAATAAGTATAATTTGCTGAAGAACCAGCAATTCCAGCAGGCATATCTACGCTTGTGCCCTCGTAGCCAGCCCAGAAATTAATTCCGTAAAAGTTGAAATCAGATTGGATTGTCCACCAATTATACTTTCCATACTGAGGATTGGAAGCCGAAATAGACGTTACATTGTTAGAAAAATAGGTAAACTTAGGCATTGTGCCATAATCAGCTTCCAAACCTATAGCATTAAAAATCTTTGACTTAAAGCTTGCAATATAGGCGTCTCTATCCTTTAAGCCATACGTCTCATTGCTCGCTGTTATCAAGCCATCATCAAAAAACTTCACCCATGCAAGTGAAAGATTGGACTGTGGTAAGAAATTATTCAGGTCAAACCTTACTATTGCACCTTCAGTCTCTGAATCAAGAAAGAATTTATTGAAGTATTGACCGTCAACCATAGTAGGCAACCTTCCAAGCAAAAGGGTTACCGGATATGGATTTAAATTCCATGTAATAAATGACCTTTCTACAAATAACCTATTGTCGTTGTCATTGTATCCTGAAGTAATAGCTCCAGTCTTTGGATTTCCAAAGGGACTTGAGAGATCGCCTGTTCCATTTACACCTGCGTTCTTCTCCATTGTGAGCCTGCCGGTATACGTTATATTGTCTGCAACTGGTGCATTAACGTTTAGCCTTATATAGTAGCGCATAAATGTATCTTCTTTATCTAAGGGCTTTGTAGTTTGTGCACCACTTGGATATAGACCGTTTACAACAGGTAGCACGTAAGATCCGTTAATTGTGGTGCCTGGCAAATTTTGAGTCGTATACCCTAAAGAAGCAACCTTATATGGCTCACCAAGTGCATAGAAAGTTTGTTTTCGATAGGCAAGCCTAAATCTTGCATCACCAGTAAAGTTTACTGTGTCAAGAGCTGCTTTCTTCTCAAGTGCTGCAACTCTGACGTTTAAAGATGCAAGTTCTGACTTAAACTCTTGGGCTAACTTCATAAGCGTTGCGATGTCGTTAGAATTAAGCTCTATCTTTTGATCCTGTGCGTTCTGGCCTTTTTCATACATGTCGAGCATTCTTGCAACTACCATTGCCATCTCATAACGGGTGGCTGTTCTCTCACCTCTGAATGTTCCATCGCCATAACCAATGACCAATCCCTTTGCTGCTAAGCCTTGCACTGCCTTATATGCCCAAGAATTAGCAGGCACGTCTGAGAATGGCCCTGCAAATGCAGATGAAGTTAACAAAAAAAAGAATAATAGAGCAAAAAACAATGAAAATTTTCTCAACTCATCTCCTCCTCACATGAAAACTGAAAAACTAAGCTAAGCTAAAAATTCACCTCCCTTTTAAAAAATTAGAACATTTATTTAAAAAGATTTGAATTAGATTAAATTATAATTAAAATTAGATTAGTGTCAACAAATCGAATTGTTTTATAAAAGAAAAAGAAATACAAACATAAAAAAAACTCTTATTTAATTTTAAAGAAAAAAAATAATACCCCTCTTCCCTTTAAAACGCATTCAAAAAAATCTATCAAAATCTTCTTTATAGAATTTTAGATATGACCCTGTTAAAATTTCATTATACTTAAGTCTATTTATTTTTTTCTATCATCTCCTCTACTTCTTTTGCCCCCTCTTCATAATATTTTTCCTCATCTGGAGACAATTCTTTCAAAAGTCTTAGAAATTCTCCAGCATGCACTCTTTCTTCATTAGCTATGTCTATTAAAACATCTTTAGCTAACTTATTATCTGTGGATTCAGCTAGTTGCATATATAATTGTATTGCCTCGTATTCTGCAGCTACCATAAAACGTATCGCTCTTATAAGTTCCTCATTTGTAATCTTGTTTTTATTAGCAAGTCCAGCAAATGGCGTACCAAAATCAGGCATACTATAATCTCCTTTTTTTATTTTTAAATAAAAAAATTATAGCATAATTAACAAATCAAAATTTATCTTTGTTCTTATAAAATATTTCTAATATCTTTATTGAAATCTTTTTTAAATAGCATACAATTAAATTTTTGTCCTTTTAAGTTTTATTAAATTATTTAAATAAATTAACGCTAATGCTGTTAATATAAGGAATATCCCTATAATTTCATTTTCTCCAGGAGCTTCCCCAAGATGATACCACGCCTCAATGATTGAAAAAATTGGAACAAGTAAAGAAGTCAATCCTAATACTGAAGGAGAAATATTTTTTAGAAGATATAGCCACAAAAACCAGGCAAAACCAGTTGCAAGAACTCCAATAAAAAATAAAGCAAGAACGAGAGTTAAGTTAACTTCAATTGGTTTTGATATTTTAACAAAAAAAGAAAAAAGAAAAACACCTAAAAAACCGAATAACATCTGCCAGAAAGAAAGATTAATACCATCTATCTTTTCTTTACTTCTCCATATAAAAACTGCAACAATGTTTGCTGCAGCCCATGATAATCCCCCTAATAAAGCAGCAATATAACTAAAAAAATCAGAATGTGAGGCCCATGGTTTCAAAATAAAAAATAGTCCTAATAAAGCCAAAACAAAGGATATCTCTTGTAAAATAGAGAATTTTTCTTTTAAAAACAACACAGAAAAAAGTATAGTCCAAAATGGCATAGAATAAATAAGAAGAACTACTTTTCCAGCTCCACCTTGAACCAGCGCTAAATTATAAAAGATCATCAACAAAGAGTTTTGCAAAAAACCAAGGATAATGACTAACCATATATTCTTAGGTATTGTTAATTTTTTCAAAGAAAGCACAATTACAAATAAAAACATAGCCCCAATAAGAGTTCTTAACAAAGAGAGTTCAAAGGGATCAATGTATAAAAGCGCAACCTTAGTAACAATTGCTGTATAAGACCATATTATTATTAAAATAAAAAACAAAAAATTAGAAAATAGGTTGTTCATAAAGTAAATTTTAACATCAAAATTTCAAAAGGATAAGCAAAGCTTTAGTAAGAGATAGTTAATTCTAAAACCAAAAAGTTAAAAATAAAACCTGGCTGCATTTAGATTCTCCCAAAAATACTTACTTAGGAAGAAATAAATTTACAAATATCAAAGGTTATTAGTAGCTATTGTTTGTCTTGGCCTCTAATGGAATTCTTGTCTACGTATGGAGCCAGTACAAAGCCTTCGCCTGGGAATACTGAAATGGGATTGCCATCCTTCAAAAAAACAACTTTCTTTACCCCAGGAAAACTCTCACAAGTATATACAATTTGCTTAAGAATATTACTAACCCTAAAAGAACCCCTTGCTTCGTAAAAAGAAGCAGGCAAGTCAAGCAAAACCTTATCTCCTTCTAAAATTACCTTATTAGGAGTCACCTTTGGCAATTCAGAAAAGTATCCACTTTTTCTCTCCTCTTCTGAAGGACCTCTGAAAAGAGAATCAATTAATTCAGAAATTGTACCAACCTGTTTTCTTACAGGAACAATTTTGCCTTCCTGCTCCCAGTATATCATAGCTTCATATCTTTGATTGTGATTGACAGGAGATACAGATTGTTGAGAAGTATTAGGTTTGGCATTATTCACGCCTTGTTGATTACTATTATTTTGATTCTCATTACAACCGCCTAAAAAGAACAAACCAATTATAAGAATTAAAACTAAAAGTTTCCTCATTGATATATCTCCTTATAAGAATCATAAATTCCTTGTGCAATAGCCTGTGCTATTTTTTCTTGATATGCTGCATCATAGACTTGTGCAGCCACTGTAGGATTAGTAATAAAATCAGTTTCGATCAAAATCGATGGCATTGTAGTATATTTTATTACCCAAAATGGCCTTCTAATTGGTCTATCGGTATAAACAGGATTAACCTTCGAAATATCGTTAATCATTATACTTGCGTACCTATAACTCTGTGGAGTATAGTAATAAACCTGAGTCCCATGTATCGACGGATCAGCACAGGCATTAAAATGAATGCTCAAAAAAAGAGCTGCCCTATTTTCATTTGCTATATTCACCCTTGCTTGAAGCTCAGATTCATCAGCGTCAAAACCCGGCATATTTGGTTTACCCCATACATCTGTGTCAGTTTCTCTAGTCATTATAACCTTAAAACCCATTTTTTCAAGTATGGGCTTTAAATGTAAAGCAACTCCTAACGTTGCTACCTTTTCTTGAACACCATTTGCCACACATCCAGGATCAGATCCTCCATGACCCGGATCAATTACTATAATCTTTGAATTTTTAGCATTTAATGTACTGATAGAGCTACTCGTTACATTCAAATTTTCCTGAGAAGGCTGAGTTTTTGCAAGTTGATTTTTCTCTGGAGCATAATTATAAGGTACCACATTTTGTAACTCGCTTGTTATATCTTTTGCAAGGCTTATCAACGGAGTAGAACTTCCTACACTTATAAGTATTCCACCATCAATTTTTGTTATATTATACTTTGCCTTAACGTTACTTCCTACAACTACCCTTACCATATCAGGTGTGTTCTGAGCAAAATGAATTTCACTCACAACATCTGTATTAGAAGTAGGTATAATAGCTCCTTTTCTGATAATTTTAGAGTTTTCTATATTTAAAACTATCCTTCCATCTTCCAATCTAAAATAGCTAAATTTAGGATTTCCCTGAATCTGAACAAATACAACTGCACTATTATTTTGAGAGGATTTAAAGAAAACGTTTTGAACAGTAAGGAGTTCTCCAGCCCTAGCAATATTATATGAAAAAGCCATAGCACACAACAAGAAAAAAATTATATCAAAATACCTTAACCTCATTGGGGTGTTAGCTCTTTTATTAACATATTTACCTCAGAGCTTTGATCAGAATTAAAATATATTTTAAAAGGCTTTGTATCAGGCCAAATTGGCCATACTCTCCTGCCAGTTATTCCGTCATATAAATCGTTATAAGAAACTATAGTTCCTTCTAAATCTTTTTTAGATGGAATTTGTTTTTCACCTTCGGGATAGATTAATCTACCCTCTTTATTGTATACCTCAAGCCATGCGTCTACCTCTACCCATCCCTGAGAAAGTCTTTTCAGTCTGTCTGTAACAACATACACATATCTTAAAGGATTTATTGGTTTTAATCCCATAGGACTTACTGGGTTTGTATCGAAAAATGAAAATACATAAAGTTTACTCGCGTTATATTTAGCTAATATATTCTTTACAATTCTTTCATTTAAAGGACCATGCGATCTGTCAAGAAGAACTTTTTTACTAAACTCATCTACTTTAACGTTCTTCCCTACAGCTATATGCATTTTGGCCTCCCTTGGATCTACAAATTTTATCTCCCCTAAATTGCTAAAGAAACTATCGTCCTTAACTGCACTTCTAACTTCTTTTAAAAAAATATCTTTTGGACCATAATAATCTGCCAATAACAAAACGGGCACGCACTTTTTCTCCTTTTCCTCTGAATACCCCATCGAAGAAAAAGAAGAAAACAAAAAAATTAAAAGCGACAAAAAAATAAATATATACTTAATATTATATACCCACCAACACAATAATCATTAATTAAATTATAACAATAAAAATTAAAATATAATTAAAATCCTTATATTAAATAAGTTTATTCAATGATATTTACAACATCTACTAAATTACCTGGCTGGCCTATAAATTCCTATATGAACTATAAGTGCATCATCAGTAGAGAAAGCAATACCTTTATTGTCATACCTTGCATAAACCTCAGCAATAGTAGAACCGTCAGGATGATCATCAGAAATAGTTGGTATACCGAAGACATTTAAAGCTTTTTCGATGTGATCTCCTAAACAAATTCCCTCTTTTGTAATATAAAATTTGCTCAAAAACATAACTGGAAAAGCATAGACATTTATTAAATCTAAAACCCAATTGTCTGAAATTTTTTCGTAATACATTTCTAAATTAGCATGTTCAAATCCTTCAATTTTAAAAAATCTACCGTCAAGTTCAAAATCCTTGCTGCTTGTTGGTTCTGTATCCAAAATTTTATTAACTTCCATGGGATTCATTCCTAATCTTATATCGCCAACACCAACACCTGGTAAAATTAGCCAAGGATTCTTTTTTACAGGTCTATTAGCCATAAAGTTCTTTATTTACCTCCTTATTAGGCAAGGTTTTAAATCTTTTCTGACACCAAAGCCATTGTTCAGGATGAAGCTTTATCATACGTTCCGTTCTTCTAACCACCTCTGTCATCGCTTGCAAAATCCATTCGTCTCTTGGTAAAGATCTATCGATTTTTATCTCAGGTTCAATTATTAAACAGTGTTCGTTGTTTTCTTTTCTGAAAGTAAAAGCTGTAAACATGCTCACATTCCCCCTATATGCAAAGTATGCTGCTCCTGGATATGTTGAAGCTTTGATCCCAAAAAAATCTATAAAAATACCATTTTTTCCTGCATCCTGATCGGATAATAGTGCAAACAATTTGCCTGTTTTAAGTATTTTTAGACCTTCTCTTAAAGAGTTTTCCTTTTCAACCAGAATTATCCCCTTTGTCAGCCTCAGAAAGGAAAACAATCTATCAATAATATCTCTTACCTGTTCTTTAACTACTATTGCTATAGGAATTTTAAGTCCTATTGACATTGTAGCTAAAAGTTCCCAGTTACCAATGTGAGCTGACGCAACTACAAAAGATTTTCTTTCTTTAAGCACTTCAGAAAAGTTTTCCAGACCTATTACTTCTACATTTTTCATTATTTCCGTAATATCCTTATTTCTTGCTTTTACTAATTCTATTAAATTTAGCACGTAGTGAGACAAATTTTTTACAGCTAAATCTCTTTTCTTTTTATCCGACCACTCAGGAAACACTAAAGACAAATTTTTTAAGATCAGTTCTCTTGACCTTGGCAATAAAAAATACAATAATCTGCCACAGATTGAAGCAAATGTATTACTTAATCTGTCTGGAATTTTATCTATACAAAAAATTAAAAAATTAATAATCTTAGATTTCAAACCTGAAGTTCTCTGGCGAAACATCCATCATAATGCAAGCTTTTGCAACAAAATTTATATCATTTTTTTTACAAAATTCTATTGCCTCATCAGATTCTGAACCTGGTTGAAACCAAACATTTCGGATGTTTAACTTAACCATATCCTCTAAAACAGGAAGTGTTTTATCTGGGGGGATTATTAATACAATTGCTTCTGGTATTTCTGGTAAAGAAGATATATTGGGATATACCTTAAATCCATCGATTTCTTTAGCTGCTACATGTACTGGATATACTGTAAAACCTCTTCCCACAAGAGTTTTGAAAACTTTATAACCATATTTTTCTTTTTTAGGACTTGCTCCTACCACTGCCCATTTCTTAAATTTTTCAAACATATCAATATTATTTTCTTCGACCACTTTTTTTATTTCTGCTCCTCTCTAGAATTAGAAATAGCGCTAAATATAATATATCATAATACAAACACATATTTTTTAACTCTAAACTTTGATCGTACTTTTCGAGATATCATTAACTATTAAGTAAACTTAGCACGTACATATTTTGATCTATATAGTATAATATAGTTATGGGGGCGACAGGTTTCGACATGGAGTTTTATGCAAAAACTTGCGAGTCGAGGTGGCGTTGGCCTCGTAAAAAAGCGCCAAAAAAATAACTGCCAACAACAACAGTTTAGCTTTAGCAGCTTAATCTACTCTTCGGAGTAGATGTAATACTTTGTGTGCTTCCTCTCGGCATACAATTTTAACTTAGAGAGGAAGAAGAAAAGTTTGACCTGGACTTTTCTTCTAAATAACAGGTCTTAGCCTTCAAGAACCGTGTCCAGAGCGGGTCAAGAAGGCGAGATTAAAAACTCTGGACTACACTCGTAGAGGGTTTTTGCATTGCTTTATGGACGTGGGTTCGATTCCCACCGCCTCCACCAAATTAGTGAGAATTTTCTCTCTGATAGTTATTTTTTCATTTGCAAAGCCATAACAATATTAATCATAAAATTAACTTAATTTTGTCTTCAAAATCGTCAAAATTATCAAACCAATATCTTTTATAATTTTCTCCCACTTTAGCAATATCATTAGTATAAAGAAGTAGTTTAGTAGAAATATTAAATTCGTTATATAAAAAAACTTTGTTTTCAAAAATCTTTCTGTACCCATCTACTTTGTGTTGGTAATCAGCAAAATTTGTCCCTTTCGGATCAACAAACAAAATCAGGTATCGCTTATCTTTTTGCATCCAAAAAATAAAGTCCGGCTTGAAATTCGCGATTTTATTTTCTTTCGGATTGTAATAAGGTATCAATACTTCATCCAGCGTTTGATCAAGTTTTGAAAACATCCACCAGTCAAATTGAACAAATATATTGTTTGGTTTGGCAAGATATTCTTCCAGTTGCTCAATAAATCTTACCTCGCTATCAACATTGATAATATGGTTGAGATAATCAATTTTTTCGGTTTCTGAAACTATCATCGGAAGGTAGTAATGATTAGCCAAATACTTGATCTTTAATCTGTCATACTTAATTTCTGGCTGAAAATCCAATTCTAATTGTTTTATTGCTTTTTTATACTTTTCTTTATTCTTTGTTCTTTCAAACTCTTCATCAATTTCTTTCTCTTTAGTCGCTTTCTGGGGATAATTTTTTACTTTGTCAAGCGCTTCTAGGATTCTTTGATATTTTTCTCCATCGCTAAATCTAACATGTCTGAAATGCACAATTTCATTTTCCAATTCTTTAAATTTATCAAACTCTTTGCTTTTAACGCCGAGATAGCCAAAAATCCGGCCAAGGATTAACTCCGGCTCAAAGAGAGAGTTCTTTTCGTTAAAGTCATAATATCGTTCCTTTTTTGCAAAACTTTCATTCGCCTTTTTTAAAACCTTCACTTCACAGTCATATTTGGCTAAAGCGATTTTATCACCTAAAAATCCATAAAACTTCGAGGTTATATCAAAATCTTCGCGGCTGATAGAGTATTTTTGCGGGTCTTTTTCTTCGGCAAAAATCCTTTCAGAGTTTTTGTAAACCGGCACCAAAAGAAGATGTTTTTGCGCTTCGGGATTTAAAATAAACGCTTCGCCCAAACTCTTGTCCTGTTTTTCTGCCTTCAATGTTGCAATTATTTCCTTCAAGTTTTCAGCGTTAGTCCCGAAAACAAACAAGCTTTCAATCGGCAAAATCAGATTTTTGGCTTTCTCAAATAATTGCCTGTCTACTTCATTTGCATTGTACAAATTTTGGAGTCTTTTTCTTTTGTTTTTCTGCGGTTCTATTCTTACGCCCCTGCCCACTGATTGCAAAACGAATTTTTTAGCATCGCTTCCAACTCCGATGTTAACAAATAGAAGTAGATTGGGTCTATTAGAATCCCAGCCCTCGTAAAAAGAGCGGGAGCCCATTAAAATGTTTATATCGGAATCATCGCGATTTATTCGCCTGAAATAACTTTCGTTCTCAAAACTTTCGTTTATTTCATATCCTTCAAGTTTGTCCTTTAGCCAGCCGGAGATATCGCCGATTTTAATTAACGCAAACGGCTTTTCGGCTGTCCTAAGTTTAAAAATCAATTCATTTCTGTTGCCTGGAATTTTCAAAACTTCAATACTACCCGGAGTTTTAGCGTTCAAAGCATATTTCAAAATATCCTCGTAATCCAATTTTGAAGCCAAGTCAGCGTTGATAGTGCACTCCAACTCCTCAAATACAAATTTAGTGTTGTCGCGAAATTCTTGGACAAGTTCCTCTTTTGCTATTTTAAGTAAATCGGCTCTAATTTCGTTTCTCGCAACTCTTTCCAGTTCCCTGAAAAATAATTCTAGATCAGCTTCTTCCACATTCACAGAATTAACCAGCGTCAAAAGTAGCGGGCAATGATACAATGAGTTATCAACTTTCCTTATTTCTTCAAAATACTTATAGATATAAGTTAATAGCAAAAGAGTTTTTAAAACGATTTTTTGCTTCTCAATTAGGGAAAAATCATCTTTACTTTTAAATGCACTAATATTTGATTGAGACACATAAATATGCTTACCATACCCTTCTTCAACGAACCTTGAAAGATTAAAATTAAACGCACAGGTCGCAAAGTCCCTTGGATCGGTAAATGTAGCTGAAAAATTAAATAAGAATCCGTTCCTTGAGAGGATAGAATATAAGATCTGCCGTTTGCTATCTTCTTTGTCTCCTTTATGAGCTTCGTCCAGAAGAATATACCATTTACCGCTATTGTCATAATTTTTGAAATTGACAATTTTTTCCTTATGTTCGTCAGAGATCAAATCAGAACGATAATAGAAAACAGTAATTTCGTTTTTCCCAAACGGTAAAGCGTTTTCGCGTTTTACACTCTCATAATCTCGCAAACTTTTAAGATTTATCTTCGTTTCAAAGTTAAAATTGTTAAACTCATCAACATGACTTTTAAATTGGTCCAAAAGGTCATCACGGTGCGTTAAAAAGAGAATATCCCGCGTCGGCAATTCTTTTTCGGCAATCAGTTTGCCCAAAAGTTCAATCAATTTCACTATAATCAGCGTTTTGCCCGAACCTGTCGCCATCCAGAAACTCATTCTGTTGATAAAGTAGGCATATGATATCTTATTCTTAATTATCGGATAATCTTCAGGATATTCCAAAAGATATTTTGCAGTTTTACTATCCTGCTTTTTCTTTAAGTCGTAATCAAAATCTTCTTCCAAACCATTAAGCTTGTAATGATCAAACAACTCCTTTTTATCAGCATTCCTGTCCTTAAAAAATAAATGCAAGGCTTTTAGGGCGTTTTTTAACGCATTTTGCTGAAAATCAAAGAGCGCTTTATCTTTTGAAAACCGCACAAAATCAAATCCTTGCCACTTTACCGGCAAGTTTTCAAAAGAAATATCATCTACGATGTTTTGGAGATGTAACTTACTCATTGCATTCTTTCCTCATTTGACTACCTTTCGCTTTTTTCTTTGTCGTTACATTCAGTATTTGCAAAAGCACAAATACACTTCAAATACTCATCCCGCCAAGATGACTTGAATTCAATAGTTTGGGATTCTTCCATCACTCCCACCAAATTAATGGCTTAATGAGTTTATAATCCAAATTTTTGGTATTGATTTTTGTTCCGTCTTTAAACTCAACTTCATCGCCGTTGATTCTCTTAATCCATTTGCCGGTAAGATTAGACAATGTCTCGGCAATGTCTATATTCGGATAGAGTTTTGATAGATCCACTTTGACTTTGTTATTTTCATAATCAATTTCCAACGCTTTGAGCATTTTTTCGTCTTTCATAAAAACATATTCCTGATAAGGCGATGCACTTGGTCTTATAAACAAGTCACCATCTTCGTATTTGCAGTTTGCCAGGGCTTCCTCGTATTGCTCAAGTTCATAGTATTTGAAAAAGCCACCACCTTGATATTCTTTTACTTCCTTTGAAATGCCTGATTTATCATAAGCCAAAACCTTTTTCATCCTTGGCAAAATCACGCTGTAAAAATGCTCTCCCATCTCCACGCCAATCCACTTTCTGCCAAGTTTGTGGGCTACTGCAGTGGTGGTGCCAGAACCGAGAAAAAAGTCAAGAATAATTGATTGTTTATCATACTCCATTCCTTCAATTACTCTTTTTAGTAATATTTCTGAATTCTCAGTAGCAAAGAAAGTATTATGAGTTTCATAACTTTTTATATCAGTCCAATTTGTATCCAAAAGTAGCTCTGGTTCTTTAAGATATTCTGGCATTCCCTTAACTTCGTTGCCTTGCGTATCAATATATTTTCTACCCGGGTTTATTCTTATCCATCCTAGTTTCTCATAATCACTAATCTTTTGTTGTGACAAGCCCCAATGTTGTCCTTTTGGTGGTAGCCACGGCTTCCCAAAAAAATATCTTACTTGCAATTCATAAGTCTTCCTTTGACCTGGCATATCCAAAGAAATCCATTGCCTTTCTTCTTCCTTTATCTTTCGTTTTGCTCCCTTAAAAGCCATTAAATTTTTATCCTTCGCATAGAAAAATATAGAATCAATTCCAGTTAAATATTGATTTGTCAATCCCTTCGGAACATATCCTCTTTTGACAAAAACTTCATTCCTAAAATTCTCCTTTCCAAAAATCTCATCCATCAGGCATCTTACAATCCAGTTTCCATTGTAATCGCATCTTACAAAAATGCTTCCTTTTTCATTCAGCCATTTTTTGGCAAGGCGTAATCGGTTTTCAAGTAAAGTTGCCCAGTTGGCATCTTTGTAATTTGTGCGATATAAAAACTGATCGGAAGAATCCAAATTAAACGGTGGATCAATATAAATCGTCTGCACTTTTTCTTTGAATTTCGGCAGAATGGTATTTAATGCCTGATAGTTCTCGCTTTTTATTAGCCAGCCGTCCAGAGATTTGTCTAAATCATCAAACTGGTCTAAAATCTCAAGTTCTAAATCCTTGAAATACTTTGTATCAATGGGTAAATGCTCGTATTCTTTTTTAATCTGCTTGCCTTCTAAAGTATCTTCAAATAAATCAATTTTGAATTTTGAATTGTCATTTTGACTTTTGATTTTTGCATTTTGAATTATCCCCAGCTCTTCCCACTCTTTCACCTGTTCGCCAAAATTCTTATGTTTGATAATCTTTTCAATGATAGCGGGAGTTATTTTGTCCAGCGTAATTACATAATTTGAATTTTTAACAAACTTCGGCTTATTCCAGATTTTTACTAACTCGTCTTCAAACTGGGAGATAAAATCAATTATTTTGAAAGCAATGTCTTTGAGGATTTGCAGTTGATTGACCCTGTCCGCGCCCCACTCTTTCGCCCCCTCCCAGAAATACTGATAACTCCAAAGCTTAAATTGCTCCTGCAAAAATACTTTGGCATTTTTATTGATGAAGAAGTCTACTTCACTTTGCTTTTCAAAAACCCTGAAGGCTCGTTCTAACTGTTCTTCTGTAATGGCAATGCCTTTTCTCTTTATGGTTTTTAATATCTCGTCTTGTTTTGTTTTTGTGCCCCTCTCGGAGTATTGAACGTCAAAGACAATTGTTCTGTCTTCTTTAACTTTATCTAATTCAAAAATCAACGAGCGTTTTTCATTGGCTTTTTTATGCTCTAAACTTGAAACATCAAAATAAAATTTAAAACCATCGGATTCTATCTCTAAACTTCTGAAAATACGGTCGGTCTTTACATAGTAGAGCATCTGCGTTTTCCAGAATAGAATAACATCCCTTTCGTCGGTGTAAACTTTTTCGTAGATGTTGTTATGAAATGGCGTTGAGTTGAAATAGATTGAGCCACTTTCTGTAAAATAGCGGCTGAAAAAGGAGTAGAGCTTATCAAAAAGTTCATTCTTGAATGAGGAATATCTTTCTAATGCTTTTTCTATATCTTCTTTCAGTAATTGTTCGATTTTCCTGTAGTAATTTGATTTTATGCTCATCAAATTAACAAAACCGCCCTCGCCTTCAATCCTGGCACCGATAAAAACATCCTGTAAAGCCCTGTAAAATTTCTCTTCTTTAGTCATAATACCACCTTAGTTATTACAAATCCTTTTATTTTAATCTATAAGTTCACCAAAACCCACCCAAAAAAATTTAAGAATAAAATTAGTTTAACTTTCATTAAAGTAATAAGGATAATATCATTTTATTCCAATCAAATCAAGGAGCTAATAAGTTTATTTGTTGACAAAATCAGTGTCCTTTAACACACGCTAACACAATGTGCTTGACAAAAATAAAAAAAATATTTAATCTAAGTCCAATTTGTTTAATAAGATTATATGTAAGATTTTGAAGCTTTTATTTCATTTTTTTTATATTAGTAAGGAGAAAATGCAAGAAAATAATAATATACCTTTAGAAAATAAATTTGATACTCTTAAAAATATAATTGATAACTTAGACATACCCATTTTACTTATAGATAAAAATCATAAAATTATTTTGCAAAATAAGAGCGCTTTTGATTTATTTGGTTCAAAAATAGGCGGACATTGCTGGTATGAATTATGGAATGCTAACTTCCTTCCTAAAGTTCAAAGGGAGTTTTTTGAAGAAGGGAAAGTTTTACCAACCATGCAATGCTACTTTTGCCTATCCAATATAGAACTTAATTCAAAAAAATATTTGCTTAAAGAATTATATTTTAAGGATGAATACTGGCAATTGAACTGGATATCATTAGACAAAAACAATATGTACTTGATTTATCTAATAAACTTAACTCGCTCCAAAGAAAAAGAGAAAGGGCTAAAAGAAGAAAAAAATTTTTTAAGAGAAGTCATAGATCTTGTGCCAGATATGGTATGGCTAAAAGATTCTCAAAAAAGATATCTACTCGCAAATAAAGCAATATGTAATAAACTCTTACATGCAAAAAATACAAACGAGCCTGTAGGCAAAACTGACCTGTATTTTGCCCAAAGAATAAGAGCCCAAAAACCAGATGATCCAAACTTTCATACCTTTGGAGAATTGTGTATGGACTCTGATTCAGTAGTACTTGCTACTAAAAAGCGAGGTAGATTCGAAGAATACGGAAACGTAGCAGGAAAGTATCTACACCTTGATGTTATAAAAGTTCCAAGAAAAAACGAAAAAGGAGAAATAACTGCAATACTTGGAGCAGCAAGGGATGTAACAGAACAAAAGATAGCAGAAAAACAATTAAAAGAGACTCAAGAAAGCTTAAAGCACTCACTTGCCTATCATAAAATTCTATTTGAAAAAAATGCGGCAGGTATGTTAATTATAGATAAAAACTTTACTATAATTGATGCTAATCCAACTATTTGCAAAATGCTTCTATATACCAAAGAAGAACTTATAAACAAAAACATAAACCTTATCCATAAAGATGACAAATCAATTGAAAAGTGTAGGAAACTTATCAAGAAACTCTTTAGAAAACCGAACGAAGAAATAACTATAGAACAAAATTTTAAAAGGAAAGATGGTTCAACTATTTGGATCGAGGCTACAAGTTCCTTGATCGAACTTCCAAATAATGAAAGGGCAATTATCTGGAGTGCAATAGATACTACAAACCTATATTTACTAAAAGAAAAACTTTATTTCCAGGCACTTCACGATAATCTTACAAAACTACCAAATAGACGTTATTTAAGTTTAGAGCTTGTAAAGGCAATAGAACGTGTCAAAAGGCACGATCATATGCTGGCAGTTTGCATGATAGATCTAGACGATTTTAAGCCCATAAACGATACTTATGGTCACAATATAGGCGATATAGTTTTAAAAACTATAGCTCAGCGTTTAACAAACAGACTAAGAAGGGTTGATTTTGTCGCCAGACTGGGTGGTGATGAGTTTGTAATTCTATTAGAATCTATTAAAAATCCAAAGCATTTAGAAAGGATTTTTACAAAAATTGATGAAGCTATTAGCTCGCCTATTAAAATAGCAGAAAATATTACTGCCCAGGTTGGTGCCAGTATGGGGGTATATATATATCAAAAGGGTGATTTTACTACTCCCGATGATATCTTGAGATTTATTGATATAGCAATGTATGAAAGCAAAAAACAAAAAGGAAACAGAGAACATTTCTGGAAAATTTATTCAAATAAAAACTTTTGAATTTAAATAATCCCAATTTAAAGTTATATAAAAATACTACTATCTTCATAAAAATGATAAAATAATATAAATATTGTTTTTAAACTACATGGAGGTTTTATATTGAAAATAGGTATCTTCGACTCGGGGTTGGGAGGAGTAAACATCTTAAATTCTATAATAAAAAGCAACTTACCATTGTTTGACGACATATTTTATGTCGCTGATACTATAAATGTCCCATACGGGAACAAAAATATACAAGAGCTAGAACTCATAGTAGGAAATATTATTACTTTCCTTGAAAGTAAAGGATGTGAATTAATTATAAGCGCTTGTAATACATCCTCTTCCACAGTATTAAACAATTTAAAGCAAAAAACCAAAATACCAATAATTGGTACAATAGAACCTACAATAAACTTTATAAAAGAGACCTTTCATTATAAAAATCTTATAATTCTTGCTACAAAAGTTACAATCGAAAGCAGAATCTTTGAAAATACTCTTTCTGAATATGGTTATAATGTATATCCAATCGCCTGCCCAAAACTTGTCGATGCTATAGAATTTAAAAACCCATCTCTTGAAATAGAAGAACTTTTAAACAGATATCTTCATATAGAAATAGAGGTTAATGAACCAATAGGCATACTCTTAGGTTGTACACATTACCCTCTAATTAAAGACCAGATAAAAGATGTTGCCTCTAAAAAGTTTTCAACCGAAATAATTATATTAGATCCTTGTGAAAGAATTTCTACTGAAGCGCTAAATTTGATATCAAAGGATAGTTCAATTAATAAATCCCAAAGACTATTCATTTATGATACGTTTGACATAGAATTATTAAAGAAAAAAATAGAATATTATTTTAAATTTGACAAAGTAAACGTACATTTTGAGAAAATATCAAATATAAAGCCGCTAGATGAACTTAAGATCAACCAGCCTAAATATTAACCCAGATTCATTCTTCTATTCAATTGTAGAAAAGCATAATCTTAAGATCACTGAAGTCGAATTTACAAAAGGTAATTTTTTAAAAATTCTAGAACACTCTCCCTCTCCATATTTTTTGTGTAGCGATCTTATAAAAAGGCCGCTCTTTGCCTATAGACTGTTTACGATACTTTCTTCAAGCATCTATCTAACTAAAATACTCTTACAACATCCTAATTACTTAGACCTTCTTAGTTCTACAAATTTTGAATTAAATCTTGACCTTGATGATTATATTCTTGAGGCAAAGAGGGCAACCGAAATATTCAGGGGATTCGAAAATAAAATAAATGCTCTTAAAAGGTTGAAGCTAAGGGAACATCTTAGAATAGCAACAAGAGAAATACAGGGCAATCTCGATTTAAAAAGTTCTACTCTACAGCTAAGCGCCCTGTATGAAGCACTTTTAAGAGAGGTTTTAAGTATATGTCAAAAACATCTTGAAGAAAAATTTGGTAAAAAAATACCACTTTTTACAGTTTTTGCTGGAGGAAAACTTGGAGGAAAAGAAATAAATTATTGTTCAGATGTAGACCTGGTTTTTGTATCACCCCAAAAAATTGACTATGAAGATTTAAAATTATCCAACAAGTTAGCAAGATTTTATATAAAAGTTCTTTCTGACTTTACCCAAGAGGGCTTTTTCTTCCACGTAGATTTAAACTTAAGACCCGAAGGTCCTGATGGAGCTTTGTTACCTAAAAAAGATACATCTATTGAATATTGGAAAAGATGGGCAGATCCCTGGGAACTACAATCACTAATAAAATTTAGACCAGTAGCAGGAGATATTAATTTGGGCAAGGAAATTCTAAAGGCTCTCAACAAGATAATCTACCCAAACTTTCCTTTAGAAAAGAGAATAGATAGCATAATCCAAATAAAAGAAAGAATAGAAAATCAATCTGCCAATAATACAAACGAATTAAAGAGATCTCCTGGAGCTATCAGAGATGTAGAATTCTTATGTCAATTATTTCAAATTCTTTACGGCTATATCTATCCAGAATTACAGGAAACAAACACAATAAAAGTTTTAGAAACATTATTAAAACTTAATCTCATTAGCTCACATGAATTCTACGCCTTATATAATGGCTATATCTTTTTAAGAAAGATTGAACACCTTCTAATGATATACAATAATCAAATCATACATGAACTTAATAATGACAGCGAACAGAACAACATTATTAGTGAACTTATGGGATTTTCTAGTGAAAACGATCTTGTAGAGAAAATTAAAGAACACAAAAAAAATATAAGATTTGTATTTGAAAAATACTTTAACAAAAATTCATGGATTAAAAGAAAAAAAATAAAAAAGGGGATTTCTCAAATAATTGAATTAGAAGAAAAAGATTTAGAAGATGTAAAGCAACTATTAGAAGGCTTTAATCAAGAAATATCTAAAGACTTGAATCGTTTCTCAGATTTAGTCGAATCATCCAGATATTTAATACTGCTAAAAATTGGAGGTATAAAATTTCAAGAAACTTTATCCTACCAACTTGAAGAATTGCTTTTAGAAATATGTAAAACAAACCATCCAGATTACACGCTAAAAAATCTTTCGCTTTTCTTTTCTAACATGAAGGGAAAGGATACTTTCTTTCAAGTATTCATGGACAACGAATATCTAAAGAAATTAATTCTTTCATTTTCAAATTTTGGTCCTTATTTATTGAATAAGATCGTCAACGAACCAGAATTTTTAGACTATTTGCTAGAAACAAAGGAATTAAACTTCGAAAGCATAAAAGAAAAGGATATCAGTTTTAATCCTCAAAACATTACCAACTCAATATTTAGAGAAATATTAAATCTTTCACAAAGTTATCTTACAAGAGCAAGAAGTGAGACGTGGGTTCAAAAGGAACTCACATATCTTGGACAAAAGTTGTGTGAGTTCTGTTTTAATCAAAATATACAAGAAAGGTATAAAAAAGAAATAGCTCTATTAGCTTTGGGGAACTTTGCAATAGGCAGATTGACCATAACCTCAGATTTAGACGTTTTGTTCGTTCACTCAGATCTTAATTCAGATCTGGATCTGTATACCCTGCATAAAGATTCCCAGAAAGCAGTAATAAACTTTTTAAAAACTAATGACAATACAAGTTTTCCAATTTACTTTGACATAAGACTTAGGCCTGAAGGAGAAAATGGAGAAGTTATAAGAAGTCTTTCAGCATACAAATCTTATTATGAAAAATATTTAGAGCCATGGGAGAGAATAGCTTATTCAAAATTAAAATTTATATGCGGAAACTTTAACCTTGCAAAATCTTTGATTATTCTAACGAGAAAATTTTGTTATAGAGCTTTTAATAAAGAAGAATTAGAAGACCTTCTTAAAATAAGAAATAGAGTGATTCAAGAAAGGATAAGTCCAGATATAGATCCAAAAATGGATATTAAACTTGGTCCAGGTGGTATGATGGACATTGATTTTTTGTTACAAGTCTACAGGCTTCCATTAGCCAAAAATTACAAACCTCTAAGACTATCTGATCCATGGCAAATACTCAAAAATATGGACAACTTTGCGCCGTGGTCACCCAAAGAACACGGCATACTTAAAGAAGCATTTAATTTTTACAACAAAACACTTTTCGCCATAAAGTTTTTACGTGGCAACACTAACAACTTATTTTTGAGTGAAGACGAGTTATCAATCCTGAAAAAGATGATAAAGTATAATGAAACAACTGATATAACTAATTACTATATAAATTTAAATAAATCTGTCAAAGAGATATTTGATAAATATTTTCTACAGGCATCGAACTTTAAAATCTAAATTACTTCATCATCAAAAAAGATTTGTAAGCTTTATAGGTTTCATACAAATCAGCCTTTGAAGCTATTTCAAACGGAGAATGCATGGAAATTAAAGCAGGACCGCAATCGAGGGTTTCAATGTTATGCTTTGAAATATACTTTGCAATTGTTCCACCACCACCTTCATCTACCTTACCAAGCTCTGCAATTTGCCAGATTACGTTATCCCTATTAAAAGCTTCCTTAACTTTAGCGACAAATTCAGTATTTGCATCGTTTGAGTAATATTTTCCTCCATGCCCTGTAAATTTTGTTATAACTACACCGTTATTTATATAAGCTGCATTGTCAGTTTCATGAACTTCTTTGTACATTGGGTTGACTGCAGCACTAACATCAGCAGATAAGCACTGTGAGCTTTTAAAGAAATTTAAGATGTTTGCAAAGGTTGGTTCTATCCCCTTTCTTTTCAAAATTTCTATAACTATATCGTATACAAAACTTGACTGAGCAGAGGTATTGCCTTCAGAACCGATCTCTTCCTTATCAACCATAAGTAATACCTGAGTCTTGTCAGAGATTTCCACATCAAAAAAGGCCATCAAGGATGCATATGCACATATTCTATCATCTTGGCCATATGCCCCTACCAAGCTCCTATCAAAACCTAAATCGCGAGGTTCAAAGGCTGGCACAGCTTGGATTTCAGCACTTACAAAATCTTCTTCCACAATTTTATACCTTTCATAAAGATAATTTAATATGTTCAGCTTTATCTGATCTTTTTCTTCTTCTGAGAATGGAATAGATCCACAAATTATATTTAATTTATTAGCATCAAATGCCTCCTTTGTAACCTTTTCATCAATAACCTTTTTTGAAAGGTGTGGCAAAAGATCTGGTATTACAAATATAGGGTCATCAAGTTCTTCACCAATATTAATTTCTAAAGTCTCTTTATTTGACTTTACCATAAAAATGTGCAAAGAGATTGGAATGTTTAACCACTGATATTTTTTTATTCCTCCATAGTAATGAGTGTGAAACAAACCCAGACCGCTATCTTCAAACAAAGGATTTTGTTTTAAGTCAATTCTTGGCGCATCAATATGACTGGCAATCATTTTCATGCCAAAATCTTCTGAAAGCCTAATCAGGGCAACACTTTTATTTCTATTAACTATTATAAACTCTCTATCCCTTCTATTATTTAAAAAATATTCGTTTACAAATTTTACAGTTTCTCTCTCTGTCTTACATTTTTTTAAAAAATCCTTATATCCCTGTGCAAATTTAAAAATATTTTCTCTATCTGTTTTAAACCATGCATTTCTTCTTTTCATAAACAAGATGTCCTTTAAATTCGACACGTCAACCTCCAAACATTTAAATATTTAAAGTCATATGACTCATTTTTTGACAATAAAAGCTTTACCTTCATAAACCCTTTGGCTAATTTTACCTTCTTTTAAAAGTCTATTTAATATTCTTGTTATATCTTCATCGCCAGCACCAAATACGCTCATCAGCTCCTCTTTTGAACATGGTCTAATGCTTACCATTTTCGCAATAGAGAGTTCAAGAAACTCATGAAAATCCATGTTTTTTTCACTAAATGGCTTTATAAGTTCGGCATTCAGATCCTTCAATTCAGAATATACCCGCATCAGCTCTTCGTTTGTTAATTTTTTTATGTTTTCCTCAGCAGGAGGCCTATCTATGGTTCCGATCTGAAATTTGTGAGGATTTATAAATTTTACAGCTCTTTTCAGATCTTCAATGTCTTTCTGACTATCGTTAAGGCTCTTTACAAACAAAACTTCTAACCAGACTTCGCCCTTAAATTTATCTCTAAATTCTTTTATCCCATTAATAATTTCATCAATTTTCAAACTTACGTGTGGCCTATTAATTTTTCTGAACGATTCTTGATTCGCTGCATCAAGACTCGGTATAATTACATCAGCATCCATCAGATCTTCCTGGACATCAGTTAGGTTTAATAGACTTCCATTGGTAAGTACTGCAATTTTAGCAACGTTAAAACTTTTTACATATTTAATAAGCCTGCCAATATCTTTGTTTAGTGTTGGCTCTCCACTTCCAGAGAAGGTAACAAAGTCAAACCTGCCCATCCTTTTATAATTCTCTCTAAAATCTTTCTCAATCTCATCTGGATTATAAAAGGAACGCCTATCGTTTATAAGATTTGTTGTTCTTCCTACTTCACAATAAACACAATTAAAATTGCACACTTTATGTGGGATAATGTTTATCCCAAGACTTAATCCAAGCCTTCTTGATGGCACAGGCCCAAACAAAAATTGCATAATTACCTCCAAAAAGTTTTTAAAACTAAATTTTATTATACCACTTTAATATAACTACCCTTTTATTTTAAGACTGACTATAATTACTAATTCTAATAAAAAACTCAAATTTAAACTTTTATAGATTTTTATGAATAATTAATTTATAATAATTAAAAAATTTTTAAGGGGTGTAAAAACTTGGAACTATATTTAGATACTGCAAAAATAGAAGAAATAGAAGAAGGCGTAGAACTTGGCATAATTTCAGGAGTGACTACAAATCCTTCACTACTTGCAAAAGCTAATCCAGCAGCTCCAATCGAACACCTAAAGAAAATTTGTAACATTGTAAATGGTCCAGTTAGCGCTGAGATAATTTCAACAAACTATAGAGATATGATATCAGAAGGACTAAAGATATCTAAGATTTCAGAAAAAATTGTAGTAAAAATACCTATTACTGAAGATGGACTTAAAGCCACAAAAGTTCTTTCAAAAGAAAACATTGCAGTCAATATGACCCTTGTTTTTTCAGAGTCTCAAGCAATTTTAGCATCTTTAGTCAATGCAGCTTATATAAGTCCCTTTATAGGGAGATTAGATGACATTTCCTACAATGGAATGAAACTTGTAAAATCAATATCAGAAATTTTGAAAGCAACTAATTCGAAATCGAAAATAATCGCAGCAAGCATAAGACACCCTTTACATGTTGTTCAGGCTGCAAAAGCAGGTGCTCACATAGCAACTGTTCCATTTAAAACGATGAAACAGCTTGTAAAACATCCATTAACCGATATAGGAATTGCAAAGTTTCTAAGTGATTCAAAGGGTATTTCTATAGTATCTTAGAGGACAACATAATTAATTTGTTGCCCTCATAAGTTCAAATAACTTTACCCTTTCATATAATTCACTAGTTCGTCTATATCTTCTTTACTGCCCATAAAAACAGGTGTTCTTTGATGTAGACTGGTAGCTTTTATGCTCAGTATTTCATTGATTCCATCAGTAGCCCTGCCACCAGCTTGTTCTATTAGCAAACTCATAGGTGCAGCTTCGTAAAGAAGCCTTAATTTTCCTTGTGGATTTTTTTTATCCCCAGGATATGCAAAAACACCACCTTTCAACAAGGTTCTGTGAACATCAGCTACCATTGACCCTATATATCTTGCAGAATAATTCTTTGATTTCAAATTTTCAATATATTTTTTAAGCGGCTCGTCCCATCGCTGAGAATAACCCTCATTAATTGAATATATCTTCCCTCTTGAAGGCATCTTCAGATAAGGATGAGACAAAAGATACGAACCTACTGAAGGGTCTAGGGTAAATCCATGAGTGCCGTTTTTAGTTGTATACATAAGCATAGTTGATGATCCATACACCACATATCCTGCAGCAACCTGTTTGTATCCTTCCTGGAAAAAGTTTTCTACCCCATCACAACATTTTCTATATATGGAAAATATTGTTCCAACATTTACGTTCACGTCAATGTTTGAAGAACCATCCAACGGATCCAGGGCAATTACATATTTTCCGTTTTTCCCTTTTTCAGGGAATATGGCATCATCAACTTCTTCCGAAGCAAGGGCATAAAATTCGCCTGAATCAGAAAGGTGTTCAATCAACCAGTTATTAGAAAGTTGATCGAGTTTTTGAACCTCCTCACCCTGTACATTGACCTTCCCTATCTTGCCTAAAACATCAGAAAGACCCGCTTTCCTTATTCTTGAAGATATTACTTTTGTTGCATTTTCAATAGACATCAAAGCCAAGCTAAGGGATCCCGTAGCTTGAGGAAATTGCCTTTCCTCTTCCAAAATAAAGCGATTGAGATCAATACCAATTCTGGCCAAAATCAGTCAGCCCCCTCTTCAAATTCCATAGTTCGAAAATCCACATTTTTATGGCTCAAATTAGCATTACTTTTATATCCTATTTTTATTAATTTAATATATTTGTCAGTATAAGATTTAGTATTGAAAACGTTCAATTGTGAAAACAGAAATTCAATCTTTTTCTCAAGAACATCCAATATTTTATTTTTATCAGCATCTGGCAAATTCCACCATTTTTCTTTCAATGGTCCAAATACCTTTTTCCTTGTTTTATAAATAAATTGCTCTCTTGTCATATTTTCTTTCCACTCTGACTTGAAATTTTCTTCAATGAATTTGAAATTCTCTTCTCTAAACTCTTCAGGTGCAAAATCAAACATTATATTCTGAAAGCCAGTCGCAAGATGTATCTCTGCAGTTTTGTGTTTAGGAAAATTGTTAAACAGCTCATCTGGCAAGGTTGAAGCACCGTGTTGAACAGCTCCAGCTATATGATATTTTTCTCTTGCACATTTTCCTATAGAGTCCAAAACGTTAAAGTCCAATTTAACGCTTGCTACAGTTCCATCAGGCAGAGGAATTCCACCATGAGCAGTTCCCGTTTGAACGCTTATTTTTGAAATTCCAGGACTAGATTTTAAATTATCTAAATATGCGTCCATAAATGCTTCAAATTCTTCTACAGTAGAATTTTTACCACCTATATGGCCAATTTCAGCACCTACAGAAACGTTTATTCCTTCTGGTTGAATAGATCTTATAAAATCAGTCATTTTTGCAGTATTCATATAATTATGAAACTGCTGTTCAACTAAAGTTGGCTTTGTATAGTCTACCAATGTAGACGGATCAATATCTATATTATAAAAACCAGCTTCAATAGCCTCTTTTGTAAGTTTCTTAATGTTATCCAACTCTAACTCTGGATTCGAAAAGTAATTTTTGGAACTAAATTGAAAATGATCTCCTTGGACAAATACTGGTCCCTGATATCCTTCTTTAATGGCTGCAGCTAAAATACAGGAAATATACTCTAAAGGTCTTTGAAAGGTGTATTCTATCTCAGATTTTGCAATCTCAAATATCAAAGCAGTTACATTCCTCTTAATTGCAACCTTAAAGATTCTTTTAGCAAAGTCGTAGGTTAAGCCTCTGATATTTATTGCAGGAACAGTAAATTCTAGTCCTTCGCCTCTCCCCTTAGCCATATACAGATCGTGGATTGAAGAAGAGACAATATCCATCATATTTGCAAATTCTCTAATCAGAAAATAGCAATAATTTTTTACTTGAGAATCTTGTGTAAATACGGCTGTTTTAATAAGATCATCAATCACTTTCTCTCTTAGTTTATCTTTATTTAGCGTAAGTTTTCCATTAATTATTAGCCCATTGGTTTCAAGAATTTTTGCAACTTCCTCTTTTGTCCTAAACAAACTGATCTCCCCTTCCTTAAAAATTATTAGTTTGCTCGCCTAACAATATAAAACAAATATTAAAAAATATCAAATTTTTAAGAGCTCTTATAAAGCAAAATGCTATAAGAAAGCCCAAGCGATAGCCAAATCAAATAAAGCAAGCTTCCACTAAAAATTAATATGGTTAACGATAAAAACAAACATGAAATTAAAACATAAAACAAATAAGGAACTTCCCTTTTTAAAATAAGATGAAATAAATTTTTGAAAATTGAAAATGTAAAAAATGTTATACCTGGCACGCTCAAAATTGACATAATAGCCAAAAAAATTACTGCAAACATTGGTTCTTCTCTAGAAAACCAAAAGATGCTTGGAATTGATAAAAATATAAAAATCGAAAAACATATTGCCTTTAATGAAAATTTATAAACGTAGTTGTACTTTTCTATTACAATTCTTTTAAAAAACAAAAAATATATAAAAGACATAAAGAATATCAGCACTGAAAAAAATATCTTGGCCTCAAAGCTATTTATAAGAGTTCTAAAATCAAGGATCACTCCCCCTTCAAAATTCTTACCAAACAGTGGCTTCACATTTAAAAAAGGTGGCGGAGTCCTTTTTGATAATATTTCTAAAATATCTCCAGTTCTTGCCCCAGTCTCTTTTTTAAGCGACCCATTATGAATAATTACTTTTCCAGTAATTACTGCAGAATTTTTTAGAATTACATCAGATCTATAGGCAATTAGATCACCGTTTATCCTGCCGCTAACAGTCAATATTGCATTATGAACAATAAAATCACCGTTTATCACCTGATCCTGTTCGATATTGATCTCTCTTTTTATAACATCTCTTTTTAAATATTGTTCCTCATTAGTCTGATATCCAAATCCCTGTCTAACTCTGGATAACATCAGGTTTTGATCTTGAGCAAAAACTAAATTAAAGGAAAAAAGATATAATGTTAAAAAAACAAAAAATAATAACAGTCCTCTTTTCAACTTAAAAGTTCCTTTCTTTTTTTGTAAACAGAAAAGATAATAAATGCCAGAAAACTTCCTATTAAGAGATAGATTAAAGAAACGTTGTTATAGAAAATTTCCCAAACAACTTCAAAAGCATAGAACACGCTCTCTTCAATATCTATAGAAAATATAGAATAATTTATATTGTTTAAAAGTATTGAACCAATTAAAAATATAAAAGACATAGAAGTTGAGAAGAAAATAAGATTTTTTATAAAAGTTTGTTTTTCTATTCTATATACAATCAATGAAAAGAGATCGTCTGGAACGCTCATAATAGGTAAATTCTTAAGCGAATATGTAAGCTGCTTAGATCTTTGTCTCAAATAAAAGCACTTTGGACAATTTGCCACATGAGCTTCCAATTCAAGTAGCTGCTTAGATGTAATTATTCCAAGCTCTTCGAGCTCTATAAGTTTCTTACATTCATCACAGCTCATACGTAGATAACTCCTTATAAAGTTTTTTTCTTCCTCTAGAAATTCTCATTTTAACAGTTCCCTCATCAATTGATAAAATATTAGAAATCTCCTTAATACTTAGATCCTCCTGATAAAATAAAACTATAACAACCCTATAAATTTCAGGAAGTTTCAAAAGCGCCTTTTCAACAGCTTCCTTGTTTTCATATCTTATAATTATTTCTTCAGGCATCAGAGAGTTGTCTACAGGATCAAAACTTCTTTCATCATCTTCCGAAGTCAAGTCCTCAAACGATGTATATTCTTTTTTTGCTCTTTTTTTATCTATATATAAATTTGTCAACACTCTCTTAGCCCATGGTATAAAAGGATAATTTATATCAAATTTATCCACATTATTGTAGAATTTAATAAAAAACTCCTGTACAAGATCCTTTGCTTCTTCGGAAGAACCAGATAATCTGTAAGAAAGAGTATATATAAAACTGCTATACCTATTGTATAGGTCTCTAAAAGCATTTTGGTCTCCCGATTTTATCCTTAAAATTAGGTCTGAGTCCATATATTAGAAAGCACCTCATACAATCACCTTTATTCTATTCATACTTTTATGCTTTGATATTACATTTACAAGTTCTAAATAGAATACGATTTTTTAAGCATAAAGAAACAAAAAGGGAACAAAAAATTTATTTGCTCCCTTAAAATTTAAACTTATTATTAGTCTACAAGATAATTTTCAAATGTCTGGAGATGATCCATTTCTTCTAATAAAATCTTTTCAAAAAGCCTTCTAGTCGCTAAATCATCGTGTTTTTTTGAAAAACTAATTATTTCCCTATAAAGTTCTATTGCTTCATTTTCAGCTTTGATATCAAGTTCAAGCATTTCTTTCAGAGAAGAGCCTACTTCAATATTATTTGGCTTAGTGGTGGGTATTCCGCCAAGTTTGAAAAGATGCTCTGCAATATCCTCTGCATGCTGCATTTCTGTAATTGAAATCTTTTTCAAATCTTCACCTACAATTTTACCTTTAAAACCAACTAATTGTATATGCTGCCACATATACTGGATACTAACCTGGATCTCTCTGGCAATAGCTTTGTTTAGCATCTCAAACAATTGTTCTTTTGTAGCTTTTGCCTGTGACATTAGAATCCTCCTGATAATTATATTTATTAACAAATATTATATTACAATTTATATAAAATAATAATTAAAATTGCTCCAAAAATTCTTCCTTAAAAGTTTTCAATCCTGCATCTTGCAAAGAAATAATAGGATTCTCGACTGGCCAAGGAATAGATAAAAATTGATCGTTATATATTACTCCACTAGAACTTTCAGGTGAATATTCAGAAGAAGTTTTATATAGCACTATTGCAAAATCGCTTAATGCACAAAAACCGTGCAAAAAGCCGTCAGGCACAAAAAGAAGATAATCATTGCTATCGTGCAATATCACCGTAAAATATTTGCCAAATGTTTTAGACTCTCTTCTGACGTCCACCACTGCATCAAATATGCTTCCATAAACACATTTCACAAGTTTTGCCTGGCCATGTGGAGCTTTTTGATAATGAAGTCCTCTTATTACACCTTTTTTAGAAAAAGATAAGTTATCCTGATTAAAATCTAAATCAAACCCCATCCTTTTAAAATCAGAATCTTTAAAAATCTCTTGAAAATAACCTCTATTATCAAAAAATTTTTTTGATTTTATAATCACTAAGCCTTCAATACCCGTTTCTATTTTTTCAAATGGCATATTTCTCCCCTACTTAATTTATTTTTTTCATTTTATAATAAAAGGGAAAATTAAAAAAGGACATTTCAGAAGGGAGTCAAAAATGGGCAAAACTATTGCGGAAAAAATTTTTTCCAAACACTCAAAAAAGGATGTGAAAGCAGGTGACTATATCCTTGCAAATCTAGACATAGTTCTTGTAAACGACATCACAGGTCCACTAAGCGTTATTGAATTCCAAAAGCTAGGAGACATTAAGGTTTTTGATAAAGATAAAATAGTCATAATTTGCGATCACTTTACGCCAAACAAAGACATTAAATCAGCCCAAAACGTAAAAATGTTAAGAAATTTTGCAAAAAATCAAAACATAAAACATTTCTATGAACCTGGTCATGTGGGAATAGAACACGTTATGATTCCCGAACTAGGTTTAGCTCGACCAGGATATTTAATAATTGGAGCAGATTCCCACACGTGCACTTATGGTGCACTAAATGCATTTTCCACTGGAGTAGGTTCAACTGATGCTGGCATGGCAATGGCAACTGGAGATACGTGGTTCAGAGTTCCACCATCATTTAAAGTAGAAATAAGAGGTAAACAAAAGAAATGGATTAGCGGAAAAGACGTCGTGCTAAACTTGATAGGGAAAATTGGCGTAGAAGGCGCAAACTATTTTGCTCTCGAATTTTGCGGAGAAGGATTAAGAAATCTTTCTATAGATGACAGATTTACCATTTCAAACATGGCAATCGAGTGCGGGGGTAAAGCTGGTATATTTAATTATGACGAGATAACGCACCAATACCTAGAAAGTTTGGGAATAAATGCATTTGATTACATTGAGGCAGACAAGGATGCAAATTACGAAAAGAGTATCACAATAGATTTAAGCGAACTGGATTATACTGTTTCTCTTCCATTTTCTCCAGATAATACTGTCAATGTAAGCAAATTAGAAAAAACTTATGTTGACCAGGTAGTAATAGGATCTTGCACAAACGGTAGACTCTCAGATCTAAGAGTTGCAGCAGAAATTTTAACTAACAAAAAGGTAAAGGATGGCCTCAGAGTAATTGTACTTCCAGGAAGTCCAAAGGTCTATCTTGAAGCTTTAAGAGAGGGCCTGATAGAGAAATTTATTTTAGCTGGCGCAGCAGTTTCTACCCCAACCTGTGGCCCATGTTTAGGTGGTCATATGGGCATTCTTGCTGAAGATGAAGTTTGCGTTTCAACTACCAACAGAAATTTTATTGGCAGAATGGGGCATCCAAAGAGTAAAGTAATTCTCGCTTCCCCTGCAGTCGCTGCAGCATCTGCTATAACTGGATATATCACTTCGCCTGAGGAGGTAATGTAATGATGATTTTAGAAGGCGCTGCAAGAATTTTTGGCAATAATATAGATACCGATCTTATAATAGCAGCAAGATATCTAACAGAAACCAATGAAGTTGAACTTGGCAAAAATCTTTTCAAAGATTTAAGACCAAATTTTGTAAACGAGATGAATAAAGGAGACATAATAGTTGCAGGAAATAATTTTGGTTGCGGCTCATCACGAGAACATGCTCCTTTAGCCATAAAGGGCGCAGGAATTAGTGCAGTTATTGCAAATTCCTTCGCAAGAATTTTTTTTAGAAATGCTATTAATGTTGGTTTACCAATTTTCGTAACAAGTGAGAATTTGAATTCAATCGAAGAAGGAGATAAATTATCTATAAACGCTTCAGAAGGGATACTCTTAAATAAGACAAAAAACAAGACATATAAATTCGACCCATATCCAGAATTTTTATTAAATCTCGTTCAAATAGGTGGTCTCTTTAACTTTACCAAAAATCGTCTAAAAGAGGTGCAAAAAAATGTATAAAGTTGCATTCTTACCTGGTGACGGAATAGGCCAGGATCTAAAAGAAGTAGTAAAAGTTTTTAGAGATAAAATTGAAGAAAAATATGGATTTTCTTTTGAATTAAATGAACTTCCAATTGGTGGAAATGCAATTGATTCATTTGGAGATCCTTTACCGCCAGATGTATTAAAGGAGTGCAAAAACTCTGATGCTGTCTTTTTGATAGCTGTTGGTGGCCCAAAGTGGGATAACAATCCCCCAAACCTTAGACCTGAAGCGGGATTATTGAAATTAAGAAAGAGCCTAAACGTTTTTTGCAATATCAGGCCTATTAAACTTTCCAAACACTTAACACACCTTTCTTGCTTAAAATGTGAGACTGTAAACAAAGGCCTTGATATAGTAATATTAAGAGAACTGACTGAAGGCCTTTATTTTGGTGAACCTCGAGGAATTTACACACAACCTGACGGTTCAAAGGTTGCCATAAATACTATGAGTTACAGTTCAACTACAATTGAAAAATTTGCAAAGATAGGGTTTGAGCTTGCGATGTCTAGAAAGAAAAATCTGACTTCCGTTGATAAGGCAAACGTTCTTGAAAATTCAAGACTTTGGCGAGAAGTAGTAGAAAATTTATCAAAATCTTATCCAGAAATAAAGTTAAATCACCTGTATGTGGATAATGCAGCCCTTCAAATGATATACGATCCTAATCAATTTGATGTAATAATTACAGAAAATCTGTTTGGAGACATTCTCAGCGATGAGGCAGCTGCACTCGTAGGTTCACTTGGGCTTTTGCCATCAGCAAGTATAGGCGACAATAAACCATTTTTATACGAACCTGTACACGGATCTGCTCCTTCAATAGCAGGCAAAAATATAGCCAATCCTATAGCCACCATTTTTTCAATTGCTCTAATGCTAAGATTAAGTTTTGAGAGGAATGATATTGCACTTGACCTTGAAAATGCTGTAGAAAAAGTCTTAGAAACCAAGGTAGGAACTGCCGATCTTAAAATGAAAAATACCATAGGCACAAGAGAATTTGCTAACGAAGTGCTTAAAAATCTATAATTCTTTACAAATTTCTAACAAATGATTTTTCATTTCATCCTTAAATTCTGGATGTTGAAGCGCAAAATCGACTGTGGCTTTTAGGTATCCAATCTTTGAGCCACAGTCATATCTTTTTCCTTTAATCTCCACTCCTAAAACCAACCTTCTCTCGCATAAAGTTCTAAGAGCATCAGTGAGCTGAATCTCTCCACCCCTCCCAGGTTTTGTCTCTCGTAAAATATCAAAAATTTCAGGAACAAGTATATATCTACCGATTACAGCATAGTTTGAAGGAAATTCATGTACCTCAGGCTTTTCAATAAGATCAAAAATCTTTAGTACGCCATCATCATCCGGAATTGGCTTTGCAAGAGCTATTCCATAGCTGCTAACCTCTTCTTCTGGCACCATCTCAAGGGCTAATACTGGACTATGATATCTCTCATACACTTTAATTAGCTGTTTCATAGCAGGAATTTCAGAATTTATAATATCATCACCAAGAACTACAGCAAATGGTTCGTTATCGATTACCGCAGACGACATAAGTACTGCGTGTCCTAATCCCAATGGTTTTGGTTGTCTAACATAGATAAACTCAGCATCATCACGAATTTTGTCAACATCAGCTAGCAAACTAGATTTATCTTTATCTTTCAATATAGATTCAAGCTCCCATGAGGCATCAAAGTAGTCTTCAATAGGTCTTTTGTTCCTACCTGTAACAAATATCATATATTTTATTCCTGATTCTAGAACTTCTTCCACAACATACTGGATTAAAGGTCTATCTACTAGTGGCAACATCTCTTTAGGAGACGCTTTGGTAGCTGGTAAAAACCTTGTTCCCATTCCTGCAACAGGAAAAACTGCCTTTCTGATCATAAGAACCTCCTTAGCCTACAAAAAACGCATTAAATTATATTAACTATGTTAAAATATTTTTTATATATTAACAACAACATGTATGAAAATAATTTTAGAACTCTTAAAAAATAGAAATTATGAAGAAATCGTCTTTTTGTGTAACAAAGAAAGACGATTTTGGTCTTTTTTAAAGTCAAGATTATACGATCCAGATATGTTAATAAGGTATAGAGCCGTAGAAGCTGTGGGTTTATACATGAAAGATTTATGGAATAAAGATGAAGAGAAGGTAAGGGTGTTTATAAGAACTCTTCTATGGTCACTTAACGATGAATCAGGAGGAATAGGATGGAGCTCTGCTCCTACAATAGCACAGATAATTAGCCACATCCCATCTTTAAAAGATCCATATTTATCAATGGCAATGAACGCCCTTGATGAAGATCTTCTTAAAAAGCCAATCCTTTGGGCAATAGCAAAAGTTGGGAAAAAAGCCCTAGAAGACGTAAAATTCCATAAAGAAAATTTTCTTAAAGCCTTTGAATCTAAAGACAAAGAAACTATAGGATATGCTGTAATAGCTTCAACAGAAACAGAATTTAGAGATTCACTGGCATATATTGTAAAATTAAAAAATAATCCGACTAATTTTACTTTCCCTTACTTTGTAGACGGCTTTTTTAGAAAAGAAAATTTAGATAGTTTACTTGATGAAGCAATTAAAAAACTAAAATGAAAAACATCATAGACAGTTTAGAAAAACTTTATAAGGAAGTTGAAAACGAATTCAAAAGAATTGGACAATATTATGATTTTAGCTGTTTTGGTTGTACTACAAATTGTTGTAATACTTTATTTTATCACTTCACGATTGTTGAAGAACTTATGCTACAATACGGCCTATCAAAACTCGATGGAAACACAAGATTAATGATCGTTGAAAATTCTAAGAGATATTTGCTCTCGAAAGAAAATCATAACGAAAGAGGAAGATTTAAAATGATGTGCCCTGCAAACAAAGATGGACTTTGTATGGTCTATCAATATAGACCAATGATATGTAGAATTCATGGTGTCCCATCCAAACTAGTTTTTCCTAATGGAAGAGTTGATTTTTACAAAGGATGTGAGGTTATAGCGTCAAAATTTCTGGAATTTCCTTACGTATTAGATAGAACAAATTTTTTTAAAAATTTAAGCAAAATAGAACTTGATTTTAGAAAAAAGACAAATAAGCCTATAAGTTATAAATTCAAAAAAACTATTGCAGAAATGATTCTTAGCAAAGATTTGAAAGATATTCATGTATAAAAAGATTATTAACGATATCGAAAATATCTTTTTAGACTTTGATGGCACGATCGTTCACAAAGAATTTGATCGATATTTTTGGACCGAATATGTGCCACTCCAATATTCAATTAAGAATAACCTGCCGCTAGAAGATTCTAAAGAAAAACTCTACCACTTATATAACTCTTATAAAGGACAGCTTTGTTGGTCTGATATAGATTTTTGGTCTTCGAAATTAAACCTTGATATTGAAAGTCTCACTCAGTCTATTTCAGGTTTAATAAAACCGTCAAAAGGCATTTACAAATTTTTTTCACATGCAAAGAAAAATAATAAAAGAATTTTTATTTTAACCAACGCACATAAAAAAACAATTAACATTAAGCTTAAAAGGATTAATATAAAAAAACAAATTGATAAAATCATAACCTGTTTTGACCTGGGATATCCAAAAGAACACATTGGTTTTTGGAAGAAATTAAAAAGTCAAATCGAATTCGATCCTGCAAGAAGCGTTTTTATAGACGATCTCGAAGAAAATTTAATGCAAGCCAGTAAGATCGGCATCAAAAACGTTTGGTTAAAGGTTGAAGAAGAAGAAATAAAAAACATAACTTCAAAATTTTTCTACTTTGTTTCATTCGAAAATTTACTATAATCGTCCATAAAACAATATATACTGATTGAATTTAATAACCTTTCAAGGAGGATTTATGAAAAAGATTAAGGTTGGTATATTTGGTGCAACTGGATATGCTGGATTGAACATATTTAGGATATTGTCAAATCATCCTTATGTAGATTTAAAGTATCTATCTTCTCGCTCCTACAACGGTGAAAGCTATAAAAAACTTTTTCCCTCTTTTAACACTGATATAGTACTTAAAACTTCAGACCCGGAAGTAGCAAAGGATTTAGATGCCTGTTTTATCGCCTTACCAGCAGGCGAAACGTCTAAGTTTGTTACAAAACTAATAGAATATAACAATAACATTGTTATTATTGACCTGGGAGCAGATTTCAGATTTAAAGATAAAGAGATTTATGAGAAAACATATGGTATCGAACACAGCTGTCCAGAAATATTAAAAAACTCTGTTTACGGCTTGCCAGAAATAAATAGAGAAAAAATTAAAAGAGTTAAAATTATAGGTAACCCTGGATGTTATCCTACCAGTATTCTTTTAGGATTATATCCAATAATTGATCGTTTTAAAGGCAGTATAGAAAATATAATCGCAGATTCAAAGTCAGGGGTTAGTGGAGCAGGTAGAAAGTTATCTAAAGATTTTCTTTTTTGTGAAGTAAATGAAAGCGTAAAACCTTACGGTGCAAAATTTCATAGACATCAGCCAGAAATGAATGACCAAATAAAGCTAATCTCAAAGGATGCTCCCGAATTAATTTTCACACCCCATCTTATTCCAATGCAAAGAGGTATTCTTTCAACAATTTACGTATTTTTTAAAGAAGATTTGCCAGAAGAAAATGAGATAAAAAAACTTTATTATGAAAAGTATAGAAATGAAAAATTTATTCAAATACTTGAAAATGACTTACCAACTACTGGAATGGTAAGATCTAGCAACCTGTGCGCAATCAATATATGCAAGACATCAAATAGGGTAATAAAAATTTTTAGCGCGATTGATAACTTAATAAAGGGTGCATCAGGTCAGGCTGTTCAAAACCTTAACATAATTTTTGATTTCCCTGAAGAACTATCGCTAACTACTCTTCCGGAGGTAATATAAATTGTCAAATTTTCCAGAAAACTTCAATTTTGCAGGATTAAGTTGTGGCCTAAAATTATCTGGCAAAAAAGATCTTGGAGCTATTTTTTGTAAAGAAAAGGCACTTACCTTTGCTTTATTTACCCAAAACAGCGTTGCAGCAGCACCTGTAAAAATTTCGAAAGAAAGACTCAAAAAAAATAAGTATATAAGAGCAATACTTATCAATTCAGGAAACGCAAATGCAGCAACAGGAATAGATGGTTATAACGATGCAATTGAAATTTCGAAAAGGTTTGCAGAGCTAATTGGAGTTAGAGAAGATGAAGTGCTTTTGGCATCCACAGGTATAATAGGTGTAAGATTGGACAAAGAAAAAATTATTAGCAAGATCCCTGAATTGGTAAACAATTTAAAACAAAACAATTACAAAGATTTTGTTGAATCTATTATGACTACAGACAGTTTTGAAAAAGAATATTTTGAAGTAATATCTTCAGAAAAAAACGATGAAATCCACATAAGAGCATACGCAAAGGGTTGCGGAATGATATGTCCCAACCTGGCTACGATGCTTGTTTTTATCACCTCCGATATAAATGCTGACGAAAAAATACTTAAAGAGATATTCGTTAATTGTGTAAATAGAAGCTTCAACGCCATATCGGTTGATGGAGATACATCTACTAACGATTCAGCTTTCTTTATGACCGATATGCTTTATCCAAAAAACAAAATAACCAATAGAAAAGATAAGTTAATTATGGATTTTGAAAGTGCTTTGAATCGTTGCTGCACAAAGTTAGCAAACGATATGGTAAAGGATGGAGAAGGTTCTACAAAAGTTCTAGAAGTTAGAGCAACTGGTTTTGCCAGCGAAGAAGAGGCAAAAAAAGTAGCATCAAATATCGCAAAATCAACACTTGTTAAGTGTGCCTTCTTTGGTTCAGATCCTAATTGGGGAAGAATTATCTGCGCTGCTGGAAACACTAATTTAATTAGTGAAGATTCTGTTTTAATAAAGATTTTCGACACTGCAGTATATAATAAAAAGCCCATTAATTTTGATAAAGCAAGCCTTCGCAAAAAAATCTCAAATAGCGAAAGAGTTATAATAGAGATCCATAATAATGCTGGTGATAAAGACTTTACTTTCTATGGTTGCGATTTAACTTTTGATTATGTTAAATTAAATTCAGAATATTCAACGTGAGGTGTAAATTGTTTGACAAAAAATTGCAAGCAAAGATAATTATCGACGCTTTGCCCTACTTTAAGCAATTTAATAATCAGGTAATCGTAATTAAATATGGAGGTTCAATTTTAGAAGTAGAAGATGTAAATGATGCACTATTTCAGGACATTGTTCTCCTTAGCTATTTGGGGGTAAAGATCGTACTTATACATGGTGGAGGACCTGAAATCTCAAGATGGCAAAAAATCCTTAATATAGAAACAAAATTTATAGAAGGTTTAAGAGTTACCGACTCAAAAACTATGGAAATAACTGAAATGATCCTATCTGGAAAGGTAAACAAAAACATAGTTGCAAAAATCCAGAGTTATGGAGGAAAGGCAGTTGGCATATGTGGTAAAGATGGTGGAACTATAGTAGCAAAGAAGAAATCTGAACAATATGGTTTTGTGGGAGAAATAGTAGATATAAATCCTTCTCTACTTGCAGCACTTGTAAATTCAAATTATGTTCCCGTCATGTCCCCAATAGCCTACGACGAAGACGGCTCATCTCTGAACATAAACGCAGATTTTGTTGCTGGAAAAATTGCAATTTCTCTTAAGGCAAAAAGGCTATTGTATCTCACAGACGTGCCAGGAATATTGTTAAACAAAGATGATCCATCTTCGGTTGTTTCCAAAATTAAAACAACTCAGATAGATAGTCTTATAGAAGAAGGTATCCTTTCAAGGGGTATGATACCAAAAACCCTTTCTGCAAAGGAGGCTATTGAATCTGGAGTAGAGGCCGTTCACATTATTGATGGAAGAGAACCTCATTCGCTTTTACTTGAGGTACTTACCCCTGAAGGAGTAGGAACTATGATTGTCAGTGAGAGTTATGACAAATAAACCGATACTATATACATTCCCTGGGAACAAATATTGTCAAATATTAGAAAAATATATAAAAGAGAGAGATCTGGATATTGAGATTGTTTCAATTTATAATATATATTGTTCTAATTTAAAAAAGGATAATGTTAAAGAAATCTTTAAAAAAATTGGCACTGAAACTTTGCCAATATTAAAGTTTAACAATAAATACTATTCTGAATTTAATGAGATAGAAAGGATATTGATCAAAATTGACAATTAGACCACTTGATAACATGGTGCTTGTGAGAGTAATGAGTCCAAGCGATAGGACCTCATCAGGAATCCTTATACCAGAAACGGTTAAAGAAAGTCCCAAAGAAGGACTTGTAATAGCAATTGGTGATTCTACAGAAATAAAGGTAAAGGTAGGAGACCAAGTAATATTTGCTAGAGATACGGGATTTGAGATAAATTATGAGGGAAACTCTTATCTTATTTTGCCTAACAAAGCTATCCTTGCAGTAATAGAATAACAATTGTGAACAAGGTTTTTATTTTACTAGGACAAACCTGCACTGGGAAAACGAATGTTTCTATTGAAATAGCACAAAAACTGCCAATAGAGATAATCTCAGCAGATTCAAGGCAGGTTTATAGGTATATGAATATTGGTACTGCAAAACCAACAAAAGAGGAAATGAAAGGCGTCCCTCATTATCTAATTGATATAATATATCCAGATGAAGAATTTAATGCGTTTATTTTCCAGTCAAAAGCTTTAGAGATAATCGAAGATGTTGTTAATAGATCTAAAATTCCCTTAATCGTTGGAGGAACTGCCCTTTATTTAAAAGGTTTAATAGAGGGATATAATTTTGCATTTGGAACTAAAAACAGAGAAATAAGGAACAGACTCATGGCAATAGGATTAGAAAAAGGTTTCGAACACCTACATCACAGGCTTACAGAAATAGACCCAGATTATGCAAAAACAATTTCTCCGACTGATAAAATAAGAATAATTAGAGCTTTAGAAGTATATGAAGTTTCAGGTTTATCATTTTCTCAGGCAGCAAAAAATTCAGAAAGAAGATACGAATATAAAATTTTTGGTCTTAAAATAGAAAGAAATTTGCTTTACGAAAGAATTAATAAAAGAGTTGATCTAATGATTCAAAACAACCTTATTGATGAAGTAAAATTTCTTATCGATAAATATGATATAAACACTAAAGCATTTCAAACTTATGGTTATAAAGAAATAATTGATTATTTAGTAAATAATTTGCCTTTAAATGAAGCAATTGAACTTATAAAAAAGAACACAAGAAATTTTGCAAAACGTCAAATGACATGGTTTAAAAAAATGAATGCTGAATGGATTGAAAACATAGATTATAATATTAGTGCAAATTACTTGATAAAAAAAATTAAGGAGGAACTTTATTGGTGAAGTTTTACAAAATGCACGGAACAGGCAATGATTTTGTCATGCTTTTGCCAGAAGAATCCAAATATGTAGAATCAAAGAATCCTTCAGAAATTTCTAAACAATTGTGTGATAGACATTTCGGAATCGGTTCAGACGGACTAATCCTTATGTTATCATCTGACAAAGCGGATTTGAAGATGAGAATCTTTAATGCAGATGGTAGCGAGGCAGAAATGTGCGGAAATGGTATTAGGTGCTTTGCCAAATTGGCAAAAGATATGAATATAATTAATAAAGATAAAATAGAAGTAGAAACGCTTGCAGGCATTATTGTCCCAGAAATTATAAAATCTGATGGTAAAAATTCATTAATAAGAGTAAATATGGGCATTCCAAATCTAAAACCCGAATCAATACCGATATTAGGATTTGAGGGAAAGGATTCAGTTATAAACCAAAGAATTCAGATCAACGATAAAACGTTTTTAAACGTAACGTGCGTTTCAATGGGCAATCCTCACTGCATAATTTTTATGGATTACGACATAAAGAGTTTCCCGATTGAAGGCATTGCTCCAGATGTCGAACATTCAGCATGGTTTCCAAAAAAAACAAACGTTGAATTTGCAAGGGTTATTTCGAAAAACGATATAGAGTTAAGAGTTTGGGAAAGAGGAGTAGGTGAAACATTGGCCTGTGGTACTGGAGCTTGTGCGACAGCTGTTGCTGCAAAATTAAATGGCTTTACGAACGGAAAAGTAAACATTCATTTACCAGGCGGAATTCTTCATATAGAATATGAAACAAGCAATGTTTTCATGACAGCAACCGCTACGTTGGTTTTTGAAGGTATAATCGAAATATAAGTTTAAAAATTAATTTTAGGAGGATATAAATTGAATTATTCAAAAACATACGAATCATCCACAAAAGTTGAATTTGACGTTATATTTCCAAAAGAAGAGATTGAAAGCGAATGGAATCAAACCTTTAATCTAATTGCAAATAGGACAAATATTGCAGGCTTTAGAAAAGGTAGAGTACCAAGAAACATATTAGAAAGGATAATACGAGATGAAGACATTATAGAAAACTTAAAGGAAACGCTGTTAAGAAAAACGTTCAACAAAATAAAGGATGAACAAGGCGATGAAAATCTTTACAACATTTTCAAAGAAGATGAATCAGAAATTCAGAAGGATAAAGAATATAAGTTTAAGATAGTATTTGAATACTGGCCTGATCCAGAATTAGGAGACTATAGGTCAATAAGGATTAAGGCCAATGAGGTGTCTGTTTCTGATGAAGAATTAGAAAAACAGCTAAACCTAATTCTTCAAAGTTTTGCCAAGTGGAACAATGTAGAAGATGGTGAAATACAATTAAAGGACGTTGTAGAAATAACTATGGAAACAAAAGACGAAAATAACGAAGAAGTAAAAGAGTATACTGGAAAATCAGCTATTTCTATAAATCCCGATATAAATGATAGGCTAAAACCTCTTAGAAATGCCTTATTAGGAAAAAGAGTTGGCGACGAAGTAGAATGTGATATTGAATTGGAGTCCAAACGTGCGCACGTAAAAGCAAAAGTTGATTCAATAAGAAGAAAAGAATTATCAAATTGGTCTGATATAGATCTTCAAGCACACTTCCAGGTAGAAAGCCTTGAAGAGCTCAAAGAACAGCAAAAAAGCATATTGCTTATGAACAAACTCCAACTAGAAATTGAAAATCAGAAAAATGAAATTTTGAACAAAATAAGAGAGATGAGCAAAATTTATATTCCAGAAACTGCTCTTCAATTAGAAAAGCAGCAATATATAAATGACTTAGAAAAGAGGATAAAAAATAGACAGGTTTCAAAAGAGGAAATAGACGCATTAAATAGCGGTAAAGATGAATTCTCTAAGTTTGCAGATTCAGTAGTAAAAAAATCAATAGAAGAACTCTTGATAATTGAAAAAATTTCTAAAGACCTGGGTATAGTAGTTGAAGATGCAGAAATAGAACAAAGACTTAGAGCATATAGAAAGGATCTGGGAGAATCAGATCTTGATAAGTGGATTCTTGATTTAAAAAATGACAAAAGAACCTGGAGACAGTTAATTGCAGATGTAAAAAGAGAAAGAGTTTTTTCGGCTCTCTTAACAATGTGTGTTGAAAGAGAAGAAAAAGATGATACGAATCAAAACGCTGAGGAAGTTCAGTTAAAGAGTGAAAGCTTAGAAGGCGAAATAAAGTAGTTAAAAAAATAAAGGATGGTGAAATAACAAATGAACATTTCAAGTGGTATTCTCATACCTACAGTTACCGAAAGAACCTCCTATGGAGAAAGAGTTTACGACATATATTCAAAACTTTTAAATGACAGAATCATATTCTTAGGAACTGCAATAAACGAAGACGTAGCAAATCTTGTAGTAGCCCAAATGCTTTTTTTAGAGGCAGATGACCCCAATAGAGACATTTACCTTTATATAAACAGCCCTGGGGGAATTGTAACTGCGGGCCTTGCTATTTATGACACCATGCAATATGTAAAATCACCAGTTAACACAATTTGTTTTGGCCAGGCGGCAAGTATGGCTGCAGTAATTCTGGCCGCGGGAGAAAAAGGTAAAAGATATTGCTTGCCTAATTCAAGAGTCCTTATACATCAACCTTTAGGTGGAGCTGAAGGCCAAGCTACAGACATTGCTATCCAAGCCAAAGAAATATTAAAGATAAAGGACACGTTAAATCAAATACTAGCTAAGCATACGGGGAAGAATATCACCAAAATTAAAAATGATACAGAAAGAGATTTCTATATGGATGCCGTTCAAGCCAAAGAATATGGCATAGTTGATGAAATTTTAGAAAAGAGAGAGTAGGAAATAACTATGGATAACGATAATTTACAGAGATGTTCCTTTTGTGGCAGAAGTTCTAAAGAAGTAGAAAAATTCTTCTCGGGGAAAAATGGAGCTTTAATTTGCAGTGACTGTATAAAAATTGCAAATAAAATACTGGAAAGAGAAGAAAGAGAAAAAATTCTCGAAAATTATAACAGCACTATAAACAACTTAAAACCAAAAGAAATATTTGCAAAGCTATCCGAATACGTAATTGGTCAGGAGAATGTAAAAAAGGTTCTATCAGTTGCAGTATATAATCACTATAAAAGAATAATGCAAGATAAGACTGACAACGACGTAGAAATTTTAAAAAGCAACGTCTTATTAATTGGTCCAACTGGAACAGGAAAAACACTTTTGGCACAAACCCTTGCAAAAATACTAAACGTTCCATTTGCCATCGCAGATGCCACTACTCTAACAGAGGCAGGTTATGTAGGGGAAGACGTTGAAAATGTTCTTCTTAGGTTAATTCAAGCAGCAAACTACGATATACATGCTGCAGAAAAAGGAATTGTTTACATAGATGAGATAGATAAAATTGGCAGAAAGTCTGAAAATACTTCAATAACAAGGGATGTATCAGGAGAAGGAGTCCAACAGGCATTATTAAAAATCCTTGAAGGCACAATAGCAAACGTGCCACCTCAAGGAGGAAGAAAACATCCTCAACAAGAGTTTATACAGATCAATACTGAAAACATACTTTTTATTTGTGGCGGTTCTTTCGAAAAGATTGAAGAAAAGGTATATTCTAGAATTGGCAAAAAAAATATAGGATTCATATCAAAAAGCAAAATTGATAGAGAGATCAAAGAAGAGGAAGAAAAATGGAAAATTTTACAAGAGAATATTCTTCCAGAAGATTTAATTCATTTTGGTCTTATCCCAGAATTAGTTGGTAGATTGCCCATTATTTCAGTCTTAAGTCCTCTTGATGAAATATTACTTAAGAAAATACTTACTGAACCTAAAAATGCAATTTTAAAACAATACAAAAAGCTCTTAGAAATGGATAATATAACCCTAAACTTTACTGAAGAATCTCTAGATTATATCGTAAAGGAAGCGATAAAGAGAAATACAGGTGCAAGAGGGCTAAGGGCTATAATGGAAACTATTATGCTTGATATTATGTTTGACACAGCTTCATTCACACAAAATGGAACTCTTGATATTGACGAAAAATTTGTAGAAGCGAAGTTAACTCCAAAAAAAGTAAGCTAAAAAAATTGCAGCTGTTAAGGAGTTTTAACAGCTGCAATTAGCAAATTTTATTTCTTTTCCTCTTCTTCAAAAATCCTTAAATATTGATCAATAATAAACTCTAAATATATGCATTTTTGGCCTTCCATACACAGATCTGCATCTCTTTTGTCGAGATATGCATATCTTTTTAAATTCCCTTTAAAAAAGGTTATCAACCAAGCGTCTTTATCTTTTTCGAATACAACACTGAAATTCAGTTTATTTTCTCCCAAATTTGGATATATTTCTCTTAATTTGTTTGCCAAACCTACAGCAGTATACATTAGTCTCTCCTTTAAATTTTGATATTTCTTTTAAATATACCAAATTTAATTATTGCTATCAAGCCTTCTCGCGTTAGCAGAATCTCTTTCTGAGCTTGCATAATTACCCAATGCATAATATGCGCTTACTCTATTAAAATATGCTACAGACATATTTGAGTTAATCTCTATTGCGCTGTTATATGCAATGACTGCCTTAGTGAATTCACGCAAATCATAATAGCTAACACCTAGATTGTTATAATAGCTTACATTTTTTGAGTTTAGCTCTATTGCCTTTGAAAAATCTTGAATTGCTTTGTCGTATTCGTGCAATTTGAAATATGAGTTTGCCCTATTTACATAAGCGTCGACAAGTTTTGGATTTGACTCTATAGCCAGATTATAAAATGATATAGCTTTAAAATACTCTTTCTTATCAAAAAATGAATTTGCCGAATTTAAATATCCCCTATAATTTCCATTGAAAAATAGAAGTGGAAATAAAAATATTAAAAATACAACAAAAACGCTAATAAGAAAAAATTTTTTAACTGTTAAATCTACCCCTTTGTCAAATTTTTGTCTCTCTAAAATCAATCTAACTCTTCATAACACACCCTATTTTAATAGCGCTTCATTAGCTTTACAAAAATAACACTGTGTGTCCGTTAAAGACACACTTGTATTTTCATATATCTCTCTATTTGTTTTCTGTATGTACTTTCTTTTGTGAATTTCTTCCCCGCAATAGCCATTAACCTTAGTATGAAATAACTTTTCAGTCATCTTATTTTGTGCAAGAATTTTTTTGTCTTTGTAATTAGTCAGGCAGGAGCAGGCAAACCTTTCAGTATTAATTTGAGTCGTTCTTTCTTAATCTTGTTTTCTTCTTCCAACTTTTTTTGTTCACTAATATCCTTTACAATCCCAACTGAATACCAATTATCCTTAAAATTAAAAATTGATAAGGAAACTTCTATAAAAACCTCTTTTCCATCTTTATGTCTTGCTTTCATTTCTACTGCTCTATCTAAGGAATTTCCTTTTCCTTCTAAAAAGTTATGCTTTATCTCCTCAATATAAGACTTATAGTAACTAGCTGAAACCAAAAATTGGTCCAATTTCTTCCAAATAACCTCTTCCCAAGAATAGCCAAAGAGCTTTTCCGCAGCTTTATTCCAAAAGGTTACCCTATCCTGGTCATCGGTAATTATAATAGTATCTCGAACTGAGTTAATGACCACATCAAATTTTAGTTGGGCCTCTTGCATCTCATCTTCTATCAAAACTCCTTCTGTAACGTCAGAGATAAAGGCAATGCATAGATTTTTGCCCCTGTAGTTAATAAGCTACACGCTCACCTCTACAGGATAAAGAGTGCCGTCTTTTCTGCGATACTGAGTTTTAAAGGAAATACTTCCCCCTTTTCACCACTTATCAAGGGTTCAAGCAGCCTCTTAAAGCGATCCACGCTCATCTCTAGCTTCAAGTCAACTGGTGTCATAGCGCTTAGCTCTTTTGATGAAGATCCTAAATTCTTCCTGGCAGTATGGTTCACAGCAAAAAATTTTAAACTCTTTGGATAAAAAATATATATCTCATTAATAGATTTCTCAAAAAGCTGTCTCAAAAAGCTCTTTTTTCTCAAGTCAATTCTGAAATCCAACCTATTCTCCAGATTAAAGTCTCCAAAAAATTTATTTATAACCCTTAAATGTTACCTAAAATTTCACCAAGCTCATCTCTTGGCATCGGCCTATAGAACAAATATCCCTGAAAGTAATCACAATTCATAGATTTTAGAATATCAAACTGCTCTACAGTTTCTACTCCTTCTGCAATTGTCTTTATATTTAGCGAATGTGCAAGAAAAATAATGGAATTTATAATGTTTCTTGTTTTATAGTTTTCTATATCTCTTATAAACGATATATCTATTTTTAATGTCTCAATGTCGAGCATTGAAAGATATGACAGGGAAGAAAAACCAGTACCAAAATCATCTAAGGAAAAATATATGCCATATTTTTTTAACTCTCTAATAAGATCTGAAATATAATCAAAGCTGTTTATAAATGCTCTTTCAACAATCTCTATTTTCAATAAATCCATTTGCAGGTGATGAAATTTTAGTTTAGAAAATAAATCTTCTCTCAAACTCCTTTGCATCAAACTTTTAGAAGAAAGGTTAATTGATATAGGAATCGTTTTTTTAAAAGATTGCAAGTCATCAAGGACATTCTCTATGAGTTGGTGTTCTGCATCTATTATAAGGGGGGTTTTTTCTAAATATTCTATAAAATCAATTGGAGGAATTATTTTACCATCTTTATTCCAGCGCATTAAAGCCTCTGCCCCAACAATTTTTCTATCTTTATTTACATAAGGTTGATAAAAGGCAATAAATTCTTTGTTTGCTACCGCAAGATCTAAATCTAACTTTAGTCTTAAAGCTTTTGTAGCCTCTATTTCTAAATCCTGCCTGAAAAAACCTATCTGGTTTTCTCCTTTTTCTTTGGCATCTGCAAGAGCTATCATGGCTTTATTTAGTAAATCTTCAGAAGTATTAGCATCCCTAGGAAACAGGCTAAGTCCTATGTTAAATGAAACAGAAATATTTTTATTCAACATCTCATAGGGTTCTATAATACCACTTAAGATCTTTGAAACTACTATAAGTATGTCCTCTTCCGCTTTTAAATCTTTAACTAGAATGCCAAATCTGTCAGATTCAAGCTTCGCTATAACATCGTATGCCTTTAGATTGTCCTTCAACCTCTGAGCTATTTTTTTTAGCATATAATCTCCAACTTCAAAACCATAGGCTTCGTTTATTCTTTTAAAGTTTAGAGGATTTATTATAGCTACTGAAAAAATCTGGTTTTCAGATTTCGCTCTTTCTAAAAGTTTTTCTAACTCCATTTTAAATGAGTTTAAATTAATTAATCCAGTTGTGCCATCATAATTAACTAATCTGTCTAATTCTCTTAAAAGCTCATCATCTTTCTCAATTTCCTTACCTACTGCTATATAGTGAGTAATATTTAACCCCTCAAAAAATGGCATTATATTGACATAAAAATCCTTTAATAAGCCATTTTTCATCCTATATTTCATTAATCCTGAATAGGTATTTCCGGATTTCAAAATTTTATAAAAGTTTTTTAAAAATTCTTTTGTATGCGTTCTTGGAGAAAATATAGAGTGGTGTTTACCTATAATCTCATCTTTCGAATAACCAGATATTCTAAGAGCTCTATCATTTACATATACTATGTTAAAATTACTGTCAGTAACTGCTACAAACTCAAAACCAGCATCCAAAGCACTAAGAGTTATCTTTGAGAACTTTTCATCTTCCAGTTTATTCAGGATAAATTCAATTTGTTGCTGAATTACTTTAAATAAGTTAAATATCTCATTATTGAAAAGACTTTCAGTAAAAATTAGAACAAGAGAACCAATAATATCTTCTTTAAAGGATATGCTTAGCGCAATACAAGAATTAAACCCATAAGAGCAAACAAATTCTCTAAATGGGCAAATATCCTGTGAGCAAATGTCTTCTAATAAATATATACCTTTACTGTTTAGACTCTTTATTAGAGGTTCATCTGATTGTAAAAACTTATTATTTGTAAATAGGCGACCTACCATTTTCGCCTTATCTAAATATCCTTGAAATCTATCATCTTTAGCTGAAAAGTAGACAACTTCAAAATTTTTATTACTTTTTAAAACTACATAAGACACTTCCATACCCAGATTTTCAACCAAAAGCATGGGTAAGGACGATAAAAATTCTTCCTTTGTTTTTATTTTCAGAGATAAATTGCTAATTTCATACAAGGTATTATAAATCCTTGATTTCAACTCTAATTGATCTTCATATTCTACAAGTTTTGTAACATCCATTGATAGATCAACAAAACGATAAACTTCACCATTTTGCATAACAGGTATTATTGTTGAATTAAGATAGAATATTGAACCATCCTTTGCTTTGTTTACAAACCTACAAGTACAAGACTCTCCTGCCAGGATCTTTTTCCAAAGCTTTTCATAAAAAGTTTTATCATGATGCCCTGACTTAAAGATTCTTGGATTCTGACCAATCAACTCTTCTTTAGAATAGCCTGATATATCGGATACAGCCTTGTTTGCGTCTAATATAGTGCCATCTTTATCTGTAATTACCACCCACTCGTGGGATATAGAAATAGCTTGATTTAAAACAAGCATATTTTTTTGGGATTCAATCTTTTCTAAAGCAAAAGATAAATCCAATTGGAGTTCTTCTAGAAGGTGTAAATGATCCTCGTCAAAGGAGTATAACGTATCGTTGATCAACAGAATATATTTAACCTTATCCCCTTTAAGAATAGGTATAGAACAGGTTGAATGTATATTGTAAGCGTTATAAAAATCATGCCAGTATGAAGTATCTATTTGTTTTGCTGCATTTGGTATCAGACTTACTTTCTTTGTATGATAAGCTTTTGATACTGAGCCCTTACCATATGGAGTTTGCTCATCTACACCAATCGTCAGATTCCTTACAGTTTCTTCCAATTCTTTTGTCTTTGCTTTTGTATAAATCTGTTTGAAAAGTAAGTTCTCATCTATATAGCCTATTGTAGAGTACAAAAAACCTGCCTCGTCAACAATTATGTCACAAGATTTTTTCAACAATTCTTCTTCATCATTTACTCTTACTATTAACTGGTTTATCTGACTTAAAGTAAAAAATAGTTTCTCGTATGACCTTTCTTTAGTCCTATCTAAAACTAACACCAGACCAGAAGGTTTATTTTCATATTCTATCGTGTAAGCAAATGCTGATACCGGTATAAAAGTGTTTGATTTTGATAAAAGCGAGTAGTTTTTATATTCTACAACAAAATTTTGTCCAACTGCGCGTTTTTTTAGGTTCGCCTTTATTTCTTCTTTGACTGTATCTGTCACAAAATCCAATATACTTTTTCCAATAATATCATCTGGACTCTCATATTCTAAAATTTTAGCAAAGCGCTTATTTGCAAAAACTATTCTACCCTCTATACCTTGATCTATATAAACACCAAATATAGAAAAGCGCAATATAGCGTCAAAAAAATCTAAATTCATAAATATTACCTCTAAATTAAATTAAAATTTTAATAATACATAGACCAAAAATTCAAAAATATAATTCAAAATAATAACATAGTATAATTATCAAAAAATAGCCAATAAATAAAAGTATTTTAAAACATTTAATTAATAAAATCAAATTTTATTTCTTAATTATCGATAAAAAACAACACTATCTCTAACATAAAGAAAATAGTTATCAGTAAAAAAAATTAGAAAGAAGAAACAAATAAAATAATATAACCGAAAATTAATCCTAAAAATAGTACAACGGATCTACATCTACAATAAATATTTTTTTATTCTTCGGAGAATATCTCTTTAATAATATTTCAAGAAAGTCTTTTCTCACGTCCTTGTCCTTAAACCTGATCAGAGAATACATCCTATAATTTCCGTGCAGTCTCAAAATTGGACAAAACTTTGGTGCAGTTACTTTTATATCCCTATTTTCAAACAAAACGTATACCTCTTTTAAAATTTCTCTAAATTTTTTCGCCTCGTCCTTTACTTCTGTAAGTTTTCCATTCCATCTAAACATCACTTCATAACTAAAAGGAGGGCAAAACATATCCTTTCTTAATTCCAATTCTTCCAATAAAAAATCCCAATAGCTTATTGTCGTATACTTACGAATAATAGGCACCTGATCTTCGCTCGCCTGAATTACCACCTTACCTCCCATAGAATATCTCCCTGCTCTGCCTGTTACCTGAACCAGCAATTGATATAGCTTTTCAAACGACCTAAAATCTGGTATAGAAGTCAAAGGCTCTAAAAAAGGTATACCCACAAAGTTTATTTTCGGAAAGTTTAAACCCTTTGTAATTATCTGAGTGCCAACTAAGAAATCTATCTTTCCATCTAAAATATCTTTAAGAACAGCTTTTAGCTTTGAATAGGTATTTACGCTGTCAGAGTCAATTCTTTCCACATTAGCATCTGGAAAGATGTTTTTTAACTCTTCGGTAATCTTTTGAGATCCAGCGCCGTATTGTTTGAAATTCAAGCCTGAACACTTTTTACAAACTGGGTCTGTGGTAAACTTATAGCCGCAATGATGACATACATACACCCTTTTCCCTTTTATAACATGAACGCACATCGGCACATCACAATTTTTACACTTTACTAACTCTCCGCAATCAGCACAACTAACAAATGGATAAAATCCTCTTCTTGGCACGAAAATAATAGCTTGCTCTTTTTTTTCTTTTACTTCCTTCAGGGAGTTTATAAATTCTTCGCTAAACGATCCATAAAAGTTATTTCTTTTGACGATATTTATTTTTGGCAAGCTAAATTCTCCAAATCTTTTGGACAGATAATAAGAAAAAACTTCTCCATCAAGAATTCTTTTCCCCAGGTCCACACTCGGAGTAGCGCTCACATACAAAACTGGACAATTGTTATACCTTGCTCTCTCTCTCGCTAAAATTCTCGCATCATATCTTATAAAGTCGTCCTGTTTATAATTTTCGCTTTGCTCTTCGTCCACTATAATTATTCCTATATCGTTTATAGGTAAAAAGATCAAAGATCTAGGACCGATAAATATTTTCTCAGTCAAATTCGTGATGATGTTCAAAAGTTTGTTTCTTTCAGACTTGCCCAGCTGACTGTGCCAGACATATACAAGATTGGGAAATCTCTTTTCCAGCATATCTACAAAGTGCGTCGCAAGAGTAATCTCTGGCAAAAGAAGCATTGCATTCTTTCCCTTTTTTAGAACTTCCACAATCAGCTTTAAATAAACCTCAGTCTTGCCACTCCCGGTAGTCCCTACTAAAGAGAGCTCACTGTTTCTATTTAGATACCCTTTGAAATATTTAAAAGCCCTATCTTGCTCATCGTTTAGAATTGATAAGTTTTCATATTTCTCAATCTCATCAGCCTTTTTATAAAGATCTAAATTAGCCTTGTCATTTCTTATATTAGTTTCACTAACCATATCTACTAATCTCTCAGATAGGGCATACCTAAAGGTATCTTTATACTTACTTTTTATATATGAAAGGTCGTATTCTCTCCTGTTTAATTGCTCTAATAGATCCTTGAGATTGTCTGAAAATAGTAAAGAACATTCTAAAACCTCTTGCCCCTTTTTTGATATTTTTACTTTATTTTTCGATAATAACTTCATATTAAAGGAGGGAAAAAGTTTTAGAGCACTGCTGGGGGTAACAAAATAATATTCACAGATGAATTTATATAGTTTATACAGGTCATCATTGAAAAATTTTTTTTCATAAATTGAGTTAACGAATTTAAGCTCGGATAAATTTTCCTGTCCTATAAACTCTTTTGAAGATTCAACAATGCCCAAATAGCTTTTCTCGCTCACAGGCACATCTACCAGAGAACCTGATTCAATATCTCTTTCAGATTTGATATAATAGCTTAGTCTCTTATTTATATTTGGTAATTGAACGTCTAAAATATATTTTTTCATAAAAACCCTCAATTCTTTTAAAGGAGTCTAAATTTGATTATAACTACCTTTAATGTAAATTCTATAAGAAGCAGGACTGACATTGTAAACCTGCTTATAGAAAAACATAACCCAGAAATAATAGCCCTCCAGGAAATAAAATGTACTCTAGATCTTTTCCCAAACCTTGCTTTTCCAGATTATAAGTGTCTGGTATCCGGAGAGAAATCATATAACGGTGTAGCAATTTGCACAAAACTTGATTCTAGCCGCTTTGAAAACGAATTTCAAGATACTGTAAATCAGAAAAGATCCATATTTGCAAAATTTGAAAACTTTACCCTTATGAATATATACTTTCCTCACGGCGATCTTAGGGGTACAGACAAGTTCTATTATAAATTAGATTTTTATAAAAAATTACTTGTTTTTCTCAAAGAAAATTTTACCCCGAACGATCCTATAATTATGCTCGGAGACTTTAACGTAGCTTTGACAGATTTTGACGTATATGACCCAGAAATCCTAAAAGACACCATCGGCACAATGCCAGAAGAAAGAGAAGCTTTAAAGGAGCTCCTTAATTATGGTTTTATAGATACATACAGACATTTACACCCAAACGATCCAGGTTTCACATGGTTTAGCTATATTGGAGGTGATATATGGAAAAACAACGGAATGAGAATAGATTACATTCTGGTAACCAAACCTCTTATAAATAAAGTAAAGAAAGTTGAAGTTGACATATCTCTTAGAAGAAGAAGAATTCCAAAGCCATCTGATCACGCCCCCCTTGTTATGGAAATTGATCTCTAAAGAGATCTTCCCTTTAAAAGTCTAAAGATCCTCCAGTACATTTCAGGATCTATCTGTCCAGGTCTCATTGAAAGCAAATTTTCGTTCATTTCTGAAAAAATTCTAATATACTCTTCAGTTAATACATTCTTTATAATTTTTCTTGGTTGAGAAAAAACTTTTCTTAAGAAATCTTCAAAATCTTTACAGTGCAGCTTCTTTTCATAAAAATCACTTTTTGGGACTAATCTTATTACAATAGACCTTACCTTCGGTTTTGGATAAAAACAGTTCTCTTTAACTTCAAAAAGTATATCCCCCTCGAAAAAATTTTGAATGAGAACGCTTAATCTACCATATCCTTTAGCTCCTGGCAAAGCAAAAAGTCTTTGAGACATTTCTTTTTGGATCATTATGGTCATACTCTTCAGTGATATATCCTCTTTTATCAGTTTTACAATTATTAAAGATGCAATATTGTAAGGCAAGTTTGCAATAACGTTTACTTTTTTTTCTATAAATCTTAGTTCGGTTTCAAGAACGTCAGACAACATAATTTTTTTTCCATATAAAGAGAGATATTTTGCGAATTCTTTGCATAAAAAGGCATACAAACCTCTATCAACTTCTATCCCCAAATAATTATTCGGTAATTTTATAAGATACTTCGTCAGCGCTCCTTTTCCAGGTCCAATTTCTAGTATAAAGTCTTCTTTTTCAATAAATGCTGATTCAACTATCTTTTTTGAAATATTTTGATCCACCAAGAAATTTTGGCCGTATCTTTTTAATGGTGCAAGATTTCTCATTACTTAAGTAATATCTTAAAAACTATTAGTGGTAAAACGAATGAAGTTTTCATAAAAATCAAATATTAACTCTAACCCTCCTTCATCTACTCTTTTAGGATCTTTTGCAACAGAGTATCCAACCCCGTGAGCCAGAGTACATCTTAAAAAGGGCAATCCTATGTTTATCTCAATTATTCTTGGAAAGGATAAAGATTTCATAATTGACAAAAATTGATCGTGATAAAGAGATATTACAGCCCTTATATCCAGAGCTTTTAAATTAAAATATGCCGAATCGGGTGAAAGAGGACCAAAAAGTTCAACATAAGAATAATTTGATCTCGCGTACTCGATAAATGGCTTTATGATAAGCTCTTCTTCACTCCCAATACTGCCACCCTCACCTGCATGAGGATTTAGACCCAATATAGCAATCTTTAAAGGTTTTATACCAAAAATATTTGCAAGATATATTATAGATTCGAGAGATAAGTTGAGCTTTTCAAAAGTAATCTGGTCTGACACATCTTTAATTGGTATATGATGAGAAAGAAGATTTAGAAGATAAAATCCATCGAAGAAGTTCATGCTAATATCTTTGCAATATCTTTCTTCAAGAAAGGTAGTATGCCCTAAAAATTTTTTGCCTATAGATTTTGATATTAAATATTTATTTATTGGCAAAGTCAAATAAAATTTTGAATTTCTTTCTTCTACAAATTTCAAAGACTCTATAAAGCACTCATAAGAAAATTTTCCTACTTTATAATCTGGCTTGCCAAGAACCTCTAAACCAAAATTACAATTAATATCTACAATTCCATAACCTTTAGAACTATCAAAAGTAGGAATATCCAAGTCACAATCCATAAAATCACATAAATCATCAAAAAAGGCTTTGTTAGTAAAGAGTATAATTTTTTTATCCTTATTTTTCGTTAAATATTTAACCAAAGAAATTAAGCCAATTCCAGAAAGATCTCCACACGATACAACAGGTATAGAGACAACATCACAAGAATTAAAAGATTTTTCAAGGTTACCCTTATCATAAAAGTTACTCATAAATAATCCTGCCTTTGAAAACTTTCTATTTTTTCAATCTTTAATTTTGAACCTTACATCAATTTTAAAAATTCTTTTAGCAGGAAGCTCTATTAAACTTATTACCCCATCTTCTTTCCGTAGTTCTTCGATAAAAGCGTCAATTTCTTCTTTGGATGGCATTATCAAGGTAAACCAAAGATTGTATTCATGATCTCTAAGGTAGTTATGAGAAACGCCATGACATTTATTAATCCTTTCTACTATTTTATCAATGTGATTCTTGTCTACCTTCAATCCTATTAGAGTTCCTTTAAAACCCAATTTTCTCGGATCAAATACGCCACCTATCAACCTAATTATACCTTCTGACTTTAGCTTCTTAAGTAGCTCTATTGTCTTTTCACCACTTAATCCCAATTGAGCTCCCAGCTCATCAAAAGGTCTTTCTACAATAGGAAAGTTGTGTTGGATCTTTTCTAAAAGAGCCTCTTCTAGTTCAGTTAGTTTTATTTTTTTCTCATTAGACACCAAGGTTCTTCTCCTAAATAGTCTTTGTTGTAAAAGAGCGCTCTTGCCCTACAACCACCACAAATTTCTTTATATACACATTTTCCACAAGATCCTTTAAGATTACCTTCTCTTAACTCTTTAAATAAAGGAGCATCTCTCCAAATATTAGAAAACCTTTCCAACTTTACGTTTCCTACCTTTATAGGCATATATGGACAGGGCCACACGTCGCCTTCAGGGGTAATTGAACAATATCCTGTGCCAGCAAGACAACCTTTTGTAAATCTGGTCTCAATTCCCAGAGTTTTTGCAATTCTCATGTATTGTGGAGCACAAGTAGGTTTTAATTCTATATTTACACTCTTAGACTTCAAAAGTACCTTTTTCAAAAGATCTTCGTAGTCCTGAGCATTTAAGCTTTCTATTTCAATATCTACCGCCCTTCCAGTAGGCACTAAAAAAAATATATGATGAGCATCAGCGCCAATTTCAACAGCAAAGTCTGTAATATCTAAAATTTCATTAATGTTTCTTTTAGTTACAGTAGTGTTTATTTGAAATGAGAGATTAATTTCTTTGAGCATTTTCATAGCATTTACGGCCCTAGACCATGCTCCTTCTACTCCTCTAAATCTATCGTGTTCTGACTGATTCAGACTATCCAAACTAATGCTGATTCTTGAAGCGCCTGCTTTTTTTAGCTTTAAAGCTACATCTTTATCAATAAGAGTTCCATTAGTCCCAAAAACAGGCCTTAGCCCAATGCTACTTGCATATTCAGTCAATTCGAATATATCTTCCCTTAAAAGAGGTTCTCCACCACTAAACACAATAATCTTAAATCCTGCCCTTTTTATCTCATCAAGCAGCAACTTTCCTTGTGTAGTAGTAAGCTCGTTATATTTTTTATCACCTGCATCCCTATAACAATGAACACATTTTAAGTTACATTCTTGTGTAGTATTCCAGGAACACAAAATAGGTTGATTGTTATCAGGCTTCAATTTATGGCTCCCTTCTTAAAAAGCGATGAATTAAATCACTTGCCATTTTGGGCTAGCCACTTTGCATAATCCAAAGAGTGATAAGAAATAATAATATCAGCTCCAGCCCTTAAAAAGGCATAGAAAATTTCTGAAACAGTACTCATTTCATCTAACCAGCCATTTATGCTTGCAGCTTTGACCATAGAATACTCACCACTAACGTTGTACACTGCAACCGGTAAAAGAACACTGTCCTTAACAACTTTTAAGACGTCAAGATAAGCAAGTCCTGGCTTTACCATCAAGATATCAGCATATTCTTCTACATCTATAAGTGCTTCTTTTACAGCTTCATTATAACCAAAAAAGGGACTCATTTGATGAGTCTTTCTATTGCCAAATTTTGGTGCAGACTCCGCAGCATCTCTAAATGGCCCGTAAAAACATGAAGAATATTTAACAGAGTAGCTCATTATAATCGTATTATAAAACCCCTTAGTATCCAGCGCATTTCTAATGGATAAAACCATCCCATCCATCATTCCGGAAGGAGCAATTATATCAGCACCACTTTCAGCATAAGAGATCGCAATATTATTAAGAACTTTTAAGGTTTCATCGTTTAAGATCTCGCCGTCTCTTACAATACCGCAGTGCCCATGATCGGTATATTCGCACAAGCATGTATCCGCAGCCACCACCATCTTAGGAAATTCCTTTTTCACCATTCGGATGGCTTTTTGCACTTCTCCCTCTCTGTTAGATGCCCAGCTTCCAATAGAATCTTTTACTTCAGAAATCCCAAAAAATATTATAGATTTTATGCCGTAATTCACTGCCTTTTCTACGAAATTTAAGACCCTGTCAACAGTATATCTATATACACCAGGCATACTAACTATCTCTTCAATCCTGTTAGACCCTGGCATCACAAATATTGGAAGCATAAGCTTTTTTACTTCTACCAACGAATTATTCAACATCTCTCTTATGCCGTCTTGTCTTATTCGTCTTGCCCTATACATAGGAAACATAAAAATTCCCCTTTCAAACAAGAAAATTAAAAATCAAAACTCTAATTTATCTATATAACAGGCAGGATCTTCTTGCATAATATCGCCATGAACCACCTCAGCTCTAATTCTGCAACCACCACAAAGATAATTGTATTTGCATTCTCCACATATGCCTTTCAAATACTTTTCTTTGTTCCTAAGCTTTTTTAAAAGAGGTTCATTTTCATCTGTCCAGATCTGAGAAAACGGTCTCTCTCTTACGTTCCCAAGATTATAATGAAGCCAGAATTGGCATGGATGAACATTACCTTCATTATCAATATTTGCAAATTTTGTACCAGCTGAGCAACCACCGTGCATTTTTAATAGCTCTTTTATTTCATCAGCTTTGTCCGGATTATTCGATGTAAGATATAGATAAAGTGCGATACCATCTGCATGGTTATCAGTAGTAAGTATTTCCAAATCTATACCCTTTTTGTCAAATTCAATAGTCTTTTTAACAAGTATATTAAAAAGTTCTACATTTTGTTCTTTGGTCAAGTCGAGATCAAGCATATCCTTGCCTCTTCCAGAATAAACCAAATGGTACATACAAAATCTTGGAATGTTATTTTCAGCTACAAAATCGAGAACAGCGGGTAAATCTTTAAAATTCATTTTATTTACAGTAAACCTAACACCTGACTTAAGCCCAATTTTTAAACAATTTTTTATACCTTCAACAGATTTCCTAAAAGCACCCTCAACACCCCTAAACTCATCGTGAATCTTTTCTAAACCATCTAAGCTGATACCAACATATTGAAAGTGACCATCTTTAAGTTTCTTAGCTATATCTTCTGTTATGAGAGTTCCATTAGAAGAAAGAACTGGTCTAATATTTTTTGAAAAAGCATAATCAGCCAATTCAAAAATATCTTCTCTTAATAGAGGTTCTCCACCAGAAAATAAAAGTACAGGAGTACCTAGAACTGATAGATCGTCTATTAAAGCCTTTGCCTCCTCTGTGGAAAGCTCATTTGAAACCTTTTCTCCTGCATTTATATAACAGTGTTTGCACTTCAAATTGCAAGCTTTTGTTACATTCCATACTACAAGGGGCCTATTTTCTGTAGTAAATTGAAGAAGCTTTGGATCCTTTGTAGAAACCTTTTTATCTCTTTCTTTTATTACATCAGAAACAGTAGCTTTTCCACAAAGAAGCTTGGTAAAGCCTATCATAGCTTTTCTCCTTTCAAGTTTGAGAAAAAAATTAAAATTTTACATGTGAAAATATATTTTTTGTATACTCTTCTATTTTACCTTCATCAGCCATTTGAACCATTATTGGATCAATTGGAACCTTCGCCAAAACTTCTATCCCATATTCCATAGCAATTTTTTCAACCTTAGAAGCTCCAAATATATAATATTCTTTCTGGTTATCAGGACAAACAAAATAGCTCATATTCTCCACAATTCCTAAAAGTTTTCCATTCTTTACTCTCTTTACCATCTTCATGCTCTTTTTAACTATTAAAGATGCCAGATCTTGAGGAGTGGTAACTACAATAGCACCTTCAACTGGGATTGACTGGAAAACTGTGATAACAACATCAGAAGTTCCAGGTGGCAAATCTATAAATAGATAATCTAACTCTCCCCAATCCACCTGTTCCCAAAATTCTTTGATAACCTTTGATAACATCGGACCACGCCATATTACAGGGTCGTCCTCCGAAGGCAAAAGCAAATTAAGTGATACTACTTTTATGCCCAATTTAGTGGTTGCTGGTTGCAATTTATCGTTTTTAACTTCCAACTTTTTATTAACCCCAAACAGCTTTGGTATGCTAGGCCCAGTTACATCAGCATCAAGAATCCCTACTTTAAAATTTCTTCTTGCAAATTCACAAGCTAACAGAGAAGTAACCGTGCTCTTTCCTACTCCGCCCTTGCCACTCAATATTGCTACAACTTTTTTTACATTAGGCAAGATTACAGGTTCCAAAAGACCCGCACCCTTTTCCTGAGCTTTATCTGACATAATTATCCTCCTTTAATTAGTTTTTATCTTATTTATAATACTATTTGCTGCTAAAACACCCGATGCTGAAGCTTGAATTAGACCTCTTGTTACTCCTACTCCGTCACCTGCTCCGTACAATCCTTCAATAGGGGTCATCAAATTAGAGTCCAACTTTAGTCTTGAAGAATAGTACTTAACCTCGACAGCATAAAGTAAAGTATAGCGAGAATAGACCCCAGGTGCAAGTTTATCTAATGCTTGTAACATTTCTATAATGCTTTTAAGATGTCTATAAGGTAAAACTAAGCTTATATCTCCAGGAGTAGCGCCTTTTAAAGTAGGCACCACTACTGATTTTAGAAGTCTTTCTTTAGTGGATCTTCTACCTTCCAAAAGATCCCCCAATCTTTGTACCAAAACGCCCCCACCCAAAAGATTTGCAAGCCTTGCAATATATTTACCATAAGCAATAGGTTCTTTAAACGGTTCTGTAAAAGATTTACTAACAAGCAAAGCAAAGTTTGTATTTTCAGTCTTTCTATCCGCATAACTGTGGCCATTTACAGTAATTACACCGTCACTTTGTTCGCTTACAACTTCTCCATAAGGATTCATACAAAAGGTTCTTACTTTATCTTCAAACAACTTTGAATAATAGATCAATTTTATTTCATACGTTATCTTTGTTAGTTGTTCCATAATAGTAGCAGGAACTTCCACTCTTACTCCAATATCAACAGGGTTGTTTTGAACTTCAATCCCTAACCTTCTAGCTTCATTAAAAATCCAATTAGCACCATCACGACCAGGTGATACAATAACGTATTTGCTTTTATAAACTGTTCCATCAGACACCTTTACGCCGTTTACTCTATTATCTTTTATAATTATTTCATCTACAGTAGACGAAGTTAGTATATCTACCTTCTTTTCAAGTTCTTCTTTCATATTTTGTAATATAATAGGTGATTTATCCGTTCCTAAATGTCTTACCTTAAAAGGGATATATTTCAAATCAGCTAGTATAGACCTCTTTTTTAGTTCCATTTCTTCTTCTGGATTTGGGGAGTAAACCTGCTGTGCCCCTCCAAAATCTACCCATATTTTGTCTACATATGAAACTAAGCTGCTCAATTTCTCTTCACCTATAATATCAGCAAGATTCCCACCAATATCAGTAGACAAGGTAAGTTTTCCATCGCTAAATGCGCCAGCACCACCCCAACCGCTCATTAGTGCACAAGGGGTACAATTTAAACACTGAGTTTTTCTATCTCTCATAGGGCAATGTCTTTTGGATATATCGTGTCCCTTTTCAATTATTAAAATAGAACTATCATCAAGTTTTTTAGTTAGCTCTAATGCAGCGAATATTCCAGCAGGACCAGCACCAACAATTATTATGTCATAATTTTTCATATCTACACCCACTTTCTCAGAAAAATACCCTGGCAAAACCAGGGTAATTTTAAATTAATTTAATTTATTGACACAAATTCCAACGCCTTTTTTACTATTCTAACACAAAAACGCCAAAACTACCTAACGTTTATTTCTCCCTGATAAATTAAACCTTTTTCTGCATCGACCGTAATCACTAGGCCATCTTTTAAAAGTTCAACAGCACCTTCTACCCCTATTACCACAGGAATACCAAAATTTATTCCAAGTATTACAGCGTTTGAAGTAAGCCCGCCTTCTTCAACTATTAGTGCCCCAGCTTCAGTAGTATATTTGGCTAACTCTTCATCGATACTCTTTGCAACCACAATACACCCAGCTTTCATCCTTTCTCTAAAATCCTTCAAAGTATTAGCAATACAAACTGTCCCTGTATATGAACCACGTCCAACACCAATTCCCTTCAATATAATATTTCCAACTAAATGAACCCTTATCATATTTGTGGTACCTGTAGCGCCCAATGGTACACCTGCAGTAATAACTACCAGATCGCCTTCTTTAATCAAATTTGAAGCAGTAGACTTGCTAATTGCCTCCAAAACCATTTCTTCAATGTTATTAGTTCTTTCGCACTTTATAGGATAAACTCCCCAAATTAGTTTCATCTTTCTAACCATTCTAATATCAGGTGAAACGCCTATAATAAAAGCATTTGGTCTATATTTTGACACCATCTTAGCAGTATATCCGCTTTGAGTAATGCTTACAATTGCAGCAGCATCAAGTTCATGAGAAATCTGTACTGTAGCATGACTTATAGCATCAGTAGTAGTTTTCTGGTTCAAACCTTTAGACAAAAAGATTACTTTATAATCTAATGACATTTCAGTTTTTAAAGCAATTCTTGCCATCATTTCCATAGCTTCCAAAGGGTAATTCCCAGCTGCTGTTTCACCGCTAAGCATCACAGCGTCTGTACCATCAAGAATAGCGTTTGCTACGTCACTTGCTTCAGCCCTAGTAGGGTGTGGATTATTTATCATTGATTCCAGCATTTGTGTGGCAGTAATTACAGGCTTTCCAATTTTATTTGCTTTTTTGATTAGCTCCTTTTGAATCAAAGGAACGTCTTCATTTGGTATCTCAATTCCCATATCTCCTCTTGCAACCATAATACCATCAGCAACTTTAAGGATTTCATCGATATTATCAATTCCAAATCTATTTTCTATCTTTGCAATAATATCCATATTCGAATTGTTTTCTTCCAAAACTCTTCTAATTTCCAAAATATTCGACGCATTTTGTACAAAAGAAGCAGCAATAAAATCCATTTCATTTTCAATTCCAAATTTTATATCGTTTATATCCTTTTCTGACAGAAACTGCATGTCCAAAAAAACTCCCGGCACAGCTACTCTTTTATGATCCTTTAATATGCCATTGTTCATTACTGTAGTATAAATATTTTTGTCATCGGTATCTTCAACCTGTAAAGAAATTAATCCATCTGATAAAACTATTACATTACCCCTTTTTATCTTTTTAATCAGATCAGGATAAGTAACAGAAACAATTTCCTCATTTCCTTCAATCTCTTCAGCAGTCAAGACAAATTTTTGCCCTTTTTTAAGCTGTACAGAACCGCTTTTAAATTTGCCAACTCTGATTTCAGGACCTTTAGTATCTAACATTAAGGCTACTTCCCTTTTTAACTCTTTTGACGCTTCTCTTACCATTTGGATTCTCCTAAAATGATCCTCATAATCCCCATGAGAAAAGTTAAGCCTTGCCACATCCATTCCATTTTTAACAAAGTTATATAAAATTTCAGGATCGTCAGTGCTGGGCCCCAATGTGCATATTATTTTAGTTTTTCTAATCATACTTTCCCCTTTTGAATAAATTTTTATATATTTTATAATTATTATAACAGCCTTTAAATAACGAGTTACTAACATTTCAATTAAAAACAGGAGTTTAAGGTATAATAAAATATCTATAAAGTAACCAAATTAAAAATCAGTGAATAAAAAAACAATAAATTTTATTTTTGAAAAAGGAATCGATATCCCTCAGTCAAACTTTACTGAAGGAAATTTCCCAGTTCTCACAGGAAATCTTATTGAAAAACTAAGAAAGAGGAAAGATTGGATATTCATTACTGCATTTTCTCCTGATGGAGTCCATTTTGCCTCTGGTGGTTTTAATTCTAATATTCTCTTGTGGAATATTTTTAAAGAAAAGCCAATAGATACTTTAAGTGGTCATGAAGATTGGATAATTGCACTTGCTTTCTCCAATGACGGGAAGTATCTTCTTTCAGGGAGCAGAGACAATAATATTATTCTCTGGTCTGTTCAAGAAAGAAGGTCCATAACTAAATTTGTAGGACATCAAAATAGAATTTCTTCGTTAGCATTTTCGCAAGACGACAGTTTGATTGCATCTGGTGGATATGATTCAACTATAAGAATCTGGACTCTGGATTCCAAAAAACCTATTAAAACAATTGACACTTCTCCACTTTGGCCTACATCTATTTGTTTTGCTATTAAGAATCTAAAGTTAATCGCAGGTTTCAATGATGGAACAATAATTATTTATGATTTAAACAACTATTCTCAAACAAATGTAGTAAATGTATTTCAGAATTGGATAGATTCAATAAAGTGCAGTAAAGATGAATCAATCTTTTACGCCTCAAATACAAATGGTTTCATAAAAATTTTAGAAACAAGAAGTAATAGATTAATATTCAGCAAAAAAGTTCCTTTCAAAGCCTCTTCATTCCCTTATAATGAAAGAAGTCTAAATTTTATAGATGCCCTAAGTGTATACATGATGTTATACGAGAGAAATCCTGAAAATTTTCTAAAGGGGATAAGAAACTACAATAATAATATTGAAAGTTACAGCCATAAAGTATTTATAAAGAATTATAAAGACTACGCTTTTGACTTTTCGAAAAACCTAGATATCGTAGCTTACACTGAAAGATCAAATTATATTTACGTCTTCAATACAAAAACTCAAGATTTTATAAAAATCGATACTTCTAGTTCCTGGATAAAAACCATTTCTATATTAGATGACGACAATTTGCTGGCTGCTGGTGGATATGATGGAGAAGTAAAATTATTTTCACTTAATACTGGTTATTTAATTAGTTCAATTGTTGATCACGCTTCATGGATAAATTCTTTAAAATTCTCAAGAGATAGTAAACTAATAGCTGCTGGTTTAGAAGATGGAACTATTTTGATTATAAAAATTAAGGGTTTGGAAGTTATAGAAAAATTTAACCTTAATAGTAGCATATACAAACTGGATTTTTCTAATAACAGTAAGTCTATCTTAGCTTCTACTATAGATGGCAATCTATTTAAGATTAACTTGGCTAATAAAGAAATTGAATTAATTCAGAAATTAAATAACTCATGGATTTCAAGTTTTACCTTTTTAAACACAGAAAAAACTTTTGTTACAGCTTCTGAAAACGGTTATATCTATTTAATAGAAAACAATCAAATCATAAATAGTAATAAAATTCATGATTCAGAAATAATAATGTTAGAACTTTTAGACGATAATACTTTAGTCAGCGGTTCTCTGGATTTATTTTTAAAACAAATTAACATAACCGGTCTAGAAGTCCTTTCTGAAAAAAGATTAGATGGCTTACCTTTAGCATATAACAAAAATCTTAAAAAGTTATTTATATCTCATTTTAGAAACATCTCTATATACAAAAAAAGCGATTCGCAAGAATTTGGCGATCCGAAACTTAATAAACCAAAAATAGAATTTAATTTTAACTCTAACTCTAAGCAGTTTAATATATCAAAAAATTGTGAAAGTTTATTTGTACTAAAAGGTAATAATCAATTAGAAAGAGTTTCTTTAATTGACCTTAATATTTCATCTCTAATAAAACCGTTAGAACCTATAACAACTTTTTGTAATGACTTAAACCTTTCTAAATTAGTTATTGGCCACCTTAATTCTGAAATAAAAGTTTATGATACTGAAAAAAATCAAGTTATTAAAAACTTAAAATCGTATGAAGGTTCAATATCTTCACTTAACTTATCGATAGACGAAAGTTTTCTTCTGGTAGGTTTCGAAGATGGAACAATTGAGTTGTGGTTATTTAATGAAGAAAAAAATCTCTGGTGTATAAATAACAACTCTGAACCAATTAGCGAATTAACATTTAGTTATGACAAGTTATTTTTCATATCAAAAAACAAATATAGCTTAGACACGAATTTGTGGTCTACTATCGAAGGTACTAAACTCGGAACCTTTCCAAACAAAAATTTTTGTTTCAGAAACTTTGTTTTCTCTCCTAATTCAGAATCAGTTCTATATCTCAACGATAAAAATCAACTTTCTATTTGGTTTTTGAAAGAAGGAAGAGAAATAATAATACCTGAAAAGAAAACTGAACCCTTTATAACATATTTCTCTTATTCTCCAGATTCATCAAAAATTGTAGTAGGTTATATTGATGATACATTACAAGTATTTTCAATTGGAGGAGATCTCATAAAAGAAGAAAACAACAAATCTAGCTCCATCACTTTTATATTATTTAAAGATGAAAGATCTTTCTTTACTTCCCACCTAGATGGCACAATCAGATTTCACACCCTGGAAGATTCTCCAAGCACTGAACTTATTTTTGCTCATCATTCATCAATAGACCTTTTATCATATAACGCTGAAAAAAATCTTTTAATTTCTTATTCTACTATAGAACATACATTAAAAGTTTGGAGTTTATAAATCAATTTAAAATAACGCTGTTTTTTTACTTTTTATTACTAATTTGGTCTTTAAAAACTCCAAGTATCCCTAGAATTATTAATATGGCACCAATGATTGTATAACTATTTATTTCTTCATTTAAGATAACGTGCCCCAAAAATAGAGCAAGAACAGGATTAACATAAGCATAGGTCATAGATATATTTATAGGTAAAAGCTTTACAGCGTTTATATAAGCAGTAAATGCCAGTACAGAACCAAACAATACTAAATATGCACATGCCAAAATTGCATTTAAGCCTGGCAAAGTATAGCTTTCATGAAAAAATTGGCTTAAAAGGAAAAAACCCAACGATGCAAATATATTTTGATAGAAACTAATCGTCAAAACAGACATATTTAAACTATAGTTTCTTTGGATTATTGCACCACATGCCCAGCACAAAGCAGAAATAAATACTAAAAAATAAGAAAATATGCCTATAAAAGAAAAATTAGATATTTTAGGAATAAACAGACAAAATACTCCAACAAATCCAAGCAATAAAGATAATATAGATATCAATGAGGGCATCCTTTTTGTAAAAATTGAATCCAAAAAAGATGCTAATATCGGTGTAACTCCTAAGATCAAAGCTGTCAAGCCAGAAGCTGCATTTTGTTCAGCCCACATAATCAAGCCATTTCCGAAAACCCACATAAGTAAACTGGTAGAAAATATTACTTTAAATTCATAAAAATTCAATCTTAGATTTATTTTTTTTACCAAAATAATAGATAATAAAATCAATGCAGCACAAAAAAGCCTTACCGCCCCAAGAGTAAAAGGCTCAAAACCACCGGTTACAGCAATTCTTATTGCAAGATAAGTACTACTCCAGACAATATAAACTACAAATAAGTTTAAGAGGCCAAAAACAGACATTTTAGAAAATAAACCAACCCTTTAAAAATTTAAAAACCCAAAAATTTTTTTTTAAATAAAAAACCACATAAATATATATTATAATCTAAACTATAAGAAATAAAACTAAATATTTACCTAAAATCACCTTTCTTAAAAAATATTTTATCCATAATAGTGAAAAATAGTATATTATTTTTGAATTTTATAAAGTTAATTAAAAATTCAAAAACACTTCTACTGGTTTACTAGTTATGTTTTAAATTATTGTTAAAATAATAAATAATATACGATAATAAATTTTTCATAAGGAGGCCTTAAAATAAAAACGCAACATCATATGAAATGCACAGTTTGTAAAAAAGATGCAGTAATAAAGCTTCCAAGACACAACCTTAAGCTATGTGAAGAGCACTTCAAAGAACACATCATCTATCAAACACAAAGGGTTATAAAACATTTTAATATGTTTAAAAAGGATGATGTTCTACTCCTTGCTGTTTCAGGAGGAAAAGATAGCCTTGGGCTATGGCTTATCTTAAAAGAACTTGGATTCAACGTAAAAGCTCTTCACATAATAATGCCTTTTGGTAAGTATTCAGAAAAATCTTTAGAAATAGTCGAAAATTTTGCAAAGAAACTAAATGAAGACCCAATATATATTGAAGCAAACAATTATTTAGACATAGATTTCTTTAAAGCCTTAAAAATATATAAAAAGCCCGTTTGTTCTTTTTGCGGCAAAATAAAGCGATACATACTTTCTACTTATGCAAGTAGAAATTCTTATAATACAATTATTACTGGCCATAATCTTGATGACGAGACAGCATTTTTACTTGGGAACGTATTACATTGGCACACTGAGTATTTAAAGAAACAAGGTCCAGTATTAGAAAGAAATCAATTTATTCCTAAAAAAGTAAAACCCTTAATTCGCATAACAGATGAAGAAATGAGCTTTTTTGCAAAAGTTTCCAAAATTGAATATGTTGCCGAAAGATGCCCTTATTCTAAAGATGCTAAATCTATATTTTTCAAAGATATATTAAATGAAATTGATAAATATATGCCAGGTACAAAATCCTTTTTTTATTTCCAATATGTAGAAAATATTAAGAACAATATCTTTATGAAAGATACCGAAGAACCAAAAGAATGTAAAATCTGTCACTATCAAACCTATAGTGACGATATTTGCTTCCTGTGCAAGATAAAATCAAAATATAGAGGGTGAAAAATGGATATCAACGAAGGTGAGTTAATCGAAGCAACAAACAAAAAGGGGTTCAAAAAGATTTTTCAGTTTTATAGCAAACAAAAAATTCAACTACAAGGTGGATTCATTGACCCAGAAGACATCATCAATTCAGAAGAAGGGGATACTATTACTGCTTCAGATGGGCTAAAATACCATATTTTTAAACCGACCATACATGACTACATAATGTATGGAGTCAAAAGGCAAACTCAAATAATATACCCAAAAGAAGCTGGATATATAATCTTAAAACTCGATATAAGAAACTCCAAAGTAGTAGGAGAGGCAGGCACCGGTTCTGGATCTCTGACATTAATTCTTTCAGAATTAGTTTCAGAAAAAGGAAGAATAATAACATTTGAAAAAAATTTAGATTTTTTAAATAATGCTAGAAAAAATATTGAGAAATTTAGCAAACTTCAAAATATTACCTTCGTGAATGAAGATTTTATTAACTCAAATTATGAAAATTTTTTTGATTCCTTCTTTATGGATCTAAAAGATCCATGGTTTTATTTTGAAAAAGTAAGCAAGGCTCTTAAAAGAGGGGGGAATTTTGGTTTGATAGTACCAACTACCAACCAAGTAAATCAGTCAATAAACGAGCTCGAATCAAACAACTTCTTAATAGATGAAATAGTTGAAATCTTTCACAGAAAATATAAAATAAATCCAAACAGACTAAGGCCAGAAGATATTATGACAGGGCACACAGGATATCTTATCTTCGCAAAAAAGGTAAAATAAATCCTACTTTATTAAAATTATTGGGGTTTGCTCGTCTGCATTTCCAGCAGGGTTATCTTTCATTATATTCTCAACTTCCTTAGAATCAACGCCTTTTGAACAACCTACCACCCATGCTACCCCAAGATCGTTCGCATCAACTATCGCAACTCTTACACCGCCAAGTGATTGACTTATTTCATCTGCAGTTTTATCTGGATCCTTTGGCCCCATTACAATGACCTTGTCATATGGTTGAATAGTACCCGCAGTATCATCTATTAAAGCAGATTGTTTGCCACATAATTTATAAAATATCCCTTTTTTGCCAAAAACTTTAAGTAGTGAACCTATTACAAAGGAAGCCAAAACCCTAAAGAGCCCCACCTCATTAATTAAAAGTTGCATTGCAAAGGGAGATGCCAGGCTACCTATCTGTGGGAAAAAAAGGCATAATCTCTTGGCAAAGTAACCTATTTTAATGTAATCAGGATAAAAAAAACGACCCTGTGTAATAGCAAGTGGGCTTTCTGCAATTACTACAATTGTATCTTTATCTATCTTATCTTTGGCATATTTCTTTATAACGTCAACAATATTGTCCTCTGGTCCCAAAATATGAGTTTTAATTGGTATACGATTTTTCATAAACAATTGCTCCTTTTAAAAAATTGTCAGAAAAATTATAGTGAAATTTAGAAAAATACATTGACATATCTCTTCTGCCAGAATATTTTATATGAAACTGCAATTTTCCCTCTTTAAGATGCTCCTTCGGTAGCAAAACCAATATAGGTATTCCGCTCTTTGGATGTACCAAAGAAGTTTTGAAATAATTTTCTACCGGATAGCCCACTGATACTATATCCAGAACTCTTGTTTTAGGTTCTAATAAAATACAACTTACATCGTGTACAATAGCTATAATTTCTGATACGTTATCAATTGAAAATGGCAAATAAAAATATTTTTCGTCACTGAAAAAATCCACTTTAGTTGAATCAAAATTTAGCTGCACAGAAGTTTCTGGAAGTCTTCTAAATCTAATTTCTAATATTGCAAAAAAAGATATTACCAAAATTGCAACTAGTATTAAAAAAGAAATAATTATCATCAACAATTCTCCTCTTTTTTCAAAAGAACTACAGCTTTAGCATATATGCCTTCTTCCCTACCTAAGAATCCCAAACCTTCAGCTGTCTTTCCTTTGAGATTTACTTTTATTTTGTCAATATTTAGCGTGTTTGAAATAACAGAAATTATTTCATCTTTAAATGCCCTGATTTTAGGCTTTTCAGCAAACACTATCATGTCTATATTCTGGATCTTAAAACCTTTACTATAGACAAGCGTTGAAACTTTCTGAAGTAAAGTCAAACTTGAAACACCATAATATTTTGGATCGGTGTCTGGAAACAAAGTGCCAATATCGTCCAAACCAGATGCGCCTAAAAGAGCGTCAATTAGTGCATGAAGCAATACGTCAGCATCAGAATGCCCCTTTAGACCCTTCTCAAATGGTATAAGAACACCTCCAAGGTATAAGGGCCTTTCTTTATCAAATGGGTGAATATCTTCTCCTATGCCTACAAAATAATTTTGTACCTTTCTTACCTTCTCCTCCTCATAAACCTTTTCAGATAATTTTTTAAAATCCACATCACTATTTATAAAATTTTTAACCAACTCTAAATCTTGAGGATACGTAATTTTCATATTAGAATTATCTCCCAATACAACAAATGGCCTTATACCATGAAATTCCATCAAAGAAGATTCGTCAGTAAAAACCAGGCGCTTTAGAATAGCATTTTCAAACGCTTCAAGAAGTTCTTTTCTTTTAAATATTTGCGGAGTTTGCGCCAAAAAAATAGAATCTCTGTCAAGAGTTTCTTTTATAAAGCCATCTTCTACTCTCTTCACCGTGTCATTTACACCAACACATACCACACAAGAACCTTTTTGAACAGCAGCATTTATCGATCTTTCAATAATATCAACGCTTACAAATGGCCTTGCAGCATCATGAACTAAAACAAATTCAGCAGTTTCAGGAACCTTTAATATCCCTTTTCTCACACTATCTTGTCTGAGCTTTCCACCAGGAACAACATATTTAACCAGATCATATTTCTTTAAGAGCTCTCTAATAAACTGGATATAGTTAGATAAACAAACAACTACAATTCCTTCGATTTTATTACTCTTTGAAATAGTTTCAACAGAATACTCAAGCATATATTTGTCGCCTATCTTTATTAAAGGTTTGTAAGAACCAAGCCTCTCACCTTTACCTGCAGCTACTATCACAGCCCAGATATTCAAGAAAGAATTCTCCCAAATACAATTCTTCCGGATGATGTTTGTAATACGCTTGTTATCGTAATGTTAACTTGAGAATTAATATGATTTTTACCGTCTTCTATTACAACCATTGTCCCATCGTCTAAATATCCAACTCCTTGACCCGGAGTCTTTCCTTCCCTAACTATTTGGATAGAAATTTCTTCCCCAGGAAGCACTACCGCCTTTACTGCATTTGCCAGGTCATTAATGTTTAAGACTTTTATGTTCATTAAAGATGCAACCTGGTTTAAATTATAATCATTTGTAATAATGCTTGAATTTGGTACGCCCTGAGCATATTTTATAAGTTTTTCGTCCACACCATTTAACCCTTTATAATCGATTTCGTCTATAATAATAGAATCTTTTGCTTCCTCTTTAAAAGAATTCAATATTTCTAAAGCCCTTTTCCCTCTTGCCCTTTTCATTGGATCGGTAGAATCAGATAATTGCTGAACTTCTTTTATTACAAAGGAAGGAATAATTATCTTACCTTCTAAAAAACCAGTTCGCCATATATCTTGAATTCTACCATCAATAATTACGCTTGTATCAATTATTTTAGAATTCCCATATTGATGAACAACCTCTTTTATATGTTGTCTATCGCTCATGCCAAGAATTAAAGAAGAAGCTTTTTGGTAAAACTTAGAAATTAACTTAAAAGTATTTTCTATATCCCTTTTTTTCTTTAGCGCCAGATAAACCCCTAAAAATCCTAGAACAAGATTAAATAAGAGTGGAATAAGTTTTATTATCCCTATCAATGGCAAAAAGGAAAGCGGCCAGGTTATAAGTAAAGAAATAATCAAACCCAATAAGAGGCCTAGTACAGGTATAAAAATATCAAAGAGAGAAAAAGAAGTGATTCTATTCAAAAAAAACTTCAAATAACTAAAAAGCTTGTTCCAAAAAACAAATGCGAATAAAAAACCAATAAATGCAAAGAAAATAGGAATAAAAAAAAATGACAAAGTGCCAATTGATTTCTCTTGCCAAGGAAAAATAGAGTCAAAAAGTGACATTTTTACAATTGAATACCCTATAATAAAAAATATGAGAGAACAGAATCCTGACCATAGCAACCTTAAGTTCATAGGGCTCACCTCCTCGTTTGTTGATATGACAAAAAAAAATTACACTTTATGGCTTTTAACTCTTTTACTAACAGTTTTTACTGCAATCACTTTATATTACTTCGATAACAATATCCTAATTTTCTTTTTTTTATCACCTCTTTTTTATATCATAAGAAATTTAGAACTTAATAAGAAAAATTCTTTTCTCATATATTTTAATATTTTTTTATACTTTCTAACAAATACCAGCTGGTTATCAATATTTGGAATACATATTGTTATTTTAATGTCTTTATATCTGTCTCTTTTTTGGTTTTTACCAATTATAATCTGGAAAAAAATTGAAAAAAATATACCTAAAAAATTATACACCATTTCATTACCAATTTTTTTAACTTCTTCAGAAATTTTAAGAAACTCTGGTCCATTTGCCTTTGGGTTAGAAACTCCAGGATATTTTCTAATATATACACCATTTATGTACATTGCAAGTTTTATCGGAGTAATAGGACTAACCTTTTTAATTTTTTATATTAATATGCTTTTTTCAAAGAAAAAAACCATTCCAAAAGCACTTTATTTGCTGTGTTTTCTTATCCTAGCAGGATCTGTTGTAAATTTTTTAAATTCAAATAATAACAATATAAAATATCAAGAATTTACTATTTTACAAGGAAATTTCAGACCAATTTTTTTATATGATGAAAACTACGAAAATCTTATTAACAAGCAATATATAGATTTATTCAACCTTGCACAACATCAGTATCCAAATAGTCTAATAGTAACCCCAGAGGTTATATTTAGAACTTGTTTAAATAAAGAAAATACTTTAATACCAAATCAACCTTCCTTAATAGGTTCTATTTACTGTAAAAATGACTCATATTATAACTCTATATACTTTCTTAACAAAAATGAAAAAGAGCTAGTTTACGAAAAGGAACATCTTGTTCCATTTGGAGAATTTAACCCAATACCAAAAATCTTTGGTTTTTTAAACAGATTTTTTCCTCAACTTGGCGATTTTAAGGAAGGAAAAAATTCTAAAACTTTTAAATATAAAGGTCTTTATATAGGATTTCTTATATGCTTCGAGGATACTCTCCCAGATTTAATATATGAAAAGCTAAAAAATAACAAAATAAATTTATTAGTAGTAGCTTCTAATGATGGATGGTTCAAAGATACAAAAGAGCCAATAGAACACTTAAATATATCAATATTCAGGGCCATTGAATTTGGAATACCAATAATTAGAGCAGCCAATACCGGACCCTCTGCATTTATTAATCCAAATGGTGATATTATGAAACTTCTTCCGGCAGATAGAGCAGGAATTTTGTTTTATAACTTTAAAATTAATAAATATGAAACGCTTTATTCAAAAATATCAACAAAAGAAGAAAAACTCTTCCTTACAATTTCTTTGCTTATCTTAGCATTATCTTTCTTTAATATCTTCAGAAAATTCTTTTAAAATTCTTATTACCTCTTCGTCCTTCACCTCTCCGAAATCTGCATAAAATTGACCTACAGCCCAAAATTCTTTCGGTGCTATTAAATAAATTAGAATGTCTGCCTCTTTTTTTATAAGATCAATAGTTTCATAAGGCAAAACTGGGACTGCGACAATAATTGATCTGGGTTTAAAGATCCTTAACCCTCTTATACTGGCAATAACCGTAGAACCAGTAGCTATCCCATCATCAACAATAATAAGATTTTTATCCTTATAATCAAATTTTTTTGTTCTATAAAGATTGCTTCTTCTTTCAATCTCTTTTCTTTCTCTTTCTATTACTTTATCAAGATAATCCTTTTCAATTCCTAAAAGTTTATATGCTCTTTCATTTATCACCAAACCATTATGCTCACCTATTGCCCCAATAGCCAGTTCAGGATTGCCAGGTGCGCCTAATTTTCTAGGTATTGTAATATCTAAATCCCATCCGAAAAATTTAGCAACTTGAGCACCTATAACTATTCCTCCTCTTGGAATAGCTAAAACAATAACATCTGTTATATTGGGTAAAGTTTCTTTAATCTTTTCAGAAAGAAGTTTTGCAGCTTCAAGCCTATCTTTAAACATAATCAATACCCTTTATATTAATCTTTCTTCCACATTTTGGGCATTCACTACTTTTCAACTTGTTTTGTATTATTTCATATCCTTTTCTTTCAATTAATAGCTCTCCACACGTCGGACAATATGTATTTTCCTTTCCTCCAGATAGATTACCAGTATAAACAAAATTTAATCCAACTTTTTTAGCTATTTTATAAGCTTCATTTAATTTTTCTACAGGAGTAGGCATCAAACCTGAAAGTTCATATTGAGGGAAAAATCTCGTAATATGCCACGGAGTATCTTCTCCTAATTCACTCTTGATCCAACTAGCAGTTTCAAATATTTCTTCAGAAGAATCGTTGTAACCAGGAACCACGTTAGTAACTATTTCTACATGACAATTGTATTTATATTTGGCAGCCTTTATAGCAAGTAAAATTGGTCTTATATCTTCTACATTTGCAGCCTCTCGATAGTACTTGCCCCTAATACCTTTCAGGTCAACTCTATATGCATCAATATACTCTGCTACAGTGTCAAGAGCTTTTAGTGTAATATAACCATTAGTAACCATTACAGTATAAAGACCACTTTTTTTAATTATCTTTGCAGAATCCAAAACGTATTCTATCCAGATAGTTGGTTCATTGTAGGTCCATGCTACACCTCTACATGAATATCTCTTTGCTAATTCCAAAAGATATTCGGGCGCTATTTCTTCCCCACCACTCGGCCCAGAACAAGCTATCTGCCAATTTTGACATCCTAAACACCTAAAATTACAACCAAATGTACCAACAGAAAAAACTCTGCTCCCTGGAAAAAAATGAAAAAGTGGCTTTTTTTCAATTGGATCTACAGCAGCAGAAGAAACAAGAGAATAAATAAGAGTTTTCAATTCTCCTGAAAAATTCTTTCTTACACCACAGTATCCAGTTTCTCCGTCATCTAAAGTACATAGCCTTGGACAAACAAGACATCTAACCTTCTTCCCAAGACGAGCAAATAAAATAGCATTATGAATTGACATAATTAAATATTATTAGAATTATTGCTTATTTTCTTTTCCATTTGCTTTAAGCTCATTAGTATACTCTTTGTTTACATCCTTTTTTTCTTGTTTTAATTGTTCGATCTGGTTTTGTTCGTTTGTAATATTCTCTTCTGAGCCGCCATTGTTCTTAATTTGATTTTTTTCCTGGATTTCTTCTTTAAATTCATTCTGGATTTCTTTTTTTTCTTTATTTTTTTCCATATTTATTTCCTTAATTCCCTGACCATGATTACTTTTCTTGTCAAAAATTTCAAAAATCCCTGGATTATTCTTACTGGGTATAGGCCCTACTCCTTTTGAGTATGAAACTCCCGCAAAGATAAAAACGCTTACCAGTACAAATGTTATAAAGTATAAGTGTTTATTTATCAACATAACCCCACCTTTCTAAAGGGTACATTATTTATTTTACCATGAATAATATAAACTACAATTATTTCTTAAAGTATCCATTTTAATTTAAAAAACAACTTGAAAATTTTTAAAAACGTTCTACTACTGTGCAAAATAAACTCGTAAAATAGAATTGGACTTTTAGCACTTACCATATTATTCATTTGTTTTAAAATATTTGTTTTAAAAAATGGTCGGGGCGAGTGGACTTGAACCACCGACCTCTCCCACCCCAAAGGAGTGCGCTACCCCTGCGCTACGCCCCGACGAGTACTTATTATAAAATAAATTGAAAATAGATGCAATAAAAACTTTGCTCTAAAAGAGACAAAAAAATTATGTTATATCTGATTTATAGCCGTAAGTCTCCAATTTATTGAATCTTCTGATATAAAGCTCCATAACTCCTGAAAATCAACCAATTCATCTTTATTGCCTCTGAGAATGTTTTTGTTCACATCAACATCATAATCCGTCATTGTAGCTTCAATTTTATAAGTTACATATATTTTCCCCTCTTCAACCCAGGCATCTACCAAATCCATTCTTTTAACTGAGATATTTTCCACAAAATTTGTAATGCCGCTCTTGTTAAATTCTTCAATTTGTTTCTGAAAATTTAAAAACATTTCATCAGTAGTTAAGTTTCTTAGCATATTAAAATTCTTCTCTGACCAAGCCTTCTGAATACTTACAAATATTTCTTTGATTTTAGATCTCAAATTCTCCTCAGAAAAGGAAGGAAAAGCTCTTTCTATCTCCTTTAACCCTCTATCCACATCCATTTTTGCTTGAACAGAGCCTAACTTCACTCCCTGAAGACTATCATTATAAACACTTGAAGCATTATATAATTCTTTATTCACAGAAACCTCATTATAATTGCTATCACTTTTAAATCTTCTTTTTGCAAAATAATTAATCAGATATATTAGCAAAAACCCAATAATTATAATCAATAAAAAGCCAGCTAGAGAACTATTTGGCCCATTAAAACCAAACAAACTACCTAACATTGAAAATAGTGCAATTGAAGCCAGAGCACCTATCAAACCGCCCAAAAAATTTCTAAGGAAAGATGGTTGACTTTGATTGTTGTTTGGATTAACAGGAGAAGTAGTTTTAGGTGTATTTAGATTTGGCGAAACATATTTATTTCCTGCTGAATAGCTATGAGTTCCTGTAGTGCCAAAACTTTTGCCACCACCAGCCTTCGAAAAGGCAATTTCTAAATTAAACGCCGAAAAAGCAAAACTTACTAGCAAAAACAATATTAAAACCTTTTTAAACAATTTTTAACCTCCAATAATTTTTTATTGTATAATCTTATGATATGAAAAGGATGAGAAGACAAAAAGTAACAAGATCTCATATAACGTATTATCTAATATTATTTATTATAGCAACCATAGTTTTATGGCCTGTATATTGGATATGGGCTATACCTCCATTTTTACCAGCAATTCTAATTGTTATTTTTGGACCTTCTTATGAAGAATTTATTCATATTTACAATAAATTCTTTAAAAACGGCAATACGAAAAAAGCTTAAATTTCATCAGCCACTTTTACTAACTTATTAAAAAGTAAAGATCCATAGTTTCTGTTAATTTTGTATGGGTGATGAGTTAATATAAAATTTCTCTCTGGATGAGGCATAAGCCCTAATATTCTACCACTTTTATCTGTAATACCAGCAATATTTTCCTTAGAGTCGTTTGGATTGTATTTATCATAAATAAAAACTACCTGTTTATTTTTGAAAATCTTTTCTAAAACGTCTACTTTAGCATAAAATCTCCCTTCAGCATGCGCTATTGGCAATTCAATTTCAGAAAACTCGTTCGGCACAAAAATACATCTATTATCCAGGACTTTTATATTTACCCACTCGCATTGAAATTCTCCAGAAGTATTGTAAGTTAAAGTAACATTTTGCTTAAAATTGCCCTCTTCTAATCCAGGCAAAATCCCAGTTTTGACTAAAACCTGAAAACCATTACAAATTCCCACAATAAGCATTTTTTCATTGCTTTTAACAATGTCATTAAAAATTTTTGAAAATTCTACAGCCATTATCTTTCCTGCTGAAATATAATCTCCATACGTAAAACCACCTGGTAAAACCAGAATTCTATAATCGACAAATTTTACTTCTTTTTTAATAATCCTATTAATATGAAATGAGTCAACTTCAGCACCACTGTTTTCAAGTGCGAGAACTGTTTCTGAATCACAGTTTGCGCCAGAAGCTTTTAACACTAAGGCTTTTGGTTTTCTTCCCAAAACTATATTTGGAATTGTAAATGACTTTTTATTAAAAGAGTAAGGAGTTTTTTTCTTTAAATAATCTGGCAAGAGAGGACTCCTCCAGGATTCTTTTAACGCATATATGTTCTCTTTAACTATAGTTTCTCCTGACAAACCTTTTATTGTAAGATAAGGCTCTTCACAAGTTTTCCCAATTATAGAATATACAGAATCTTCCAAAACCCTTTCAAATTTTTCTTGATTCTCTGGCTTTACCTCTACTAAAAATCTTCCATTTGACTCAGAAAACAAAATAATTTCATCTTTATCTATTGATTCGCCACAAACGACATCTTTTAATTGAATTCTTACGCCAAAATTACCTGAAAAGCTCATCTCAGAAATACAAACTGCCAAGCCTCCATCAGAGAGATCGTGACATGAATCTACCAAACCAAGTTCGATAGCTTTTGAAAGTCTTTTCATTAAAGACATAGAATCCTTTGCATTAACTTTTGGCACATTACCATCAGTAGAATCAAACATTATTTTCATAAACTGTGAACCGCCCAATTCATTATTAGTTTTACCAAGAAGGTATACAATATTGCCAGGACCTTTGAAATCTGACGTTATAGTCTTTTCTACATCTTTAACAATAGCAATAGCAGATATTAATAAGGTTGGGGGCACAGATATAACTTTGTCGTGATAAGTAAACTCATTGTATAGGCTATCCTTACCTGATATAAATGGAACCTCAAATTCTAGAGAAAAATCATGGCAGGCTTTTACTGACTCATAAAGACTCCACACGTTTTCTGGTTTTTTAGGCGATCCCCAAGCAAAATTATCTAAAATAGCCGCTTGAGTTATATCAGCTCCAACACAAACGAGCTGTCTTAAAGCTTCTTCTATGGCAGAAGCACTCATCCAATATGGGTCCTTCAAACCATAAAAAGGATTAATTCCATTTGAAATTGCAAAGCCTCTTTTATCATTCCAAAAAGGTCTCAAAACAGCAGCATCGGAAGGTCCATCTCTATATAACCCAATTAAAGGCTTTATTACGCTCATCCCTTGAACCTCAAAGTCATAACCCGATATAAACTTCTCTTTAGAACAAATGTTATATGAAGATAATATTTTATGCAAAGTCTCAGAAAAATCTGTGATTTTTTTATTGTAATCAGTAGTTTGTGAAGTTGAATTTGGTTTTTGTGCTAAAATTTTTTTACTAGCTTCTTTCCAACCATTAAACAAAAAATCATTAGAAATATTTGATACCTCAGAGTTTTCATAATAAAGCTTTAATCTTTTATCATTAGTAAATTTTCCAATTACTGTAGCTTCAACATCTTCAGATTCAAAAATTTTCAATACTTCATCTTTATCTTTTTCAGCTATAGCCAGGACCATTCTTTCCTGGGATTCTGATATCCATATTTCAAAATAATTTAGACCTTGATATTTTAAAGGAACTTTATCTAAGTAAACTTCGACTCCAGTTTCTTCTCCCATTTCCCCTACAGCACTAGACAGTCCTCCACCACCACAATCAGTAATTCTTTTTATGTAACCCATATCACGTACTCTAAGTATTGTATCTATAAGTTTCTTTTCCGTAAAAGGATCACCAATTTGTACAGCGCCAGAAGAGACTACTTCAGATTCTTCCGAAAGCTCCAAAGATGCAAAGTTTACACCGTGAATTCCATCTCTACCCGTTCTACCACCAACTAAAAGAACCAAATCGCCAGGTTCTTGCCTACCCTTAAGAGCAAACTTTTTTGGAATAATTCCAATAGAACCACAAAAAACCAGAGGATTTCCCATGTAGTCATCATGAAACAAAACTGTACCATTTACAGTTGGGACACCTATTCTGTTTCCATAGTCCCTAACGCCTCTGAAAACTCCCTCCAAGATCCTTTTGGGATGTAAGGTTCCCTTCGGTAAATCTTCCTGTGAAACGTCAATATTACCAAAGCAAAAAACATCGGTATTTGCAATAGGTTTAGCAGAAAGTCCTGTGCCCATAATATCTCTAACTACACCGCCAATTCCCGTAGCAGCACCTCCATATGGTTCTAAAGCAGAAGGGTGATTATGGGTTTCTACTTTAAAACACAGGCACCAATCGTCGTTAAAACTTATAACACCTGAGTTGTCATCAAAAACAGAAACCAAATATGGCTTTTTAGCCTTTAGCTTATTGGTAGCATCTTTTATTAAAGAAAACATCGCAGGTAGAGTTCTACCTTCAAATTCAACCTCAGATTTAAAAGTCTTGTGTATGCAGTGTTCAGACCAACTTTGGGCAATGGTTTCTAATTCAACGTCAGTGGGATCTCTGTCTTCATTTATAAAATAATTTTTAATAATCTTCATTTCGTTTAAATCAAGGCTTAAACCTCTTTTGACAGATAGCTGTCTTAACTCTTGATCTGTTAAATTTCTTATAGGAATAGTAGTTTTTTTAAATTTAAAGGTTGGCAGATCTAATAAAATCTTTTCTTTACCCTTTACAACATGTTGAATTAGCTTATTCATTAAGACTTTTTCACAGATTTTATTAACATCCTTCTTTGATATTGACTCACCAGTAAAAATATACCTTTTAGACGTTCTACAAGCTTTCACACTATTGTAACCTAAAGTTCTAATACCTCTTTTTATAGGTTCTTCAGCTGGGTCCATAACTCCAGGATTAAAGATTATTTCTACATCTTCTCCTTTTCTCTCTTGTTTCCCTAAAAAATAAGTCTCAACTACTGGATCTATTAACAAATTTTTTGCAATGTCTTCTATCTCATTCTGGTTTAAATCTCCTTCAATATTGTAAACTCTTGCAATCTTGACATCATGAACGCTCTCTACACCAATTGAAACAATCTGTCTAAGTACGCTTTCTGCCTCAGCATCAAAAACTCCTTCTTTAAACCAAACCTCGACTCTATACAAGGATTAACCCCCTCAAGTTAAATAAAGTTTTAGAAAATATTATTCTATTTATTAATTTGTAAATACACATACGTCTATTTTATCATTTTACGTCTACATACAACAAAGCGATCTATCCCATTTAAATCTTTTAAACTAAAGCAACTAAAGTTATTGGACTCTCCTATTTCAACAACTTCCTTTGCCTGGTTAAAACCTACTTCAAATATTAAACCACCATCTAAAAATAGATAATCTTTAGCTTTAAATAAGATTTTCTCATAAAAGTATAAACCTTTATTTTCTGCAAAAAGTGCAATTTTAGGTTCAAAGTAAATTTCTTCGCTAATTACAGAAAGCCGGGTATTGTTAATATCAATATATGGAGGATTAGAAACTATAACATCAAATTTTTCTTTTTCTAAAGGAAACAAATCAGCAAGTTCAAAAACAACCTTATTTTCCAAATTATTTTCTTTTGCATTCTCTTTGGCAATTTTTAAAGCTCTTTCAGAAATATCGGTCGCAACACAAAAAGAATTCTCAATTTCTCTTGCTATCGATAAAGCAATTGCACCAGAGCCAGTTCCAATGTCCAAAAAAGTTTTTGCTCGAGGAAAGAACCTTTTTATTATATCAATTATTTCTTCTGTTTCATTTCTTGGTATTAACACATCTTCATTTACCTTTAATTTTAAAAATCTAAAGGGTTTGTATCCAATTATATACTCAAGTGGTTTATCTTTTAATCTTAGCTCGATTGCCTCATAAACTGAATTTATCTTATCTATATCAATTTCTATGTTGTCAAATAAATACAAATCTTTTATATCAATTTCTAAAAAATGTGATAAAATAATTTTAGATTCCAAAGAAGGATTATCAGTCTTATTTTTTAATTGATCTGAAATATCTTTTGCAAATTGTTTTAAATTAACTGTTCTTTTCTTTTTAAATTCTTTAATCATGTTATAATCATTTTAAACTAAAAATAAAATCCTGTGGAGGACCAGTTAGTATGCCAAAGAGCTATAAAAGAAGAAAACATCTTCTTTCCGATGAAGCTTATGAAAAATTAAAAAAACATATATTTCTTGGAAAAATAAAAGTTGGAGAATTGGAAACAGAAAGAGGACTCGCTGAGAGATTTAATATTAGCAGAACTCCTATAAGAGAGGCTATTTTGAAATTAGAAAAGGAAGGCCTGGTAACTGTAATTCCTAGAGAGGGCATATTAATTGGCAGTCTAAACAGATTCGATTTAAAAGAAATTTTTGAAATAAGAAGACTTTTAGAAAGCTTCTCAGCAGAAAAATTAGCAAGAGTAAAATCAGATATAGATTTTTCTAAACTGGAAAAAATAATAATTAATGCACGAAAGAGAATATCAAAGAAAAATTATGTAGGTTTCGTAGATCTAGACAGAGAATTTCACAGCACTATTGCAGAACTAACCAAAAATAGATATGTAGTAAGATTTTTAGAAGATATTAGAGACGTTATGAGCCTATCTGGAATAAAAGCTTTAACAAAATCATGGAACTATGAGCAAGTTTTGCAAGAGCATGCAGAAATATTAGATGCCATAAAGAAAAAAGATCCTTCATCTGCAAAAAAAGCTATGGACAAGCATTTGCTAAATACTTTTAAGGCTATGATCAGAATATTGCCAAAAATAGAAGATTAAATCTTTTCAAGTATATTTTTTAAAACCTCTATTAAGCCATCAGTTAGGGGAAGTTTTAATATTTCATTTTTCGAGAAAAAACATGCTTCCCGGGCATCATCGTTTGCCTTTAAAGAACCACCTGTAAGGCTCAATAAGAATAATAATATTACGTAATGATAACCTATTTTATCTTCTTGAAGGTCAATTTTTTCATAAACAGTTAGTAGTTTAATAACTTCAACGCTAAGTGATGTTTCTTCTAAAAATTCTCTTTTTATAGCATCTTTTAATTTTTCACCCTTTTCTACAACCCCGCCTGGCAAAGACCAACGTCCAATCGAGGGAGGACACTTTCTTTTTACCAAAAGTATCTTGTTATCTTTTATCAACAAACCACTAACAGCAAGAATAGGAAATGGATATTTTCTTCTATCCATAATTTAAAATTTCATAGGCTTTAATTTAGAAGAAATAAACATACCAATCTCAAAAAGTAGCATTAAAGGAATAAACATAATGCCTTGCGAAAAGAGGTCGGGAGGGCTAATAAAACCTATAAACAAGAAGATTAAAATATAAAAAAATTTTCTTAACTTTTTTAATGTTTGATAGGAAACAATATTTAGTAATATCAATAACGATAAAACCAGTGGTAATTGAAACATAAGCCCAAAAAAAACTATAGTTAAAAAATAAAATGATATAAATTTTGCAATTGAAAGCTTAGCAACTGCGAAACTTGTAGAATGAAAAACAAAAAAATTTAAAGCAAATGGAAGAATTATTTTAGCTGAAAAAAGTGCTCCAATAAAAAAAAGAATAACCATTACCGGCATCCATCTCTTTACAAATTTTTGTTCATTTTCATAGAGTCCAGGAGCAAGAAACCACCATATACTATAAAAAATAATAGGCGACATAATTATAAATCCCAATATCATAGATAATTTTAAATCAGTGGTAAACATTTCAAGTGGCGAAAAATAAACAAGTGTACCTTTAGGAAGAGTTGAGCTAATGAAAGATAAAACTTTGTCTTTAAAAAACCATGCTATTATTATCCCAACAAACCACGAACCTAAACCTATTATTAGAGTCTTTCTCAGATCGCTGAGATGCTCAATAAGGCTCATTTCTTTTTCATTCATAGCCTAACCGAAAATACCTCCTTATAAACAGGCCCCTCAGGTAACAAAATACTTTGAAATAGACTAACTTTATCCATGATAGATTCTATTTTCTTCTTTCCTTTAAAATAGACCGGGAAAATATCATCACCTATCAAAGTTTCTCTAAATCTAACCAATGTAAGATGGGGTTTAAACTCTCTTTTCTCCATATCAAACCCTAAATTACTCATAGCCAGATCAACGTTTCTAAAAATTTTTTCAAAATCGTTATCTCTTTCATATATTTTTAAATAAGCAAATTTTGGATTATGTCTTGATGGAATATAACCAATCTCATTAGAGAAAAAAAAGTTAAACCTCTTAAAATTAGAGAGTGAGTCCAAAAGCTGCTCCGAAATTATTTGAACATCTAATTTTGTTTCTCCTAAAAATTTAAAAGTAATGTGATAATTTTTGAAATCAACAATTTTGTGTTTCTTAAATGCTTCACAATTCATTACATTAAGGTAAATATCTTTAGCATCTTTATTGTGAATCTTGTAAGCAATAAATAATCTCACCCTTTACTAATTACCCCCAAAAAGTTTGCCAGAGCAAAAGAGGATACCCTTTTTAAAATAAAGCTTCTATCACCTTTAAAAATTTTTTCAAAAGAATAAGTTTTATCTCCAACTATTGATATATACGATTGACCAATATTGCCACCATCGGGCCCTGCGTAACAAACTACTCCAATAGCCCAATTACTATCAAAAAGATCTTTTGAAGCCTTAGCAATAGCAAGAGCTGCTTCCGGTGAAACTGTATTTCCAGAAAACCCACACAACTTCTTTTTTGAATCAACACTATAAGCAACAATAGTTCCCAAATAAACGCTACTAATGCCGGGTATTACAGCTAATCTTGATGAAAGCAAACCTCCAGTACAAGACTCTGCAACGCTTAAAGTTTGATTTTTCTTTTTAAGAACTTTATAAATCTCTGTCTCAAAATTTGAGGATCTGGTACTAGCATAGTAAAGACAATCTTTGAAAATTTTCTTCAACCTTTTGTCCCAATACTTAGCTTTCTTTTCAGAGTCAGTTTTTAGAATAAGCAACACTTCACTATCCAAGCCTAATATGGTCAAAGAAACTTCAAAGTCATTTAACAACTCATTCGGCAATTCCTTTTCAACAGATCTCTCAAATCTAAGCAACAAATGATAAAAAAATATATATAATTTATCCTTGTTTTCCAAAAACAATTTTTCTAAAATTTCATCAAGCAAATAATCAAATTCTGCAGGTACTCCAGGAAGCAATATAATTTTCTTGTTATTAAAATCAACTATCATGCCCGGCGCCAACCCAACTTTATTTAAAAAAACCTGCGCCCCTGAAATCGTATAGGCCATTTTTTCTGGCAAATCAAGATTTTTTTCAAGAGGCAATTTTGTAAAATTTGATACAGCTTCCCTGGTAAGATCGTCAAAAGTATTCCCCAAACCACCAGAAATAAAAATATAATCGTAAAACTCACAAAGATATTGGATTTGAGCTGATATTATAACAAGATCATCCGGAATAACAATTATGGTTTCTATTTCATGACCATATTTTTCGAGCTTCGAAGAAAGTAGGTTAGAATTAGTTTCAGAAACTGCACCAATAGTCAATTCAGAACCTACACACAAGAGAGCAACCTTCACTCTATTAACTTCCCTTCTAATTTAAATCCTTTATTTTTTGTAATTAAAATCCTGATAAAATCTCCAATTTCTACTTTTTTATTGCCTCTAAATCTTATAAAGGAATCTATATCTGGAGCTTCCATAAAGCTTCTGCCTACATTATACTTGTTAAGATCGTTTTCTACCAACACTTCAAAACTTTTCCCTACTAAGGATTGGCGCCATTTTAATGTAATATCTTGCTGAATACTGTATGCAATTTTTAGCCTCTTTTTCTTTTCAACATATTTAACTTGTTCATTCATAGAATAAGAAAGAGTATCTTCTTCTCTTGAATATGAGAAAAACCCAGCCCAATTGAGTTTGATTTTTTCTAAAAAATTAATTAACTTATCAAATTCTTTTTCATCTTCTCCAGGATGCCCTACTATGAAAGTAGACCTTATTACCGAATCAGGAATATTTTCTCTAATGCTATCTATCAATCTCAAAAATCTTTCGCTATCAGGATTTCTTCTCATATATCTTAAAACCTTTTCGCTTGCGTGTTGCATGGGGATATCAAAATAAGGCAAAACTTTCTTAGATCCAGAAACAAATTTAATTACATCTTCACTTAGCAAATCTGGATAAAGATACATCAGCCTTATCCATCTGATTTCTTCGATATTTTCAAGTCCTTCTAACAATTTTAATAAAGAATCTTTCCTATCCAAACCATAAAAAGTAACGTCTTGCGCAACAAGTATAATTTCTTTTTTCCCCTTTTGAGCCAGATCTTTTGCTTGATCTAACAAAAATTGTCTTTCATAGCTATGATATGGACCTCTTATTTTTGGAATAAGACAGTAAGAACACTTTCGCGAACACCCATCAGCAATTTTAAGATATTCGAATGGTCTTTCTACAAAAAACTTTCTATTTTCATTATCACTACAAATCTCATTCTTAAAATTACAGTAAACTATATTTTTATCTAAATATTCGAATATTTCCTCGCCAAAAGACCTTCCTGGTTCCAAAAAAGCACTAACATCTGGAAAAAGTTCAATTAGGGAGTCTTTATACAAAGAAACTAAACAGCCACCTACTATGATTTTGTATTTAAAATTTTTTTTATCCACAACAAAGTCTAATATTGTCGAAATTGCTTCCTGTTTTGCCTTTCTAATAAAAGAGCAAGTATTTATAAAAACATAATCAGCTAAATTCAGATCAAAAGTTAAAAAACAATTATAGGTCTCAAACTTACCTAATAAATACTGTAAATCCACCTCATTTTTTGGACAACCTAAAGAAACTGGTAGTATATATCTGGCTTTAGTCATTCGGTCAGTTCTACAACTTCCCCTATATTACCTGCTTTAACCCAGTTTTTACCGTCCTTAGATATTTCGACCCCCCCAGCATTACCTAATTTTATATCAAGAGTATCGTTAGTTGTAAAAGTTTTTTCTTCTCCAGGATTAATAATACCTTCAAATAAAACCTTATTCTTATCCTTGACAAGTACCCAGGACTTTCCAATGAATTTCAAATAAATAGTCTTTTGAGAACTATTAATATTACCAGTCTCGATATTATTAGATTTCTCTTGTTTAACGACATTATTTGGCATTTTATTTGCTAAAAAGTTTCTCTTTGTAATCATTATTTGATAAACCAAAAATATTGAAAGCGAAAAAATTGTCACAATTAAAATAAATACTACTATATATTTGATAGATTTAATATTTCTTTCTTTAATTATCTTTTCTCTTTTTTCCTTCGGGATTGTAACTGTTTCTTGAACAGAATTTACTTTTTTCTCTTGAACAAATTCATCAAAAGATTTTAAAAGTATACTCGGATCAATATCTAATTCTCTGGCAACAGCTTTTAGATAACCTTTAGAGATAGAATAAGGTGGAAACTTTTCTTTTCTGCCTTCTTCAAAAATTTTTAAGTAGTAAGAAAATATCTTAGATTGTTCAGCCAGTTCTTCAATTGACATGCCTTTTTGCTCTCTTATCTCTCTAAATAATTTTGGAAACTCAGAATTGTTATTCATCTTTAGCTCCTCAAATTTAAATCTTCAATAGGCGGCAATTCGTCTAAAGAACTTAAACCAAAAAAATCAAAAAACTTATTGCTTACCCCAAAAAGGGGTTGCTTAATGGGAGCATTATTAAAAGAGAGAATCTTAATAAAGCCATTTTCGAAAAGTTTCATCACTTGCTTTTCGCTTCTTAAACCCCTTATTTTAGATACATTACTTGCACTTATTGGTTGGTTATATGCTATTATAGCTAAAACCTCCAACATGGATTTTGATAACTTTTCATTGTCTCTTTTACATAAAACAAAATCTTTAAATTCTGGTCTAATACCAAAAAAATATCCTTTTGAATTTTTGTATATCTTAAAACTTCTGTCTTTATATTCATTATTCAACTGATCTATTAAATCTTCAACCTTTTCTGGTTTTATCCCCACAGCCTTTGAAATATTGTCTAATTTAATAGGTTTTACGTTTAGAAAAATAATTGCTTCAATAATTTTTTTAAAGTCTTTCACTTTTGAAAATAATAAAATTTCTTTTCTGTTTTAACTCTATTATATTATTTTTGTAAAGTTCAAGGAATGCTAAAAAATATCCCACTCTTTCTTCAAATTTTATCAAAAATAAATCAAATTGGCTAAACCCATTGTTTATCAAAAATTTAATAGAATCCACAAAAAAGCTTAAAGGGATATATTTTCTTACATTATAGACTTTCGATTTATTTATAAACTTTATCATAGCTCTTTTCAAAATTTCAGGTTTATAGGAAATCTCATTTGGATTGTATTTTCTTGGTACCGGGCAAGATGCCCTCATTGACAAAAGCCAGTCCGAAACCCAATCCCAACAACTATTTTTAGTAGCATTAGCTTTTAATAAATCTAAATTTGTTCTATCTTTTTCAAAAAATACATTATCTAATCCCTCAAAGATATTCCTAATCTCATTAATAATTTGGTAGGGATTCTCAAAATTTTTTTCCTCTACGATCTGTCTTATTCTCTCTACCTGACACAGCAATTCATCTAAATATGAAACATTAACGCTATCTATTAACATTTTATATTGGATAATTTAGTTTCATAGCATCGTAGACTTCTCTAATTGTGTTTTTGCAATAATTAGATGCACTGTCAGATCCTGATTTCAGTATATCCCAAAGCATATCTTTGTGCGATAAATAATAACTTCTTTTGTTCCTTATTGGTTCTAATATCTCATTTATTTTTTTTGCAAGCTGTTTCTTACAATCTACACAACCAATCTGAGCTTTTTCACACCTTTCTCTTACTTCAGAAAGCTCTGATTTGAATAAAACCCCATAATAAGAAAAAACATTACAAACGTCAGGATGTCCTGGATCAGTTTTTTTGATTCTTTCTGGGTCTGTAATCATTGAAGCTACCTTTTCATTTATACTTTTCTCGTCATCCTTCAGATATATAGCATTATTATAAGATTTACTCATCTTTCTACCATCAACACCCAATAATTTTGGAAATTCAGCTAATAAAGCTTCCGGTTCAGGAAATATTTCTTTATAATGAAAATTAAATCTTCTTGCAATTTCTCTTGTCATCTCAAGATGTGGAACTTGATCTATACCCACAGGTACCCTTTTTGATTTGTAAATTAATATATCAGCTGCCATTAAAACTGGATATCCAAGATGACCATATGTAAGCTGATCTTCAATACCAAGCTCCCTTGCCTGTTCTTTTACTGTTGGATTTCTCTCAAGCCACGATACAGGAGTCAACATTGAAAGTATCATATGTAGATGAATGTGCTCAGGAACTAAAGATTGTAAGATTACAGTAGACTTTTTTGGATCAATTCCACAAGATAACCATTCTGCAAGCATTTCTTCAATATAGCCACTTAAATCAGCTGAATCTTGCCACTTTGTAGTCAAAGCATGCCAGTCCACAATACCAAAAAAACATTTATAATTTTCCTGCAAAATTTTCCAGTTTTCCAAAACTCCTAAATAGTGACCTATGTGTAGACTTCCTGTAGGTCTCATACCACTAAAGATTGTTTCTCTCAAATTAGTCCTCCTATTATCCTTCCAGCTTTTTTAAAAACATTACGTCCTTTGATTTAGTGTGATGTTTTCTGACAATATTTACTATTTCATCAGAAAAACCTTCCATTTTCAATATATTTGAGCCTATTAAAGCATGATCAAAATATGAACTGCTTTTTCTAAAAAAAGTAAATTTTAAAGACCTTAAAACTCTTGTTATAAGAGAGGGTTTTTCAAATTTTTTTCCAATATCATGAAAAATTATAACTCTTTTTTGAATATAAATTAATTTTTCATCACTAGTATCAGGCTTATAATTCTTTAATAAAAGAAGTGAATGAACCCTATCCTCTTTGGGCATTGAAAAAAACAAACTGATTTCCCTCTCGTTCAATTCTTTTAAAACAATTTTATAAGATGGTTCTTTGAAAGTATAAAAAACTGTATAAATAAATCTTCTTACATCAAGAAAAAATTTCTTCAAGTTTATGCAAAAACCATTAAATTAAATATAAATTGCACTATTGGTATCAAAATATTTGCTCCACCCAGCAAAAGAAATATTATAAGCACAAATTGCCCATAATATTCGTACATCTCAATAGTACGTCTTAATTCATACGGGAAAAATTTCCTAAAAACTGTATATCCATCAAGAGGAGGTATTGGTATCAAATTAAAAACCCCCAAACTTATATTTAAAAAAATAAGCAACTGAAAAAAAGCTACAAGAGGATCATAAACAGAAATAAACTGATAAAAAACAACTAAAATTCTGGCAGCAACTAAAGCCATCCCAAAGTTAGCCAAAGAACCGGCTAATGCAGTCATTTCTATTCCACCTTTTTTCCTTGATAAAATAACATAATTAACAGGTACTGGCTTGGCCCAGCCAAATTTAATAAGTAGTAAGGCTACGAATCCTAATGGATCAATATGCGCCAAAGGATTAAGAGTCAATCTCCCATTGGCTTTTGGTGTATAGTCACCATATTTATAGGCCACATACGCATGAGCAAATTCGTGAACAGTTAACGCTATGATTACAGCAGGTATAGCTAAAACCAAACCAACAATATCAAACATAGATCACCTCAACTCTTTTCAGATATAAATTTATTTATAAATTTTAGTTCATCCTCATACGTACTAATATTGCCAAAAAATTTTTCTTTCTTTAAATTTTTAAGTATCTCACCAATAAAAACTGGCTTAACATCGCTTCTATTCGAGAGTTCTTCTCCTGTAGTCAGAGGTTTGAAAACGTTTTTATTCTTTTCAAACCACAAAACATAATCATTTAAGGGTTTTTCCTCTAAAATCTTTAAAAAACAAATAATTTCAGATGGAATTCCCTCTAAAGTTTCAAAAAGATCAAAGTCTTTAAAGATGTTTTGGCTCCTTTTTCTCGAAAACTTAAACAAAAATTTCTTTAATTTCTCAACATATAAGATTTCTTTTTTTGTAAATTTCCACTTTCTTTTAAAAAATCTGTCCTCAGATTTAAGTATATTATATATTATTGGTAAGATACATAAAAACCACCATTCTTTCAAATTATTTCCAAAACCTTCAGATTTAAGGCAAGAAAAATATCCTTTGAGTTTATCCAGGCTAAAATTAAAAGATATCTTAGGATGAATTAGTTTAAAGACATTTAATTCTTTCATGCGCATTATAATTAATGCTGGACAAGATCCGTGTGAAAACATCAATTTCAATTCTTCCTTTAAAACATCAAAAGATATTACGTTAAAAAGTTTTAGTTCCATAGCATTCTTAATAAGCTCCTCATCTGCCTTATCAATCTTAAATCCAAGTTGAAATTCAAATCTAATAGCTCTTATAATCCTTGTAGGATCTTCTACATAACTCAAGGGGTGCAAAACTCTGATTCTTTTAATTTTTATATCCTCATACCCGCCAAAAAAATCGATCATTTTGCCATAAGAATCTTTATTCAAAGAAATTGCAAGAGTATTGATAGAAAAATCCCTTCTATACATATCATTATGTAAATCTGAATACTCTATCAGTGGTTTTGCAGCAGGGCAACTATAAAATTCAGTTCTTGCAGAAGCAAAATCAAATTTTATTTCTTCATTCTTTATAGTTGCTGTTCTAAACTTTTCATAAGAAAAAAATTCACCATTAATATATTTATTAACCTCCTGGGCAAGCTTTATCGCATCTCCTTCTACTACTATATCCATATCATTAGATTGTATGTTCAAAAGTAGATCTCTTACACACCCACCCACTAGAAATGATTTTAAGGAAAGTTTATCAGAAACGTTAGAAATAATTTCTAAATAATCTTTGATCCTTTGATCCAATCTTACATTTAAATCCAAAATAACTCTTTTTGTTGAAAGTTCTTTAGTTTTTTTTACGTTTATACCATGCCAAACTCTTAAAATATCTGTTCTCGTTATTAGACCTACCAGTCTATTTTCCTCATTAATCACAGGAAGCCTGCCTATTTCCTTTTCAATCATTAGCTTTTGTGCTTCGTCGAGAGAGGCATTTTGATTTATCGTTATTACGTTCCTCGACATTATCTTTTGTACTTCCATTTGCCCTAATTTGTGTTGAGTAGCTTTATCAATGTCCTTTCTTGAAAGAACACCAACTATTTCGTCATCTTTTAAAATTGGAACACCAGAATGGCCATACCTTAGTAAAATTTTTCTAGCCTCTTCTACAGACGTTTCAGGAGCAAGTACCCTAACAGGAGAGGTCATAACATCCTTAACTCTTATCTTAGGCTTACATTCTTTCTGGATAGCGCTTCGAAGCTTATCTAGAAAATCAGAAAATTCTTCTTTCAATCTAAAAGTGGCAGCAGCAGCTTCATTATGTCCTCCGCCACCAAAATTTTCCAAGACTTTTCTGACGTTCAAATAATCGCCCAATCCTCTTGCAATTATGTGTACTGTGTCTTTTACTTTAAGAACTGCAAATACGTTCTCACACTCTATTAAGTCCCTAAGTTTATGAACCACCAAAGCTGCATCTTCCACCTCTGTATCTAATTCAGCATATGTTAAAACATACTCGACTCCATTATAAAAGTCCTTCGAACTATTATCCAAAAAGAACTCAAGTAATTGCCTCTGATAAGGATTCATCCCAGATTCCAAAAATCTAGATACTACCATTAAGTTTGCACCATTTTGTATTAAATCTGCAACTGCATTTGCATCCCTATAAGTGGTAGAGGTATACAATAACCTTCCTGTATCCTCATAAACACCCAAAAGCATTAATGTAGCTTCTATTTCAGAGTATTTTATGCCTCTTCTTTTAATTTCTTCCCAAACCAAAGTTACTGACGAACCTACGCTGGTGTCTGGATACCTTACAATTTTAAAATTAGGTGGAAAATACCCAAGAGTGTGATGATCAAAAATATATACTTCTAATTCCTTATTCTTTGGCAAAGATCCATAAAAGGATCCGATTCTCTGAGGGTTAGATGTGTCTGCAAAAACCAAAAAGTCTATTTCCTCAAAAGCAATATCTTCATACTTAACAAAGGGAAATATGTATTCATATAGGTGTAAAAATGCTTCTACCTGAAATTCAACTCTTTCAGGCATTACAACTTTTGCATTAAAGATTTTTTGTAACATAAAAGCTGAAGCAATTCCATCAAAATCAGAATTGTTATGAGTAAAAATAAGCCCTTTTTTCATCATAAAATCTTTGAGTCCAAAATTAATTCTCTCTTCTTACAAATGGATTCCTTTATATCTATACAACTCGCCAAGTCAATGTTCTCTAATTTATTAATATCTCTTGCATAAATATTAGCAAGAACATCTCCTTTCTCAACTTTATCACCTATCAAAATATTAAAAACAATCCCTCCATCAACTCTGTCTGACAAATAATGTCCTATCCAACCAATTCTCCTCACGTCCATGCCTTGAATATAACCAGATTCAGATGACAGAATCTCAACCTTATTAAGGCCATTTAGTAAATAATCAGGATTTTCAACATATTTAGGATCGCCACCCTGATTTTTTATCCACTCTATAGCTTTTTGAACTGTTCTACCTTCTTCAAAAATTTTATTATATATCTTATTAATTTCTTTCTCTGGCGCTATACCAAAGTAAGCCTTATATGAATTAGAGAATATATTAAATATTAATTTGTCAAGAGAATAGGGCTCTCTAGTGTGCAAAAAGCTCAAAGCCTCCCAAAGTTCAAGTCTATTTCCCACGCATTTACCTAGCGGTTGATTCATATCTGAAACAATGTATGATACTTTTTTATTAAATTTTTTCATTACATTACAAATATTTTTTGCAAATTCTAGAGATGCCGTATAACTGGAAAATAATGAACCCGAACCTGATTTAATATCAAAAATTATAAAATTAGAGCCTACAGCTAATTTTTTACTGGCTATACTACTTAGAATTAATTGACTTGACTCGACTGTGCCAGTATGATTTCTAATTTTATAGAAAGTACCTTCTACTGGAGCTATTTCTTCAGTTTGAGAAATTAGTCCTATTCCAATTCGTTCAACTTGCTTAACAAAATCTGAAATTGACAATTTTGTATTGTAACCTGGAATAAGCTCTATTTTTTCTATCGTGCCACCAGTATAACTAAGTCTTCTGCCAGCCATTTTAGGAACAAGAAAACCATAAGCGCTCAGAACCGGCAATAGAGCAATAGTAGTTTTGTCTCCAACACCACCAGTACTGTGTTTGTCAACACTCATAGCTTTGCCCCACGATAGAACATTTCCAGAATTTGCAAGTGCCTGAGTTAAGTGTAAAGTTTCCTCATTATCTAGACCATTTATAAAGCAGGCCATAAGAAAAGCAGCGATTTGAGAGTCATCAACTATACCTTCTTTTACTGATTTTACAAAAAAAATAATATCTTCCCTAGACAGAATTTCTTTATCCCTTTTTCTTGACAATACGTTTAAAATATTATTGATTTGCATTTATGCTTTTACTACCTGGCAAAAAACCCCAGATATGAGAATCGTTTTTTAAGCTCGCATAAAAAAGAGTATTTTTTTGAATTTCAACATCCCTTCCAGGGACAAAAAATCCAGTAATCAAACCTACAGGCCCAAGTATGATAAGTCCCGCAGTAGATACTCCTACGGTTAAAGGTAAACTTTTATTTTTTTCTATTGCTTCCTTAGAAATAATTAAAGGTCGATTTATCCCATCTGCACAAGTAACAAATCTAAACTCAATCTGAAGTTTACCATCTCTACCAAGGTAGTGCTTTGCTCTTTCAGCTTCTACAACCCTTAATTCTCCATAGGAACCCTTTGGTATAATTATGGCACCTTTCTCAGTGACGTCTTCGTCTACAGCTAAAGGCACTATATCGCCTGCCACGCTGTCTTTACTGCTTATAGTCTTTAAAATTCTGAATCTTATAAGTTTACCTGCATCTACAGAAACGTTAACTTGATTTACCTTGCCACCTAATAAAGTATCATTTAGTCTCTTTAATCTGTCCATCAAGCTGTAAGAATCATAAGAAGTGCCATAAATTTTCTTTTCCAGGTTAGATATTCTATCCAGAATAGGTCCAAAACTCACTTCTTTTGAATAAGAGTATTCAAGAGCATTCATATCAAGAGCTATACCAGCTCTTTGATCTGTAGACTCAAAAACAGCATCATAAATTCTATTTAATCTACTCTCTAAGGAATCCGAATAATCCCTTTGCCCCCAAATTGTATATTCCAAATTAGAAAGCCTATCTGTAAGAGAACCACTAGAAATAGAACCATATAAAGCTACTTCTATCTGAGTCACCTTATCTGGCATATTTGTATTCTGTGCAAAGGCAAAATTTACGTTAAAAATAAGTAAAATAAATGAAAATAGACTAAGATAACAAACTTTTTTTAAGTATTTCTCGAATGTGAGTATGCTTAACTCCACTGTTCAACTCCTCTCTAAGATAATTATTTACTACCTTTATATAAGTTCCTCGCATTCCAAGCGAATGAACGTCTATAACTCCAGCACTCTCAATTTTCTTAAGAGCATTTACTATAACCGATCTCGTAATGCCTGAATTTTTTGCAATCTTGCTTGTAACCAAAACACCTTCATTTTGATCCTTTAATTCAGACATAACCGATTCCACAGCTTCCCTCTCAGATAATGAAAGTGAAGCAAGTGCTACTTGAACCGTAGTCTTTTTTCTAACTTCTTCTTCCCTTTCTTTGCTTGAAAGTCTTATTTTTTCCATACCAATTACTGCAGAGGCATGTTCAAGAATAATTATATCTTCCGTAGAAAATTCTTTTGCAAATCTGGAAGCAAGTAAAGTTCCCAATCTTTCAGTATGAGATACAACAGGTATCCACGTATAAAATTTATTACAATATATACATGAAACTCCATTAAGAAAGATGCAGTCACTTCCCTTTTGTATTTGATTAATAACAGGTTCAGAAGAAAGGAGCATTTTTGAGTTCAGGTATTCAGGCATCCTATTAGCTTTAATAATAAGTTCATCTCTTGCCTGACATTCAAAGCCCGGCAAAATTGCATATCCAGATAAGCTTCCATTTTTACTAATTATGTAAATTGAACTTTCAAGCATTTCTGATAAAAAAGCTGCAATAGTAAAAAAATCAATAGATGTAGAGGTATTTAAAAAATATCCAAATTTTCTAATTTTAAATAAAAGTTCTTCCAGGACATTCACCCCCTTTTTTTATTTTTCAAACTATTCTTAACATTTTAGATAAATTGTATAACAATTTTAGATATTTTAAAAGATATTCATTTTTTTTATTCTTTCCAATAAAGTTAAATTAGTAAGATCCCAATGAAGTGGCGTAATAGATATATAATTTTTTTTAATTGCACCTATATCAGAATCAAAATCTGAAATAGTTTCATCTGGAACTCCATAAAGCCAATAGTACTTTTCCCCCTTTGGATCTACCCTCGTTTCAATCAAATTTTTATAGTTTCTTAATTGTAAAGAGACAAGCTTAAAACCTTTTATCTCATTTTCTAAACAATCAGGAATGTTGACATTAAAGATAACCCCAGGTTCAAGAATCTTTTCTACTATATTTATAAATTTTAAGATTAAATTTGAAGATTTGATATAATCTTTTTTTCTCTCAAAACTTACATGTGAAACTGCTATAGACGGAATACCTAAAAAAGCTCCTTCCATAGCAGCAGCAACTGTCCCAGAATAAAGAACATCAGTTCCTAAATTTGCACCTCTATTAATTCCAGAAATTAATAAATCCGGTTTTCTTGGCAAAAGAGCATATATAGCAAGTTTTACACAATCGCTGGGAGTTCCATTTGTTTCCCAGGCTCCCTTTGCTCCATTAATTTCAACTTCTTTCGCCCTAAGAGGCTTATGCAGTGTAAGCGAGTGACTGGCCGCAGATCTTTCTCTTTCTGGAGCTACCACATAAATTTCATGCTCTTGGGACAAAATTTTTGAAAGATCTCTTATTCCATATGAACGGATTCCATCATCATTTGTAAGCAATATCACCATAAACCAAACCTTCTTAATAAAGAGTCTTTGTTTCGCCAATTTTTTTCTACGCTCACAAAAAGCTTCAACACACACTTTTTACCAAAAAATTTTTCAATTTCCAATCTAGATTCTATCCCAATATTCTTAATCATAGAACCCTTGTGTCCAATTAAAATTGGCTTGTGAGATTCCTTTTCTACGATAATATTAGCCTCAATAAAAATTAAATTCTGTTTTTCATTAATTTTTTCAATTAAGACGTAAACGCCATGAGGAACTTCCTGTCTTACCAGATTTAACACCTTTTCTCTAATTATCTCAGATATAAGCATTTCTTTTGACATATCAGTTTTCATACTTTCTGGATACCACATAGGACCATCATTTAAGTTGTTAATAATAGTTTTTTTTAATTCCTTTATACCAAAAAAGTTTTTAGTAGAAGTATAAATAACCTGGTCGTAAAAACTTGTAATTGACTTATCCAAATTTAAATTTGAAGTGTCAACCAGATCTATCTTGTTTACAACCAAATATCGCGGTTTTTTATTAGAAATCTTGTTTTGAATTTCAACGTCAAGTTTGTCAAAAACTGTTACTGGATTAATCACATGTACAATTATTTCAAAAGAGTCAAGTGAATCAAAAATTTTTTTGTTCAATCTAATATGAAGCAAATTTCTCGCATCGTGTACACCTGGAGAATCTACATAAATTATTTGGTATTCTTTAGTACTTTCTATAAAAGAAGTTCTAAATCTTGTAGTCTGTGGTTTATCCGAAACAATACCAATTTTTTCACCCATTAAACAATTTATTAAAGATGTTTTTCCTACATTTGTTTTGCCAACAAAGATTGCAAATCCACTTTTCATCTAATTTCTCAAAGATGTAATTGGAGCTGGTACTATACCGCCGCGTTCGATAAGTTTTGATTTTTTAGCATTTTTTACTGGTAAAATTGGAGTATATCCCAATAAACCTCCAAAATAAGCTATATCATTTTCTTTTTTACCCGGAACAGGAATAATTCTCACTCCAGTAGTCTTATTAGTGAAAACTCCTATAGAAAGCTCATCTAGAATTATAGAAGATATCGTATCCACGCTAGTTGTCCCTGGAACAGCAATCATATCAAGACCCACAGAACACACAGCAGTCATAGCTTCTAATTTTTCTATACACAAAGAACCTTTTTTGACAGCGTCTATCATTCCCAAATCTTCACTTACTGGTATAAATGCTCCACTTAAGCCACCCACTCTAGAAGATGCCATAGCACCTCCCTTTTTGATAGCATCAGTTAATATAGCAAGAGCACCCGTAGTGCCCGGAAATCCTACAATAGGCACTCCCATAGCTTCCAAAACCTTTGCAACGCTATCATTTTCTCTGGGAGTAGGAGCAAGAGATAGATCAACAGATCCAAAGCCGATGTTCAAAATCTTAGCAGTCTTTCTTCCTACCAATTCTCCCAATCTTGTTATCTTAAAAGATGCCCTTTTAATATGTTCTGCTAATTCCAAAAGATCAGAATTCTCATTTCTCTTCACAACGGTTTCAATCACACCCGGACCTGAAATCCCAACATTAATGGAGTGATCAACTTCTCCTATACCATGAAAAGCCCCCGCCATAAATGGGTTATCGTTTACTGCATTTGCGAAAACTACAAATTTAGTACAACCAACACCATCTTTTTCGCTTGTAGCTAACGAAGTCTTTTTAAGCATAAGAGAAATTTCTTTAATAGATGACACATTAATACCATACTTACTGTTTCCAGCCTCACATGAAGCACAAATTCTTTCAGTAGATGACAAGATCTCTGGAAGAGCTGATAAAAGAGCCTTATCTTGAGGAGACATACCCTTAGTTATAAAAGCTGAAAAGCCACCTAAAAAATCAATGCCTATCTCTTTAAGAATTTTTTCTATCTCTTTTGCAAATTCAACGTAATATTCAGGTTCAATCCTTGGAAAAGCAACTGTAATTGGAGTAATACTAATTCTTTTATTTACAATACTTACTCCTAGTTCTTCCTCTACTTCCTTTGCTGCAGAAATAAATTTTTTGCCTAAATCAGACAAAAAGCTACAAATTTGACTAGTAGATTTTAAATTTAACTCTGGATTTAGTAAACTTATTCCCAAAGTCAACGTTCTAATGTCTAACATTTGATCGTATAACATCTCCGAAGTTTCTAGAATTTCATCTATACTTAAATTTGAATTAAGCATTATCTATATCCTGTGCATGGAATAAAATAAGTCTTCATGATGAAGATCAATTCTTACATTGATTTGCCCTGAAACGCTTTCAAGCTCTTTTCTCAAATCTGAAATAGATATTTCGGATTTTGACATATCTACCAACATTGTCATAGTAAAAATCTTGCTATCAAGAACCTTCTGGGTTATATCTTCAATATTTATGTTATTTTCAAATAAAACTTTCGCAATATTATAAACAATGCCAACTTTATCTTCGCCAAGAACCAATATTACTACCCTTTTTTTCATTAAATTGAGCTCCTAACCAAGTTTTTTGGAAGCGGGGAGGAATCACTTAAAATAATCGTCTTTTCCTTTAAATGAGTTCTAAGATATTTTGGTAAAGAAAAGCAGTGAATATGTGTTTCTTTATCATAAAATCTCGTCTCAATATTTCTAGCAAGCAGGGTTTCATCAATCTTATCATAACCGTCAAAAGGGCTAAAGTAATCCGATGCCCAAACAAAACCCCACATTTCATCAAAAGATTGAATATGAGCACTATATGAATTCACAATTTTAAAAACTTCCCTGGCAGTATGATTTACTGCTATATGAGCATTATCAAAAAAGGGAGTGATTGAAGCAGCCTGATATATTATAATGCCTTTTTCTGAAAGCCTATTTTTTAAAACGCTCATAAATTCTTTTGTAAATAAAAATTTTGCAGGACTATCGTCTAAAGGATCAGTTAAATCTACTATTATTACGTCATAGTGTATACTACTATCCAATTCAAGCATATATTTTTTTGCATCCTGTATAACCAAATTAGTTCTTGGATCCTCAAAGGAATCTACGCACCACTCTTGTAAGTATTTTTTACTAATTTCAACCACAAGGTCATCTAGCTCCACCATATCAACTTTCTTAACACAAGGATGCTTTAAAACTTCTCTTAAGGTAGCTCCTTCCCCACCCCCAAGTATTGCCACTCTTTTTGGCTCAGGATGTATAACCATAGCAGGGTGAACCAATGCTTCATGGTAAATAAATTCATCAATTTGAGCGCTTTGCACTTTATCGTCTAAAATTAAAATTTTGCCAAATATAGGATTTTTTATTATAAAAACCTTCTGAAACTTTGACTTACCAGAAAACAACACATCTTCAACATCTATACAGTGAAAATCATTTTCTACAATTTTATTTATAGCAAAAAGTGGACATTTTTTGCTTATATTCAAAAACCACCTCTCAAAATTTTTCTAAATTATAATACAAGTTAAATTAAAAATCAAAAAAAGAAAAAATAAAGAAAACCTTAAAAAAGGCTTTCTTTATTTTTAAAATGAAATATTTTTTTTATTTTATTCTTCTAACGTAGATAGATCGCCGACTGGTTGACCTAATTCTTGAGCACGTAGAACTCTTCTCATAATCTTACCCGATCTTGTCTTAGGTAATGATTCCACAAATTGAATTTCTGCTGGCTTTGCAATAGGCCCCAATTCATGTCCTACGTGATTTTTCAGCTCTTGTGCAAGTTTCTCAGAAGGTTCATAACCAAATTTTAATATTACAAAAACCTTTATAATATTACCTTTCAAGGGATCTGGTTTTCCTATAGCTGCAGCTTCAGCTACAGCGGGATGAGATACCAAAGCACTTTCTATCTCTGCAGTACCCAATCTATATCCTGCAACCTTTATTACATCGTCTACTCTACCAATTATCCATATATAACCATCTTCGTCTTTTTTGGCTGAGTCCCCAGCAAAATAAACACCAGGAAATCTGCTCCAATATTGCTGCTTGTATCTTTCAGGATCTTTATAAACTGTTTGAAGCATTGCAGGCCATGGAGTTTTGATAACTAGAAAACCCTCTTCACCAGGTTTCACGCTTTCTCCTTCTTCATCAACAACATCTACTATAATACCAGGAAATGGTTTAGATGCCGATCCTGGCTTCAACGGAGTGCAAGGTAAAGGAGTCACAATATGCATTCCAGTTTCAGTTTGCCACCATGTATCCATTATTGGACATCTTTCCTGACCTATTACTTTATAAAACCAAAGCCATGCTTCAGGGTTTATTGGCTCTCCTACACTCCCCAGTATTCTTAAAGTAGATAAATCTCTTCTATTCACCCAGGAAGATCCATATCTCATTAAGCTTCTGATAGCAGTAGGAGCAGTATAAAAGATAGTTACGTTATGTCTTTCAACTATAGACCACCATCTATCAGGTAAAGGATAAGTAGGAGCACCCTCATACATTACAGTAGTCGCACCGTTAAGAAGGGGGCCATATACCACATAACTGTGTCCTGTAACCCATCCTGAATCAGCAGTACACCAATGTGTATCTTCTTCTTTCATGTCAAAGACCCACTTGGTAGTTATATATGTTCCTACCATATATCCACCGTGTGAATGAACTACTCCTTTTGGCTTTCCTGTAGTTCCAGATGTATACAATATAAATAAAGGATCAGTTGCATCCATAACCTCAGCTTCACACTTTGGAGAAGCTATAGGAAGAGCCATTAATTCGTGATACCACAGATCTCTTCCAGGAGTCATGTCCACATCCGCACAAGTTCTCTTAACCACAATTACAGAGATTATGCTCGGGCATTTAGAAACAGCCTCATCTACAATATTCTTTAGGGGTACGACTTTCCCGTTATAAAATCCTCCATCAGCGGTAACAACTATTTTTGACTCTGCATCATTGATTCTATCCCTCAAAGCTTCAACGCTGAATCCCGCATAGACCAAAGTATGGATAGCACCAATTTTTGCAGCGGCAAGCATTGCAATCATCTGCTCTGGGATTCTTGGCAGATATATGCTTACCCTATCTCCCTTTTGGACTCCCATGGCCTTTAAAACATTGGCAAACCTATTCACTTCTCTCTGTAATTGAAGGTATGTATATGTTCTAACTTCAGAGTTTTCTCCTTCCCATATGAGAGCTAGTTTATTCCTCCTCCAGGTATTTACGTGTCTATCCAGCGCATTATAGGCAATATTGGTTTTGCCACCTACAAACCACTTTGCAAATGGATATTCCCACTCTAAAACTTTATCCCATGGTTTAAACCAGCTCAATTCTGAGGCAATTACAGACCAAAATGACTCCGGATGTTCTGCAGCATACTGATAAATCTCATCATAGTTTTTGACATGTAATTTGGATTTTAATTCCTCAGAAGGATAAAAAAACTCCCCGTTGTGATTTGTGGACATCTTTCTCCTCCTTTAAATTGTTAGAATTGTTTGAATATTGTAACAATATTATTTTTACTTTGTCAAACTTTGGGATTTATTTTATGATTTAAATTTTTTATTAGGTATACTAGTTAAAAGGAAAAAATAGATAAATTTTAACATTATTTATAAGTATTCCAGGACTTTATGCCACCTGTTTAATCGTTGAAACTATCTTTACAAGTTAATAAAAGCCAGCATTCCAATAAAAGAGTCATTTATAAACTATTTATTATACTGCATTTATACACTGCAAACAATACAAATGCAGCTAAAGAAGGGTCATAATAATAAACACGTATCGAGAAATCCTAAGAATAAATGTCTTGGATCCAAATGAACGTAACATTGCCCTTAGTTAGAGTGTTTCCAGTAAAATGGTTGCTATAGACAATTTACAAGCCTAATTAAGGCCTTATACTACCTCAACTCTCAATACTCTTTGGAAAGGGATTGAAAAAATATTTAGATTTAGTGATAAAGTAATGAAGATGGAATTAACACAAGAATGTGAACAATTCCTAAAGAAATATTTTTAAAACTCGTTACTTTAGTTAGAAAAATAGAACATAAATTTTGTATGATTTTAAAAGATTACAATATTGAGAAGATCTTTTTCAGACAAAAATATAAATTTTGAAGAATTTTTTGAAAGATTTATAATGAAAATGATTAAATATAGGGCCATGTTTACTCAAAGAACTTTCAGATATATTTGATGCTAAGAATGAGGACTTTGATAATATTATTACAAGGATAATTAATTAAGAAAAGGCTTTTAAGAAAATATTTGATGGTAGAAATTTAAAACTGCAAGGAGCTAATAGTGCAACAAGCGAATATAGATTATAAAAAAGAATCAAAGAAAGTAATAAATAAATTACTTATAGCCTCAACTTTTATAAATTTAGCACTAATGATTATTAAGTATGTGCTTGGCAGATGGATTGGAAACATTGCCTTACAGGCAGATGCGCTTCACTCTAGCCTTGATGTGCTCTCCAGTATAATTGTTTTTAGCGCTATGTTCTTTTCTTATAAAAAAAGCGAGAAATTTCCATTTGGCTTGTACAAGTTAGAAAATATAGCATCAGGGTTCGTGTCGCTACTTATTATATTGACTGCATTTGAGATTGGCTATAACCTATTTGAAAAATATAAACCAGCACACACAAGTGTTTTAAATAATCAACTAATTGTTGCAGGTATACTATTTTTTGTGATTATTTTAATGTATTTATACAGTAAATATGAGAAAAAAATAGGTATACAATACTCATCAAGTGGTTTGATTTCTGATGCTGAACATATAAAAAGTGATTTATTTTCAATTTTTATAATAATTTGTAGCATAATCTTTTCAATTTTCGGTTTGGATATTGATAAATATGTAGCTATTGTAATTGTGATTATAATATTGCATTCTGGTTTTGAACTATTAAAAAATTCCACGCTTGCGTTGCTTGATATAAATGTCGATAAAAAGACAATAGATGCTATAAAACAGGAAATTTCTCAATTTGAACATGTAAATGAGATAACTTCCATTAAAGGTAGGAAAAGCGGGCGCTTTATGCTTTTAGAAATTATTGTAAAGCTTGATATGGCAAGTTTCGAAGAAGCACATAAATTATCAAGTCAAATAGAACAGCGTATTTATGAAAAATTTCCAAATGTTGATAATGTTATAGTTCACTATGAACCAATTAAAAAAGAGATTATAAAAATATGCATACCTCAAACAAAATACGACCAGATATCAGAACATTTCGGCAACAGCAGTTCTTTTCTGATTATAGATTATGATTTGTCAAAACAAAAAATTTTAAATAAACAGCAAAAACCAAACGATTTTTTAGAGTTAAAGGAAAAAAAGGGTATTCAAACTGCTTTATATTTAGTAAAAGAGGGCGTGGATATTATTGTAACTACAAAACATATTGAAAATACGGGCCCATATTTTGTTTTTAAAACACACAACAAAAAATTCTATATAGTTGATAATGTGCAAATTGACAACCTAGAAGAATTATTAAAAAAGATTTCAAATAAAATATATGTAAAACAAATGGTGGAGAAAACATAGGTATGATTATTATTGGGAGCAATCCTACGAGTTTTGCAATGAAATAAGCTATCAAAGAATATTTAGGTGGTTTAAATTCCCCCATAGAAGATATAGGTACTTTTAATAAAGATTCAGTTAATTATTTCAATTTTGCAAAAAAGTTGCAAAAAAAACAGGATCATTTACTATATATATGTCAAACCTGAGCGAAAATGTGCAAAATATTTCATCTTTTTAGAAAGTCTGACCCCAGTTATAAATTTTAGTGAGCAGGAAACTCAAAAGTTACTTAACGACAAATATGTGCAAAAATGCGTATATACAATGATTGACATTAATTCTTTAAGAAAGTATTAAGGTAAAGATATGTATTATCTATAAACGATATACATGTTAAATATTTCAGATAATTTAAAACTTATTTAGCCAAAAGCTAAAATCTCTATCAGGCACAAAAATATCAAGACCTACTGAAGGTTCGTCTAACACGTTTATACGGTATGTATTTCGTTTGGCTCTATATATACACAATCATTTTCTGATAGCACAATTTCGTTATCCTGGTTTTTTACAAACATTTTTCTTTGTTAACACGACTAAAATTTGAGCACTAGGGTGAAACTGTTCAAGAGAAGAATGATGGTGGGGGAGGCTTAACAAAATACTCTATCGATATTGATTCTTCATTGCAAAGACTTGCACGCTTCCAATCCTTATTGAGGTTCGTAGCTTTGTGCCGATTTAAAAAATTGTTTACCTCTATCGTGTCTTACTTTTTAAGCATATTGAACATAAAGATAATATAATTTAAGATATATAAATATTTAATTGATTTGTTTAGAACAAATAAATTTGGGAGGTAAAGATCAAATGGAGGCTGATCAAAAAAAGATTAATCCATGGAATGTCTATCCAGGCGCATTTATTGGCTGGATGGTGGACGGCTTTGATCTAAGTATGATGTTCTTGTTAATACCTATTCTTGCACCTCAGTTTTTTCCAAAGAGTTCAGCAATAGCCATTATCGGAGTATGGAGCATTTATACCATTACACTGGTTTTTAGACCTTTAGGTGGAATACTTTTCGGTATTCTTGGCGACAAAATTGGCAGAAGAAAGGCGATATTTGCTGCAGTAGCTGGATTAGGGCTTTCTGTGTTTCTTACAGGATTCTTGCCAAATTATCATACTATAGGCGTTTGGGCTCCAATTTTACTAACATTTCTAAGGGTATTGACTGGCATATTTGCAGGAGGAGAATACAGCAATAGCGCAGTTATCATAGTAGAATCTGCAGAAAAAGATAAAAGAGGTCGTTGGGGAGGAGCAATACAGGCTGGATATGCAGTAGGTTTCTTGGTTGCAGCTATATTATTTTTATTTTTACACTACGCAATTCCAAAAGAGAGCTTTGCAAATTATGGCTGGAGATGGATGTTCTGGTCTTCAATATTCTTAACAGTCATTGCACTTCTTGTTGTAAAGTACAGAATGATAGAGTCTGCAAAATGGGAAAAGGCGAAAGAAGAGGGAAAAACTAAGAAAATGCCTTTAACTGAAATTTTAAAAAATGGTGAAACTTTGAAAGAGGTTCTTACAGGAATTCTTTTTATGGTCGGAATGTCCTGGATTTATGGTTTAACTCTTGGGTTTTTCCCTACCGTTTTGGCATTAGGAAAACAATTTGTTTTTCCGCAAACGCTATATGTAGTAATAATAGCGCTAACTGCAGCTGTAATTGGATATCTTTCTTCTGGTTTTGTGAGTGATTATATCGGAAGAAGGAAAACTGTCATAACATTTTCCTTGATAGCAATCATAATTTCATTATTTGCTACTCAGATAATCTCAAAAACAACTAACTTTACATATTGTGCTGTATTTGCAAGTATATTAGGATTTTTTTCTGCTGGGTTATATGGAGTCACGCCTACTTATCTGTCTGAAAGGTTCTCCACACATGTTAGAAGTACCGCAGTAGGCATCTCGTTTAACTTTGGATTTATCTTCGGAAATTGGGGAACGGCAATACTCTTAGTGTTTACTAAAATTTCTTCTTCTAATTTCCCAAATATGTGGAGCGCGTTTATAATATTTGGAGAAGTTTTGGTTATGCTTTCAGCTTTGCTGTCAAAGGAGACAAAAGATATTGAATTGCATTAATCTAATTTAAGATATTATATTTAAGATATTATGGACTACGACGTTATAGTAGTTGGAGGCGGAAATGCAGGCCTTTGTGCTGCAATGAGTGCTACAGAAAACGGCGCAATGGTATTGCTATTGGAAAGATCCCCAATATTTTACAGAGGGGGGAATAGCCGTCATACCAGAGATATCAGATATGCTCACGATAAACCAAACTCATACACCGTTGGCTCATACACAGTAGAAAACTTCTACAATGATATACTCGAAGTAACAAAGGGCGAGACGAATAAAGAATTGGCTAAATTTTGTGTAGAGAAATCCCAAGACATCATCTTCTGGATGCAAAATCACGGGTGTAAATTTCAGCCTATCATAAAAGGCGCTCTGCACTTAGCTAACAGCGTGGCATTTTTCTCTGGCGGTGGCAAGTCTATGATTAATAACTACTATCACTATTGCCAAAAAGTTGGTGTGAAAGTTATTTATGATGCATTTGTAGTTGATTTGAAGTTCAAAAACAAAAAATTTTACTCAGTCGTAGTCAACTACAAACATAGCCTTCATGAAATAACCGCTAAAAGCTTAGTCCTCGCATGTGGTGGCTTTCAGAGCAATATTGAACAATTGAAAGAAATTTGGGGAGATCCAGCAAAAAATCTAATAATCAGAGGAACTCCATACGATGAAGGAAACATATTCCAAATTTTAGTAGAAAATAATGCAATGCCTATTGGAGATCCAAAAAATGCCCATATGTTGGCATTAGACGCAAGAGCACCAAAATTTGATGGTGGCATAGTAACCAGGTTAGACTGCATACCTTTTGGCATAGTTGTAAACAAGAATGCTGAAAGATTTTACGATGAAGGAGAAAATATATGGCCCAAGAGATATGCAATTTGGGGGCATATATTAATCAACCAACCTGATCAGATAGGATATGTAATTTTTGATTCTAAGGTAGTAAATCTTTTTATGCCGTCCGCTTTTCCTGCGCTCAAAGCCGATTCTTTAAAAGAGCTCTCCAAAAAGGTTAACCTTGATTCTGAAAATTTAATAAAAACCATAGAAAATTACAACAATCATTTGTCTTTAGGAGAATTCGATCCATCTATCTTAGACAGTTGTAAAACTGTTGATTTAGAACCTCCCAAGAGTCATTGGGCGCTGCCTATCGATAAGCCACCATTTTATGCCTATCCGCTAAGACCTGGCATTACTTTTACTTACTTATCAGTTAAAGTAAACAGAAATGCGCAGGTTTTGACAAACAATGAGGAACCTTTCGAAAATGTTTTCGCTGCTGGAGAGATTATGTCTGGGAACATATTGAGCAAGGGATATATGGCAGGAACAGGTTTGACTATTGGTACTGTTTTTGGTATTACGGCTGGGAGAGAGGCTGCAAATGTTCGATAAAAATTTTGAGGATGCAAGATTTTCACTAAATATTTGCAACGCATGCAGATATTGCGAAAACATTTGCCCTGTTTTCAAAGCGATAGAATTGAGGAGAACCTTTTCTGACAATGATATAATCTATTTGGCAAATCTTTGCCACGACTGTAGGGGTTGCTACTACGCATGCCAATACGCTCCACCCCATACTTTTGATATAAACATCCCAAAAATTTTTGGAACATTGAGGCTAGAAACCTATAAAAATTATAGAAATTCAAAATTCTCAAAAGATATCGTTGATAAGCCGCATCTTTTTAGCATTGCTACTTTTATAGTTTCATTTCTTTTTTATACTATCTCGTCAATAATCAATACGGGAAAATTGAGTTTAATGGGCATCGTTGATCAAAATGATTCATTTTATAGTATTTTACCTGAAAATTTTTTAATTATCACAATGTTTATTCCATTCGCCATATCATTAACCATCTATATAAAAAACTTGATTGACTATTGCGATTATATTGGTATAAAAAAAGGCGATTTCCTTAAACTCTTTAACCATATTAGATCATTAAAGAGTTTGGTTTTATTAGAATTCCTTGATGGAGGAGGCTATGGTTGCAATTATCCGGGTGAAGAATACAGCTTTTCAAGAAGGATTTACCACCAATTTGTATTGTTTGGATTCAAAATAACTTTCATATCTACTTTAATAGCTGCATTTATGAGTCATATTTTAAACATTTCGCCGCCATATACTTTTACCAGCCTGCCAGTAATATTTGGCTCTATTGGTGGAGCATTATTGCTTTTAGGACTAACTGGACTGCTATATTTAAGAACTAAAATGGATAGGATACCTTATAGCGAGAATGTAAGCTCGATGGACATTAATTTCATAATTATATTATTACTGTCCGTTCTAACTGGCTTTCTAGTTTTACTTTTCAGATCTACAACATTTATGCCTATTTTATTGATAATTCATTTAAGCATCGTCATAACCTTCTTTATAACGCTCCCCTTTAGTAAATTGCAGCATGCTGTCTTCAGGTATGTATCAATATATAAGTTTTTTTCTGAAATAAATAAATAAATAGCTACATAGACCTAACTAATAAACAAGAAAAAAATTTACCATTTTTTCCCTTTCAGAAGACTAGTGAAAGATAAATATATACTAACCGTTATAGAAGCACACAATTGTACCCATTTTCTTCTCTAAAGAAAAAAAACAAAAAATCACTTAATTTCCTCCAACTTCCTGCCAGTGCTTTTTGGCCCAAGAAAATATAGATCTAACACAAGAATTATTATAAAAAGCCACAAAACTAAAAAGGCTCCACCTATGCCATATTCCTTATAAATAACCGTTCCAATAAAAGTTGGCAAGATTGCTGAACTTAATCTGCTTAAAGCATAAGAGGTTCCCGTAGCACTAGCCCTGATCTGGGTTGGAAAAATTTCTGCATTATATTGGTGATAGAAGTTTGACATATTCCATAAAGAAAATGTTGTTAGAAAACCCATAAACAATGCTAAATAAATGTTTCCTGAAAATGCGAACAAGACCCCAAATATCCCTACGGCAATAATAGATATTATTAACCCATATTTACGTTCGACCTTATCTATTATAAAAACATTAAATATACTTCCAATTAAAAAGCCCGAATACACTACAAAAGTAAAAGCAAATATTTGATTAAGGTTTATTCCTCTGCTTCCCAAAAATAATGGCACCAATGCAGCAAAGCCATAAAAAAGAGCAGATTGGAAAAACATAAAAATAAACATCATAATTGTTTTTTCTACTATACCAGGTTTAAACAGATCAAAGTATCTTGACTTTTCTTCTTTGGCTTCAGCCCTTATCTCTGGTTCTGGCAAAGAATTTAAATTTTTCTCTTTCATAATATTGTTTTCAATCTTCGTTAAAATTTCATCTGCTTCTTTATATTTACCCTTACTAACCAGCCACCTTGGAGATTCAATCATCTTGAACCTTGTAACCCAAACTACCAGTGCGCCAATACCTGCAAACAGAAGAAAAATTCTCCAAGCATCATGCGGCATATTTTTTTCTAAAATTGTTGCAAGCAGAGCGCCAATAGGAGCAGATGTTACAACAACTGTATAAGCTAGAGCAAGCCTTTTGCCTCTTGTCTTTCTTGGCATAACTTCGCTTATAAATGTATCCATTAAAACGCCTTCAGCGCCTATCCCCATTCCCGCAATAAATATTAGTATTAAGATAATGTTAAGGTCATCAAGAAATGCAGCAACAATTAAAGGAATGCCAAATATTAACAAATTGAAAAAATACATTGTTCTCCTACCAAAAATGTCAGCAAGTCTCCCAAGTATAATGGCCCCAAAGAGCATGCCAAAAAAGGCATAAGAAATCAGTATTATAGGGCCCTTTCCTGATGGATAACCAAAACCAATACCGATCAGCGCCACAAGAATACCTAAACCCAACAAAATTAGAGTATCAAACCATTCCCCAGCAGTTATCATCCACAAAAAATTCCAATGAAAGCTACCCATAGGAAGCCTTTCAAGCCTAGCAGCGATACTTGATTTCGAATTTTTTTCTTCTAGTTTCACTTTGTCTTCCCCCATTTTAACCTCCTTAAATTGTTAAATAAAAATATTTAAAAAACCTATTAATCACCTTTCATTTTAAATCTAAAATTTGTCTTGTCAACAAAAAACCTACAACTCATAATAAGAAAATAAACGATTAAAGATAAAAGTTGTTGATTTAAATAATTTAAAAAGAAATTGAAACTTATTCGTTTATAAGAGATTTTTCCAAATTTACATAACCTATTCTATCAATACTCCATTTACCTTCGCCCAGGATTATTAACTTCTTTTCATGATATGATAGTAAACTTGATCTATGTCCCACGCTAATAACAGCACTATTGGATAGCTCATCCTTTAGCCTAAAATACAGTATCCTCTCAGATTTCTCATCAAGAGCACTTGTAGCTTCATCCATAAAAATCCATTCAGGTCTTTGTAATAAAATTCTTCCAAATGCAAGATACTGTTGTTCACCAAGTGAAAGAATCTGTGACCACATATTAACTTCTGATATATGATTTACCAAATGCTTTAGATTTAGGCTTATAAGCAAATCCTTTATTTCATCATCGCTAACATCCGGATCGCCATTGGGATATATTAAAACATCCTTTAAAGAACCTATAGGCAAATACGGTTTTTGCGGGAGAAAAAGGAGTTTTTCTTTTGGTGGAAGAAAAATTTTGCCTTCTCCAAATGGCCACAATCCAGCTAAAGTTCTTATTAATGTGCTTTTCCCTATACCAGAACTACCAACTACAAGGAGTCTTTCAGATTTATTTAATGACAAATTTAATTGATTTATTAACGGAGTTTTGTTATCAGGTAAAAATATAGAAAGGTTTTCTACCATCAGATTTTCAGATTCTTTAATTATTATTCTGTTATTTTTTTGTTGAAGATCTTCGATAAAGCTAATATTGTGTTCAAATGTTCTTAGCCTATCGGCAACTGCATGCCAGTTAGCAAGAGATGGATAACTGTTTACTATGTAAGACAAAGAAGACTGAACCTGTCCAAATGCTTGTGCAATTTGCATAAGAGCACCCAATTGAATTTCCCTAGCAAAAAATCTGGGAGATGCTACAAGTATAGGAAAGATTATCGCTATTTGATTATATCCGGAAGTAAACCATCCAAGCATTTTTTGCCTAACCATTATTTTCCAATAGTTTTCAAATACATCAAAAAAGTTTACCATAAGGTGTTTATGTTCATTTTTTTCTCCACCATAAAGCGCTACGCTCTCGCTGTTCTCACGAATGCGAACCATATTGAATCTAAAATTCGCTTCATACATTTGTTGCTTAAAATTCAAATTTATTAAAGGCTTCCCGATTGCTGCAGTTATCCATGTGCCTAAAATAGCATATAAAATAGCTGCCCAAACCATATAACCAGGTATAATAATTTCATTCCCAAAAATTTCAAAAGAGATTGATCCAGATATTGTCCACAATATCCCAACAAATGACGCAAGAGTTACAACAGAACTAAGTAACCCCAAGGACAAACTTAATGTTTGAGAGACAAATAAATTTAGATCTTCACTAATACGTTGATCTGGATTGTCGGTAGAATTGTTAAAAACTTGAAGATGATAATATATCTTTTTATTCAACCATTTTTTTAAAAACCTATCAGTAAGCCACTTTCTCCACTTAATCTGAAGCATCTGATTTAGATACAAAGAATATACTGCAGCTATAATGTAAAGGAAGGCCAAAACACAAAATTGGATAATAGCTATCCAAAAAGCTTTGGCGTTTAAATCCTGGAGAGCATTATAAAATTCGTTGTACCAAAGATTTATAAGAACGTTTATAAAAACTAAAAATAGATTTAAAAAGATTATTATTATTAAAAGAAACCACGCAATCTTTTTTTCTTCTGATTGCCAGTATGGTTTAATTAGTTCCCATGTATCTTTAAGAAACTCTTTGTTAAATTGCTTCATCAAAACAACCTCAGTTTTCTAAGTTTTCAATTTTCTAGTTATATAAATCTTAAATATATCAGATTTTTGAAGTTTCAAAAATAGAGTGCATCTATTAGATTTAGAATTCTAAATTTATCTTATTAAGAATTTATTAAAACAAAATGTCACAACTTCATCTTCCCTAGAGACCTTTCGTCATAAATCTCTAAAGGGTATTTTCAAATAGATTCCTGTAAAGAATTTTTTGTTCTTGTGTTATAGAAAAAATTATAAATATTAACACTCTAATTCTCTTTAAATCCCCCCAGCAAATTGTGTGCCTTATCTATCGTAATCTTTATTTTTATTCAAAATATTGGCCGTTTAAGTAAAATACAATAGACAATCATAAAATTATCGAAAATATTTAATAAGAATTTCTTTAATAATAACTAAAATGTTCTTTAAAACTTCCAGATCTCTTTTTTTATGTTAGATTAATTTAAAGCTCTTTTAATCCATTGTGCTATACTGAATTTTTTATAATTTCTTCTAAATTAAATTCCATAAAAATAGAATTTAGTCATCATTGGAATTAGAGCTGCTGCGAACTTTTTGCAAATAGCTATATACTGTAAATTTAGATAGCCCAAGAATAGATGCTACATACTCAACTGAACCCTTTATAAGAAACGCTCCCTTTTCATCAAGATAAGAAACAAATTTTATTTTCTCTTCAGGAGAAAAACTAGATGGTTGCTTTTTAAAAGACAATATAGCTTCTTGTGTAAGCGTTTCAATAGTTTCATTTAAATTTTTTGCAAATGTTTCATTCTTATCATATTCAGAACCCTTCTCTAGAAGATCTTTAAAAACATTATAAGTACCTATAAATTCGGTTACATCAAAATTTACACAAAAAGCCCCGATAATTTTACCCTTTTTATCTCTAATAAAACTTGTGCTCGATCTTAATATTCTTCCATCCTTCGTAATGCTTTTATAACCTACCATATCCTTTGCTTTATCTTTACTTTTTTTTAGTACCTTTAATACCAGGTCGGTTATTGGAGCACCCGTCTGTCTATGAGTAACATCCCCAGCTATATGTATAAGAGATCTTTCAGGGGTCCTAAGATCATGAACAGCTACTTCGCAGTTTTTACCAAACATTTCACTAATAGAGTTAGCTATGTTTACTAGGTTATCAAAAATTACTTTTCTCTCATCAGTAGACATCGAACCTCCAATTTTTTAAAGATTTTAAATTATTATATTTCAAAATTTAACAAGATTTCAAATTTTTAAACTTGAATACTGTCTTCTTTGTTATTATATCTAGTATTGTGTCATCGGTATATTTCATCCCCTCAACAGAGATTTTACCAAGATTTTTTATACATTCCTGGGCACTTTCCGACAAAATTCCATTATCAGATGGTATTACAATTTTGTTTAAAGCCATGTTCGAAGCTTCAATAGCAGATATTGAAGAAAGATACAGCTTATACGCACAACCAATCTTAGCACCATCACATATCATTCCTGACAAACCTGCTATAACATTTTTTATTGAGTTTTCAATTTTTTTATTGTCCTTCTCTCTTAAAAAGGTAAGTCCTGAACTGCAGCCCACGCCTGCAGCTATTCCACAACCACACAAAGGAGAGAGTAAACCTGTATAAGATTTTACATATAAAGTAAGCAAATGACTTAATGTCACAGCTCTGATAACTTCTTCTTTATTAAATCCACTTTTCTCGCCAATGATTGCTATAGGTATTATCGCTACCAGACCGTGATTTCCTGAACCAGCACTACTCATAACAGGTAGAGGATACCCGGACATTCTTGCTTCTGATGCCGACACTGTCAAAGCTACAGCCAAAGATTCAATGTCATTAACTTTCGATCTTAAGAATTTTCCTATACCAACTCCAACATTCCCCTGAAGCCCTGCGTATGCTATTTTTTTGTTCATCTCTATTCCATAGTTTATAAATTCAATTTTTTCTTTTTCAACATTTTTTGAAAAATCTATCAATTCAGCGATAGAAAGATCCTTTATCCTTTTAAAATCGCTATTATTAGAAGAACTTTCGTAATCAGATAAAATTGACTTAATAACAATATCGTCCTTACTTTCAAAAACAATATTGTCATGGTTACCTCTTAACACTACTGTCGATTTATGTAATTTTCCTTGAGCTTCAACTTTTATAAATAATCCTTCAATTGCTTTTTTGAGCTCTAAATTAATTAGACCACTTTTTACAATCTCTCTAGCCTTATCTATATCTAAATTACTAACATCTTTTAAAGCCTCTAAGCCATATTCAGATTTGCCGCAAACCAAAGATAGAGCAGCAGCAAATAATATGCCTTTTTCATTAGTGCCAGGAATAATTACAAACATGCCATTTTTTAAAATATTTTTATCAACAAAAACTCTTAATTTAGAAACCTTTTCTCCAAGTATTTCCTTCGCCCTTGAAACTGCATATGCAACTGCTCCGGGTTCTGTACAACCCAAAGCAGGCTTCACAGAATTTTTTAAAATTTGCAAAATGTTCTCTGTTTTATTCATTATACCCTCTTAACATTGTTTTAAAAGCAATTTTTATAACAATTATTTAAAAGTCTTCCTAATAAATTTTACAAATTTTAGATATAACCAAAAATCCAAAATAATGTTTAATCAAGCAAAAAACAAAACTATATTTTACAAAAGTTCTTCTAATTTGTCATATAACAACAAAACAGGATGTAAGTTGCTAGCAGAGAGTTTTGAAGTGGTGTTCAGTCTTTCATTGTAATCTTCAAATATCTGTTTCTTTGCAGCAACAAAAGCATCCACATTACCATTAAAATCGCTGAGCACTTTTATCGTTAATTTCACAATAAATAAAACATATTTTTTAATCATAGAAAATTGTGCAAATCTATCCCACTCATTTACTACTCTAATAGAATTTATATAATCAATTGTTTTTTGAATACCAAATCTTTCATTTATTCTTTCAATAGTTTCTATTGTAAGTATAAAGTTTTTATCTGTTTTTCTTGTTATATAGTAAGCCAAAATAAAGTCATCTATAAAATAGTTGTAGGCAATTTTTTCAGAAAGTTCTTCAGTAAAATATTTAGATAACTCTTTTACTTTGTTTTCAAATTTCGATTTAAATATGCCGTCTTTTATTGTGTTTTCTTTATAATACTCTAGATAATTTAGCATCTCTTGTTTGAAAACGTACTCTATTATTGAGTCACCAAACAAATATATTTGATTGGTAGCAAAACGCTCTATTGCATAAAAAATATCAATAATTGTCTGATAAATTAAAGTTTGTTCAACTTTATTTTCGTATAAAAAAACCTCATTTCTAATGTTTTGCACATCAAGAAGGTCATAAATAAAGATTAGAGTTTTTATAATGCTTGTATAAGGAAATCCCGTCAACATATTTATTTTCGTTATTGCGCCTACCCCATTACTATTAACTACAAGATTTGTAATATAAGTTGAAGCTATTTCTTTTTTTAACAAATGTTTCTCTATATAATCCTTATATACTTGCCTTGTTGAGGGTGCAAAATATAACAAAACGTACTTATCAACCAAATGTTTATCAAAGTTTGCTTCCTTCAAAAGGCTTGTATAAATATACATCTTCAAAAAGGATAGCATAATAGAAAGTTCTGGTTTAGTATATCCAATGCGTGAATCAACTCTTGCGGCTAGTATTTTCTTATTTGGGAAACTGTATTCAGTTTCATTAAACAAATTTTCATTCTTTAGAAATTCAACCAACTCAAAAAATACTTCTGGTTCATTTTTTGATCTTATTTCATCTAAAGATACTGCTAAACTTTGCATATAATTATGATCAAGTACCCTTTGTACCACTTCAGGTGTTAGCTTCTTCAAAATTTTATTTCTTTCGTTCAAATCTTTTATGACTTTTGATTTCATCAAATCATTAAGCAAAATTTTAAGGTTTACTTCTTGATCTGATAAATCTACTCCTGCAGAATTGTCTAATGAGTCTGTATTTATCTTCCCACCAAGAAGTGCATACTCAATTCTAGCCTTCTGTGTAAAACCCAAATTAGCACCTTCTCCTACAACCATTGCTCTTATTTCATTTGCATCTATCCTTACATTATCATTAGCTTTGTCTCCCACTTCTTCGTGTGTTTCGGAACTAGCCTTCACGTAAGTACCGATGCCACCCATCCACAAAAGATCTACTTTTGCTTTAAGTATCAATTTAACCAACTCGTCTGAAGAAACGTTGTCTTTTTCAGTTTCCAAAAACATTTTTACTTCTTTGCTTAGCGGTATTGATCGCTCATCTCTTGAACACACAAACCCACCCTTTGAAATGAGTTCTTTGTTGTAATGTTTCCAGGTTAAAGAATTATCAAATAATCTTTTTCTTTCTTTATAAGAAATTTCAATATCTGGATTAGGATCTACAAATATCTCTTTACCGTTAAAGGCAGCTTTCAGATGAATATTTTTTAACTCTATCATAGCATTACCAAACACATCACCGCTCATATCTCCTACGCCAACTATAGATATAGAAGTATTGTCTAAATTTATACCAAGCTCCCTAAAATGCCTCTTAACACAAACTAGAGCACCTTTTGAAGTAATACCCAATTCTTTGTGATCATAACCATATTTTCCACCTGAAGCAAATGCATCTTTAAGCCAAAAATTATATTCCTCCTGAACAATTTCATTTGCAATATCAGAAAATTTAGCGGTACCTTTATCAGCAGCAACAACCAAATATGGATCAAAATCATCATAACAGACCACATTAGTTGGTCTTAATTTTTCATTGGACACAGAATAATTGTCAGTAACATCTAACATGCCTCTAATTAAAGTTTTATAAGATTCTATAGCTTTTTCTTGGGTATCACCGTTTGGCTGCTTTATTATAAACCCACCCTTTGATCCAACAGGTACAATTACTGCATTTTTTACCATCTGAGTTTTCATTAGTTCTAAAATCTCAAGTCTGAAGTCGTCCTTTCTGTCACTCCATCTAATGCCACCTCTGGCAACCTTTCCCCCTCTTAAATGGCAACCCTCCATCAGGTAGGAATGTACATATATCTCATACATAGGTCTTGGTAAAGGCATCTTAGTAATTTTAGCTGAATCAATTTTAATTGAAATATAGTGATAAGGTTTATCTCTATAAAAGTTTGTTCTAATTGTTGATTCAATTACGTTCAAAATTGCATCCAGAATTTTATATTCTTGGATATTATTTATATCCTCGAGTAAATTATTAATTTTATTTGAAATTTCACCTGTTTTTCTTGCGCTCTTTTCAATATTTGGATTAAATTTTTGATCAAATAAGTCAATAAAGAGTCTAGATATATTTGAATATTTAATTAACGTGGTGTATAAAGATTTTCTTTTAATATTGAAATCTACCTGCATTAGGTAATTACAAATAGTTCTTAATAGATCAATCTGTTTAAAATTTAAAAATTCTTTCGTAGCTAGTGTATTTAGTTCGTCATTTTCCACCACATTATTAATTATGGCTAAAAAATTTTCTTGAACAATTGGCGCGTTTTTATCAATTTCGTTACTAATGACTTCTATATTATATCTTTGAATGAGAATTTTTTTATCGTTTGCTACAATTTCATAGAAATTGCCGTATACAGCATTTAATCCCAGATTCTTCAAAATAGGTAATATTTCATACAAAGGGATTTTACAAAATGAATAAATTTTAAAAAATAAGTCTTGATCTTGTTTAATAATTCTAACCTGCTTTTGCCCCTCTTTTATAAGTGAATCAAAAGCATTACTATCAATTATTGCCTCTTGAGGTGTAACGTTTAACCTGTAATCATCGCTAAAAAAAGAAAAATAATGAGAAGCTATCTCATTGTCTTTTGATAACCTTTCATATTCTTGTCTCCAGGTTGAAAAATCTTGAGATGACATAATTATCCCCTTTCACACACATTTAACGTTTATTTTTTAAATAAACTCATAAATTTTTTTTACGTCTCACAACTCGCTATAGCTTCGACTTCTACTCGCGCACCCTTTGGTAATTTAGAAACTTCAATAGCAGATCTTGCAGGCAAAATATTTTTAAAATAATTAGCATACACTTCATTTATTAGACCAAATTCATTTATGTCAGTCAAAAAAACAGTCGTTTTCACCACATTATCTAATGTAAGATTAACAGAATTTAATATGGATTTTAAATTCTTTAAGGCCTGATCGAACTGGGTTCTGGTATCTTCACCAGCAAAATTTCCTGTTACTGGATCTATTCCCAGCTGACCAGAAATAAAAATAAATCCATTAGCAATTATTGCTTGAGAATAAGGGCCTACAGCAGAGGGTGCATTTTCAGTCGAAATCACTTTTAATTTTGGCAAAATTTTCAACTCCTTTAATTTAAATTTACATAGTTATATTTAAACAACGTTAATTAAGTATTAAATCAACAAAACTTACCCTACCAATTGTTCATCTTAGCTTCTATTTCCTTTCCAGTTGGGGTTTTGGCCAAACCTGCTTCTGACGTTTCCTTTAAGCTTTTTGGCATCAGACGTCCTATTTCGTAGGAAGCAAGTATAACTTCATCAGGTGGAATAACGCTTTCGATACCGGCTAAAGCTAGTTCAGCTGCTACTAGAGCATGTACTGCAGCAAAAGCATTTCTCTTAACACAGGGAACCTCAACTAAACCGGCTACCGGATCACAAACAAGTCCAAGATAATTTTTCAAAGCCAATGCTACTGCGTGACCAATTTGTTTCGGAGATGCCTCCATTAGTTCCAGGACAGCAGCAGCAGCCATAGCAGAGGCAGAACCGCATTCTGCCTGACAACCTCCAACTGCTCCTGACAGCGTTGCATTTTTCCCTATTACCATACCAATACCTGCAGCAGTAAACAAACTCAAAACAACTTTTTCATCAGGCACATTCATTTCCTCTGATACAGACAAAACAGCACCAGGTAAAATACCGCACGATCCTGCAGTTGGACAGGCTACTACTAAACCCATACACGCGTTAACCTCACTGACTGAGAGAGCATAACATATCGCTTTCTCTACTATTTTCCCTAAAATAGAATTTCTTCTCATAAAGCTATCAAATTTTGCTGAGTTCATACCAACCATTTTGCTTACGGAATAATTATAATTTTTTTTACCTTTTTCTATTGATTTCTTCATAACAATTAATCTTTGGTTCATAACTTCAATTATCTCTTGTCTACTCTTTTGCATTTTTTGAACTTCACAGGATAAAACTATTTCAGAAATACTAGAACGATTTTCCTCTGCCATTGAGACTAATTCTGATATCGTCGAAAAGGAAGCCAAGCTATCCACCTGCCTTTATGTCTTATGAATTACCTTTACAAAGTTTAAATCAGGAGAACTCAATAAAGTACTATATATGTCAGAAGTAATATAATCATCAGTTTCGATCGTCATCATTGCATCCTTACCTTTTTCTAACCTAGAGACATACATATATGCAATATTTATATTTTTACTGGATATAATTTGAGTTATTTTAGCAATTATACCTGGATGATCTTTATGGCAGGTAATCAAAGTCTCATAGTTTCCAGTTAAATTCACTTCATAATTATCAATTTTCTTAACTATAATATTGCCTCCTCCTACGGAAATTCCCTGCACTACAATTTTTAATCCTGATTTACCAATCATTTCAAATTCTAGTGTATTTGGATGATCCACAGGAATATTTAAAGGAATGAATTCAATTTTTACTCCCATTTCAGCCGCAATATCAATAGCATTAGGAATTCTTTCATCTTCGGTGTTAAAACCTAAAAAACCTGCAGCAATAGCTCTATCACTACCATGTCCTTTATAGGTTTTTGCAAAAGATCCATAGAGGCGTGTCACAACCTTGTTTGGAGTTTCACCCAAGATAGACCTTGCCATGCTTGCTAGCTTTAAAGCTCCTGCAGTGTGAGAACTTGAGGGCCCAATCATAATTGGACCGATAATATCAAATACGCTTTCCATGATCATCTCCCCAAAAAATGTCTAAAGCATATTCTAAATTTCATTAGTAGTTTAATTAGCTGCTAGCGTCGGTTGATAGTTTACAACTTTTCTATTAATTCCAAAAGCAAAATACAATCTCATCATTAAAGTCATAAAACTATTCCACTTAATAAAGATAATCGTATATTAGAAGTAAAACACATTCCAATAAAGACCACCTACCTTGCCTTTAATTCACGATTTAATTTCTCTTTTACCACGATCTAAACAACCTCCATTTTTGTTAAATTACTTTAACCTCATATCGATGATTTTCTAAAAGAGATTTAATTTCATAAATATGATCTCTATCAAATACCTCAAGATCAATAATCACTTCTGCACTATCTAAATATATATCTCCTCTTTCTCTATTGTGTAATATCGACAATACATTAGCTCCTGATTCAGCAATTAATTGTAGTAATTTCCACAAAGATCCTGGTTTATCAGAAAGAACAACCTTAAAACTAGCCTTTCTAAAAGACTTTACTAGACCCTTATTTATAATGCGAGAAACCATATTGATATCAATATTTCCACCACTTATAACAGCAACAATTTTTTTATTAGTATAATCTTTTAATCTATACAACAATGCAGCAACTGAGGTAGCTCCAGCACCTTCAGAAATAGTTTTAATTCTTTCCATCAAAATAATAATTGCATCAGCTATTTCATCCTCATCTACTAAAACAATATCGTCAACATATTTTTTGATAATTTCAAAAGTCATTTCACCCGGCTTACCAACAGCTATCCCATCAGCAATAGTAGATAATTCCTTGTAAAAAGATGGATTTCCTGTTAAAAGAACCTCTTTCATTGAAGGCATATTTTTAGCTTCTACGCCAATGATTCTCACGCTAAGCTTAACCTCTTTAACTGAAACTGCTATACCTGAAATAAAGCCTCCTCCTCCTACAGGGACAATAATAACGTCCACATCAGGCATATCCTCTAATATTTCTAAACCAATAGTACCCTGTCCTCCAATTACATCAAGATCGTCATAAGGGTGAACAAAAACTAACTTTTTTTCTTCCTGTAATTTCCTTGCAAATTTATTTGCCTCATCAAAATTATCACCCTGGAGTATTACATTTGCTCCGTAACTCTTTGTAGCCTTAATTTTAACAATAGAGGCCTTTGATGGCATTACTATAAACGATTTAACGTTCAACAATGTTGCGCTAAGACCTACTCCCTGTGCGTGATTTCATGCAGAAGAAGCTACTACTTCTAACTTCTTTTCTTTCTCAGTTAAATTAAAAATTTTATTGTATGTCCCTCTAAGCTTAAAAGAACCAGTACGCTGATAATTTTCCATTTTTAGATAAACGCTATTGCCAGTTCTTCCAGAAAGTGTATTACTGTAACTAAGATCCGTTTTGTATGCAACACCTTTTAAGGTTTCCCTAGCAATCTCAATTTCTTTTTTAGAGATGTTCATTAAAAATCTCCTTTATCAAAACTAATGACCCATTTAAAAAATTTTTATTTCCATAAAATTTTAAAACAGACAATACTAAATAATTTTATAACATTTAAAAAATTTTATTACATTTAAAAATAATAATAAATAAATATTTAGTTTTTTTGATAAGTTAAATTCTATATAAAACAAGAACCCTTTCTTTACAAAGATCTTTAATATAAAAAATTTTATAACATAAAAATATTTATGTCAAATAATTTTTATTAAATACAAAAAATTGCATATTACAACTTTTTGAGCTATATAAGTGTTTAACTTACTATATAATATTGCTAATAAAAAGATAAGGACTTGCTTGACATTAAAATTTTGTAGTTTCATACTAATAACAATATCTGTTTAGGAGGGATAAAATGCAAGAGAAAATAGCATCAATCAAAGCAAGAGAAATATTAGATTCTAGAGGCAATCCCACTATAGAGGTAGATTGCTTATTAGAATGTGGAATAATAGCTCGTGCAGGAGTTCCATCAGGAGCTTCTACTGGCTCAAAAGAAGCAATCGAATTAAGGGATAACGATAAAAAAAGATTTTTTGGAAAGGGCGTTCTACAAGCTGTTAAAAACGTAAATGAAATTATTGCACCAAAATTAATAGGCTTAAATGCCACAAAGCAAAAACAAATAGATTCCATTATGATAGAACTTGATGGGACTCCAAATAAAGCCAAACTAGGCGCAAACGCTATTCTTGGTGTATCTCTCGCAGTAGCAAGGGCAGCAAGTTATTTTTCTAATCTTCCGCTCTATCAATATTTGGGAGGACCAAATGCAAATCTATTACCCGTACCGTGTATGAATATTATGAATGGCGGCATACATGCAAATTGGCAAGGTGCTGATTTTCAAGAATTTATGATTGCACCATACGGAGCCAATACCTTTAAAGAAGCCTATGAGTGGTGTAGCGAAATTTACCAAGCCCTTAAAAGTCTTCTAAAAGAAAAAGGCTATAGTGTGGGAGTAGGAGACGAGGGAGGTTTCGCCCCTTTGGTAAAATCAAACGAAGAACCTTTTGAATTGATGAGTAAAGCAATAGAAAATGCGGGATTAAAAGTCGGAGAACAAGTGGGTTTTGCATTAGATACCGCCGCAAGCGAACTTTATAAAGATGGTAAATACATTTTAAGGCGCGAGAAAAAAGAGTTAGAACCTACTAAAATGGTAAAATACTACGAAAAAATTGTAAACAATTTCCCCCTTATATTGTTAGAGGATGGCCTTGCCGAATATGACTGGGATTCCTGGAAAATATTAAATAAAGTTTTAGGTGAGAAAATCGAACTTGTCGGAGATGATATATTCGTAACAAATCTAGAAATAGTAAAAAGAGGTATTTCTGAAAACATTGCAAATTCTGTTTTAATTAAATTAAATCAAATAGGAACTCTTTCAGAAACTCTTGATACAGTTAAATACGCCCAAAATTCAAAGTGGGGTACATTCGTGTCTCACAGGAGTGGTGAAACTACCGATAGCTTTATATCTGACTTAACTGTAGCAATTGGTGCTGGACATTTAAAAACAGGTGCGCCTGCTAGAGGTGAAAGAGTTGAAAAATATAACCAATTATTAAGAATTGAAGAGGAACTGGGAAAATATGCAAAATATGCTGGTAAGAATGCTTTTATAAGACCAATAAGATCCTAAAGTTATCTATAAAGTTATCTATAAACTTGAAACCCTACTCAAATTTTGTGGTAGGGTTTCTTTTTTTAACAAACAAAAACAAATATATTTAATCAAATATAGAGAAAATTTAAAAATAATATTTAATTTGTTATATAATAATAATAATACTCCGAGTTCTTTTGACCTAAAGCTCTAAAGCTATGGCAAAGAACCACTAACGGTTGTTTGGGAAACCGAGCAGCCCCCCAATTAGGAAAGGAGGGTGTGGATATGTTTAATTTTTTATTTTTTACACTCTTATTTCTAGTTTTTTTGCCTTCCTTTTTCTTCTGAACAATCTAGAATATCTAACTCAACTTAATAAATTCTGGAAGATTTAAAATCTATTTGTGTTAAATATAAATAATTAAGAATTTGTTAATTTTTTAACTTAAATAAAACTTAAATAAAGAAGGGAAGATAATATTTGAAAAGGGGAATAATTGGTGTTGTAATATTAATTACAGCTTTAATTTTTATTGCAGGGTGCGGAACTTATAATAAAGGGGTAAATCAACAAACAGAAAAAGTGAAATTATATCTTTATGGGGCTGGAACTTTAGCCAAACCCTTTAAAGAAGTAATTGAAGAGTTTGAAAAAAAATATCCCAACGTTACAATAGAATCTCAATTTGGTGGAAGCGTAAAAATGGTAAAGCAAGTAACCGAGTTACATCAGCCTGGTGATATAATCGCAGTTGCTGACTATAACGTAATCCCAAAATATATGTTTGGAGAAAACGGACAGACAAAATATACTGATTGGTATATAGGTTTCGTAAATAATTCTATCACTTTTGTATATACTGACAAAAGTAAATATGCAAACGAAATTAACTCAAATAATTGGTACAAGATCTTATCAGAAAAGGGAGTTCAAATCGGAAGATCTAATCCCAATACCGATCCTTCAGGTTATCAAACGCTTCAAATGTTAAAACTAGCTGAAAAGTATTATAAAGATCCAACAATTTATGAAAAAGTCCTTGCAAATGCTCCAGAAAGAAATATTAGGGATACAGAAACAGAACTATTGAGTTCTCTTGAGGCTGGTCAGATTGACTACCTTGCTATATATAAATCCGATGCTCTACAACATCACTTAAAATATTTAGACCTACCGCCTCAAATAAATCTAAGCGATCCTAAATATGCCAATTTTTATAAAGAAGCAGTAGTAGATACAAAGAATGGTGAACTATCCGGGAAACCGATTATCTATGCGATAACAATTCCAAACAACTCTAAAAATACCGAATGGGCTATAAAATTCGTGGAATTCTTGCTTAGTCCGGAAGGTCAATCAATAATGAAGAAAAACGGTTTCGGTGTCTTAGAAAAGCCATATGCTAATAATATTGATAAAGTTCCACCTGAACTTAAAAACTTTGTAAGCGAATGGCCTAAATAACAAAATGAATAGTTTGTTGGACAGCAAGAGATTTCATTTTAATTGGTTAGTTTTATCTTTTTGGTTATTTTCAATGGTAATTTTAGGCTTCATAATACTACCACTCATTGAAATGTTATTTGAACAACCACTTGATATGATCGTGAAAGCAGCTCAAATGCCAGATGTAACCAATTCAATCCTTTTGAGTCTGGAGGCCTCATTTATCACTGCAATTATAGCAGTTATATTCGGAACTCCTTTATCGTATATTCTCGCCAGAACTCAATTTCCATACAAGTCAATTGTTGAGGCTATTGTAAACCTTCCTCTTGCTGTCCCACATACAGTTGCGGGCATTGCCCTTTTATTTGTTTTTGGCAAAACTGGTCCAATTGGTCACATTACCGAACGTTTTGGAATTAGTTTTTGGGGAACTATATTTGGTATAATAGTAGGCATGCTTTTTGTAAGTTCACCATATATGATAAATTCTGCAAGGCTAGGCTTTGAAAACATTGATATTAGAATTGAAAAAGCTGCAAGAACATTAGGCGCTACAAATAGTCAGGTTTTCTTTCATATATCCCTACCTCTTGCCTTTAGATCTATCTTAAGCGGAATGGTTCTCACTTACGCAAGATCAATTGCTGAATTTGGAGCAGTTATAATTTTAGCATATCATCCAGAAACCGCACCAGTAAAAATATATGAGCTATTTCTTACTGGAGGGTTGAAACAATCTTCTGCTGCAGCAGTATTGTTATTAATCATAACAATTTCAACCTTTATTTTATTTAGATATCTAACTAATTTAAACAAAAAGGCATAAACTAAGATGAGTTTTCTTAAGGTTAATGGCCTCCAAGTAAAAATAGGAAATTTTATTTTAGACAATATTTCCTTTGAACTAAATGAGGGTCAAATTATTACAATTTTAGGACCAAGCGGTTCAGGTAAAACTATTTTATTAGAATCCATTGCAGGTTTTCACACTCTTAACAAGGGAAAAATTTATCTTGAAAATAAAGATATAAGTATTTTACCTGTAGAAAAAAGGGAGATAGGTTTTATGTTTCAAGATTATGCGCTTTTCCCTCATTGGACTGTTAGAGAAAATATCTTATCTTCATTTAAATTTAACAAAGGATATAAAAAAATTAACATCAACCCAGAAAAAATAATAAAAATGCTTCATATTGAAGATCTCCTAGATAGATATCCGATCAACTTAAGTGGCGGAGAAAGACAAAGGGTGGCTCTAGCAAGGTCTTTAGTTGCAAATCCAAAAATGTTCTTGTTCGATGAACCCATGTCAGCACTTGATGCAAGAACCAGAGAAAATTTAAGAGATGAACTCTTGAGTATCTTAAAAAATCTCTCTTTAAGCGCAATCTATGTAACCCATGACCATATCGAAGCTTTTACCTTAGGGGATTTAGTGGGAATAATTAATAAAGGAAAATTGGTTCAAATTGGAGAAAGAAATAAAATATTTAGAAACCCAAACTCTATCTTTGTAGCAGATTTTATAGGTATAGAAAATCTTTTTTCTGCAAAAATTCAATTAGTAAAAAAAGTATCTCCAGAATTGTATTTTATTATTGCAAAACATAAACAAATTGAATTTAAAATATTTTCAAAGGAACAGTTTTCTACCAATGATGAAGTTTTTCTTTCAATAAGATCTGAAGATATTAGCTTCTTAGATGAATCAGAAGAAAAAAATGATAATTTTAAAAACATAATAATATTAGAAGTTATTGACATAGTTCAAATTGATTTCTTTTACAAAATTTTTCTAGGTGGTGATGTTCTTCTCAAAGTAATAACTTTAAAAGATTCTATTAAAAAGCATAAAATAAACACAGGCAAAAAAATTAAAGTACATATAGATCCGGAATACATTCATATTATAAAAGCATAAAAATTTCAATGATCCTTAGCCCCCTGACTCCAATTTACATATTTGACATAATTGATATGTTTTAGCCTTTCTAGAAGGTCTTTTAAATCTTCTTCATTTATATCTCCTGATAAAATATTAAATATTATTTTACTTTCACCTTCTTTTACTGACTCTATCCTCATATTCCTCACAGGATATCCCAATTGTTTCAGAAGTTTTCTTATAACGTTAAATACTCTATCCTCTTTTTCCTCTTCTACTCCAACACAAACTGAGATAATAAAATCGTTTGCCGTTACCATAGGCAAATTATTAATTGTATTTACAATAGTCCTTAAGAGAGTATTGGTAACCAAAACAAAAATAGTAGCCATAGCAGCTGGCATCCATTGCTGAGCCCCAGAACAGGCGCCAACTGCAGCAGAACACCAAAGTGTAGCAGCAGTATTTATACCTCTTATATTTATACCCTCTTTCATAATTGCTCCCGCACCCAGAAACCCAACCCCTGAAACTACATAAGCAACTACCCTTATATCATTTATAGTTCCTCCCATGCGAAGTCCAAGGTCAACAAATATAGCAGCCCCAAGTGCAACAAGAGTATTAGTTCTTAGACCAGCCGGGTGCTGCCGCCACTGACGCTCAATTCCTATAAGTGTACCAAGTACAAATGCAAGAAACAAACCAAAAAAGGTTTGGCCTAAGCCCATTGTTTGATCCATATTTAACCTCAATTCTGATTTACTTTTTCAAGATTTTAAACACTTTTGTTTAGAATCCTCTTAAAATAAATTATAAGAAATTTTAACATTTTTAAAATTGTTATTTAAGAAATATCTTATATTATTAGATCAGAATTCTTAAATAAAAAAATTTAATTATTAAACTAATTACAATAACCTATTAAAATGCTATAATATTAAAAACAATTACAAAAATTATTAATATTAAGGAGGATTTAAAATGGCAGTTTTCAAATGTAAAAAATGTGGTTATATTAAAGAAGGACGGTGTAAACCAAAAAAGTGTCCAGAATGTAACGAACAGAATTCTTTTGAAAGAGTTGACTCAGAAAAGAAAGGGTAGTTTTAAATTTATGTTACAATATTTTCTGTTAAAATTTAATTAATAAGGGTGAATTAAAATGAGAATGACACCTCAAAGAAAGTTGATAATAGACATATTAAAAAGTACAAAATCACATCCTGATGCACTTTGGATTTATCAGAACGCCATAAAGAAGATGCCAAGGATGGGACTAGGCACTGTTTACAGGACTTTGGAGCAACTTGAAAGAGAGGGCGAAATAAAAAGAATCGATTTTAAAGGGATAGCCCATTACGACGCAAATGTAAACGTTCATCCACATCTTTTATGTTCAAAATGTGGAAAGATAGTTGATATTAGTGATAGCTATGATTTTGACTTAAGAAATTTCGATTTAAAAGGTTTCAAAATTGAATCTATAAATCTTGATATTATAGGCATTTGTCCTGAATGCCAATCAAAAAAGGGTGAAAATTAGAATGCCAATCATTACAATAGAACTATTGGAAGGCAGATCAGAGGTCCAAAAGAAGCAAATTGCTAAGGAAATAACTGAAACCTTAGTAAAAAACGCAAATGTAAAACCTGAAGCTGTTACAATTTTGTTTCACGACTTGAAACCTGAAAATATTGCAAAGGGTGGCAAGTTTTTATCTGAAAAATAATGGAAAAAAAACTTTTTGCACCTGATATAGTTAAATTAAAGGGCGTTAGAAAATTTTCAATGGTCACAACTTATGATTATACTAGCGCTCTTTTAGTATCAATGACTGATATAGATATAATACTTGTGGGAGATTCTCTAGCCATGGTAATGCTAGGTCACGAAAATACCCTTAGCATAACGATTGACGAAATGCTAATTTTTCTTAAAGCTGTAAAAAAAGGTGCCCCAAATAAGATGATCGTAGCTGATATGCCATTTCTTTCATATCAAATCGATATAAAGGATGCCATAGAAAATGCCGGAAAACTTATCAAAGCTGGTGCAGATGCAGTAAAAATAGAAGGATTCGAATTTCCGATACCTGAGATTACCAGAAGATTAAGCAGCATTGGAATACCGGTGATGAGTCATCTAGGCCTAACTCCACAGCATGTTTTAAAGTTTGGAGGGTTTAAAGTTCAGGGCAACACAAAAGAAGATGCCGATAAAATTATTAGTGCCAGCAAGGAGCTTGAAGAACAAGGAGCATTTTGTGTTCTTTTGGAAGCTGTTCCTGAAGAAATCTCAGAAATAGTTACTAAAGAACTAAAGATTCCAACTATTGGCATAGGTGCAGGAAGATTTGTAGATGGCCAAGTATTAGTTTGGCAAGATCTTTTAGGCATAAATCCAAACAAAGTTCCTAAATTCGTTAGAAAGTATGCAAACATAAAGGATACTATAATTGATTCTTTAAATAGATATCATCTTGATATATTGAATTCAACTTTCCCTTCCTATGAAGAAGCTCATCACTTAAAGAGAGTTTAAAAGATCTAAAACTCTTTTTTTTACATCCTCCAAATCTTGACTACCATCAATATAATAAATAGGGACTTTACATTTATCTATTGGTTTAGAAGGAGGCCATTGCATACTCATTCTAATTTTTGCTTCTTCCTCGCTATATCCCCTGCTTTTAATCAATCTATTTAATCTAACATCAAAAGGAGCATCTACTATCCATATAATATCAAAATCATCTTCCATATTAGCCTCAAAAAGTAATGGAATTTCAACAAATATAGTTTTGTCCTTTTTTAACATATCTTTAAAATAGTTCTTTATTTTTGGCCACATAAATTCTTCAAGTTTCTTTTTCATTAATTTATCCTTAGAAATAATCAGAGCAATTTTTCTTCGGAGTTTTTGAATATCACCTTTTTGTTCTTCATTAAAATAGTCTTTAAATATATTACAGATATCCTGAAAATTTTCATTGAAAACCTTCTTTGATATTTCATCAGCACTATATACTTCGAACCCAAATTGACTCAAAAATTTTAAGATCTCACTTTTCCCCGATCCTTGAGGACCCGTAATAGCAATCAATAATCTTTCTCTATTCATTATCTTTGTAATAATCCTTAAAAGGACATGATACTTAGTGTCGCCCCAAATGACCAGCTTCTACCATTTCCGCTATCACTTTTTTGATTTACTGCATAAAATTCTATTGGAGTAGAGGCCAGACCTACAGTAAACCTAAAGCCCTGATTCATTCTTATCCACGGATACGGTATTGGAATAGTTTTAGTAAAACCAATATAATATTTTGTATTGAAAGGAGCTCCCGATTCACTTTTCGAAAATTCAACTTCAGAAAATATAAAATCTAATCCAAATCTATTCAGTATATCCTTTTTATTCAAAATGTCCGCATATTTCATAAGATATAAGCTTCTTCTTTCCCAAAAAGCATTAACTGCCCGCCCACCTGTTCTTAAATTATCGTCAAGCCCTCTAAAACGAATTATCCAATTACTTCCTAAATAATAATCAAGATCAAGTCTCAAATTAATCCAGGAGTTCTTACCCACGGTATAATAGGAAGAGTACACATAGCCTCCAAATCTATTTGAATCTATTCCAACTATAACAGGCCTACCGATGATAGTTTCATACTCTAGATTTGTGTTCAGGTGTCTATCTGCTCTCATATAAAAATCATCGTTAGGATCAAGATGGATACTTCCTATTCGTAAATATGTGTTTTTAATGAAATTATCCCATTCTACCATCGCGCCAAATTTCTCAAATCCACCAGTAAATGAACCGGTATTTGAAGAAAAACTACTTACACTTCCTCTTTGGGAAGTAAAGTCAAAGTTGTCTAACCTCCCATAAAGACCAAGATATTCAGGATTATATTCGTCTTTTGACTTATAAAGATCCCATCGCCATGCAAAATGAGGCTTTGTGAACATTATACTATCAAAATATCCCCATTCATAATGAGCATTTTTAGTATCCCAATCAAAATTAGCTCCGATTAGAGTCCTTCTTTCTCTCGCCTTACTATAATCCAATCTTATATCAGATGAAACATTAGTAATTACGTTATTCCCAATCTTTGATAAATCACCCTTATAAGACTCAATTGGCACATGCTGTTCAATATATCCTACTGTAGGATCAGCTTTACCGAGAACATATTGATCGCTTATATGTGTATTGTTGAAGTTAGCCCAAAAAGAATAATCTTGTTTATGGAGCCTATTTGTGGTGTCATATATTGACCCGCCAACCTGACCAGAATAATTATAATTAATTACTAAACCTTTATCCGCAGTATCAGACCATGTAATGTTTAGTCTTTTGGTTATAATAGGAACAACCCCCAAGACCAATCTACCAGGAGGATTACCAATTTGACCTGCATCTGCAATAGGTATATACATATTGCTTGGGAAAAGTATATCTCTTTGACGTGGGATACTGATATATTCAATCTTACCATCGGCCATCAAAACCGGCACTCTTACACCTTCTGCAAGGGCTTTATCAGTTACACCAACAGGTACCATAAAACTATTTCCTGGTTTTTGCATATCTTTGTAAGTAATATCAAATGTTTCCTTTCCGAATTTTACAGTTTTAGTAACATTTGAGCTGGCATTTTTATCCTGATAGGTAAAAATTTTTCCATCTATCAAAAGAATTTGCCCACTTTTAGCACTATTTGTATCCATAACTATACTTTCATTGGCATAGGAAAAATTATTAGAGAAAAAAGCAAAAAAAGTTACAAAAAAAAGGATGCTAGTAAAAACAGCTTTTTTAAAACGTAATTTTCTTAATCTTAGTGAGGCAAATGAAGTGGTGAAAATATTGTTTTTTGCGGAAAAAGATAGACGAAGTTGATGAAGTCTTTCCTTTAATACGACAAAATCAAAAAGAGCATCCTCAATACTATAATCACTATATATTTTTTTATAAGAATTAATGTTTATTTTCACGGTTCTTGATATATAAACCCTTCATAAAAAATGTAAATATTGTCATTAGAAGACGTTCCCTGTAAAAAAACTGCCTTCTTTTTTACTGGAATCTGTTCTAAGTTATTTAGAATTTCAAAACCCATTTTTTCTAAGAGTGTTTTAGCATCATTAATAGAAAGTCCTTCAATATCAGGTATCAAACCCATTACTTCTGCTTCTCTAAGTTTAAGATCTAGCCCCCACTTCCCAAACTTATAGGACATATACAGATTATATCTTTCTACTTTAAGAGTTGGATAATTTTTTTTAATCCAGTCATACACATTATCGATCTTTTTCTCATTTTTTTTATAAGAATCTTCTAAAGAATATAACTCATTAGCAGTACCGAAAACTACTACTATTCCATTTTGAATTCTAAAAATAACGTTATCCTCAGGATCTGCAAATACTAAACTTTGGGAAATCAAAATAGAACAAAAAAAGAACAAAATCAAAAACAAAATAAAGAAAATAATCCTTAAATTTCTAAAATTCATACACCTTCTCATTACATCAAATACACCTTGCTAAGTTTTTTAAAAAAGTCATTAATAAAAACTTTATAAGAGTCAAAATCTGGTGGAGGATCTTGATCTAAAAGTGTTAAAAGATAATACTTTTGTTCCTGATCCACACCTTTATTCATTTTTTCTATTTGAGAATATGCTAATTTTATCATTCTAACTCGAAGAGGCAAAAAATCCAAACCATATATGCTTCTCTCTTTAACATTATAAAGATCAGGAAAATACGTAACCTTCTCTAAAGCATTTCTAATATCGAGATAATGTAAGAGTTTTTGGTCAACCTTGTCTTCTAAGGCCTTACTAAAAATGGGATCATCAATAGGCATAGAATCCTCTTTTAACCTTTGTTCGGCATTTACATAAGCAGAAAAAAGTTCTTTTGGAACGTCCTGAGCATGTCCAAGTATATACATAGCCCTCAAAGAATTTTCCTCGGAAAGAGATTTTAGTTTTGGAAGGTTTCCTCTTGAAAATGTATAGAAATATTTGTATGAAAGATCGTTTGCTTTTTTCTCCCAAATTTGAATTATCTCCTGGGACAAATTTACTACATTGGCACCGGCATTTGTACTTAAAATGGGAAGGTTGCTTACTGAAAGAAAAACAAATAGGAAAATAGAAAAAGACAATACAAAAAAAGCCTTTTTGAAGGAAGGGAAAATTAAACCATCCCTTATATTCTTAATCTTAAAAAAATTTGAATTTATAATACTTTATATTCCTCCAAATATTTATTTTCTTATGTCAATATATTCACTTGAACCAAATTTACCCTTTAACTCCTTTTGAAGCGCTTCGTTTTTAGCTTGAAGTTCTGAAACTTTTGCTTGGAGTTGGGCTATTTGCGATAAAAGTTTTTGCCTTTCATTTTGAGTAAATTGATTCTGATTTTCGTAAACATTTTGTTCGTTTGTTGGAATTTTACTTCTTAACATATTGTTTTCTTTAACAAGGGCCGCAATCATTTCCTGACTTTGTTGAAGCTGTTCTTGAAGATTACTCGTAGAAACTTCCTGCGGTTTAAAGTAAGCAATAGACAACAAAGCAACAAAAACAATTACTAACATAAAAGCAAAGTCAATAAACGGCATAAGAAAAGTAATACGTCTCTTTGGAGAAGCCATTTTACGAGAGTCTGGCCGAAATAGCTGACAATATTACTGATATCAAAAGTCCAGTAATTGTCGCCTCAATCTTGATAGAAACGCCATAACCTACCATTTCAACGTTGTGAGCAGCAATAGCAGGGCCGATAACCTGGCCTAAACCATATAGGGTTACAACAAGACCTAAACCCTGAGCTACACCGCCCATTGTAATTAGCTTTTCCTGTGGGGTTTCCTTAGAAATAAGACCAGCCCATGCCGCTCCAACAGGTACTATTGCAGCCCAGACGGTACTTCTTGCAACGAAATAAACCAAAGGAGCTGCTATCAAAAGTAGAAACATTATCATTACAAGATCTATTCTCTTTTGAACAAATTCTTGCAAAACAGATTTTTTTGTGCTCAAGTCTGTTTTATTCATACTTTAAATTTCACCTTTCACAAAATTAATTTATAGTATTATAAGATTTTAGCAGTAAAAACCAAAAAGTCATACTATTTCTAAGAATTTTTATTTTTTAAATATTCTTTGAAAATTGTAAAAAATAAAAATAAAACCCCTATTAACCACAATAAGGGTATTCCATATTCAATTATTGGAGGATTAGGCATATTAAGAGATACGTTATTAGGTGTATTTATTTGATTTTGCTGATTTTTATTAAGAGTAATATTTATTGTATTATTACCCTTCCCTACACTCGCACCAAGATTAAGTGCCGTTATCTCTAGTGGAACCATCGTTCTATCCTGATAAATAAAAGCAGGAGCTAACATCCTTTCTTCTTTATTGTTTACATTTACCTGGGAGCTTTCAATGTAAAACTCTATACTTTTGTCACCCAATGAAACTTTAACTATTCTATGTTGTTCATCCCATGTTACGGTTGCTTTTAAAGCTTCTGATACAAATCTTACTGGCACATAAATTAGACCATATCTTATTACTGGCGGTACATCACTTTTAATTTCTTTTCCATCAACAATAATTTTCAAATCGTTAGCAATTTTAATATTTGCATCTAAAATCTTTGACGCGCTAACTGGCGTTTGTTCTTGGGCATACGCAGTAGAAATTAAAAAGCACATTACAAAAAAAATGAAAATAAACCTTTTCATATCCTTAAAATCCTATAAATCCATACATATGTTTTTTACTCCCTATATAAAAATATTCTTATATTATACACTTCTTTAAAAAATATATCAAAATTACTCCCACTCTATTGTCGCGGGTGGTTTAGAGGATATATCATATACCACTCTATTAACTTCATCTACCTCATTTACAATTCTTCTAGCGATCCTATCAAGCAAATCATAAGGTATTCTCGCCCAATCTGCTGTCATTGCATCATCGCTAGAAACTATTCTTACTACTACTGGATAAGAATAAGTACGCCTATCTCCCATAACTCCTACACTTTTTATTGGCAAAAGCACGGCAAAAGCTTGCCATACATCTCTATATAATCCAGCATTAAAAATCTCTTCACGGACAATCGCATCAGCATCTCTCAAAATTCTTAATTTTTCTCTTGTTATTTCACCCACAATTCTTATGGCAAGACCTGGCCCAGGAAAGGGATGCCTATAAACAATTTCTTCAGGAAGGCCAAGCTCTAAAGCAAGATTTCTTACCTCATCTTTAAATAAATTTCTAAACGGCTCAAGAAGTTTAAACTTCATATCCTTGGGGAGACCAGCAACATTATGGTGCGATTTTATCCTCACTGCTTTACCGCCAACGCTAACAGCACTCTCTATTACATCGGGATATAGAGTGCCCTGCACCAACCAATCGAAATCTCCAATTCCTTTTATTGCATCTTCGAATGTCCTTATAAATTCTTCACCAATAATCTTTCTTTTATGTTCTGGATCTGATACTCCTTCTAGTTTTGACAGAAATCTTTCTCTTGCATCAATAAACTTTACATTCAAATGGAACTCTTCATCAAATATCCTTTTAATATCTCTATTTTCATTTTTTCTCATAAGACCCGTATCAACATAAAAGCAAGTAAGATTATCACCTATAGCTTTGTGAACCAAAACAGCAGCAGCACTGGAATCAACTCCACCAGAAAGTGCACATATTACTTTTTGATTGCCAACCATTTCTCTAATTTTAGATATAGAATCTTGTATAAAGGTAGCCATAGACCATGTAGGTTTTGCTTTACAAATATTAAAAACAAAATTTCTTATTATTAACTGGCCCTGTTCTGTATGAGCCACTTCAGGATGAAACTGCACTGCATAAATATTTTTTTCAGGAGAACAAACGCTTGCAAGCTTTTTATTTTCAGTTATAGCAAGACAACAAAAACCTTCTGGTAAAATCTTTACTTCGTCTCCATGACTCATCCAAACGTTAATTTCATTGGTAATATTTTTGAAAAGTAGATTTTCACCTTCAAATTTTATTTTTGTTCTGCCATACTCGTGCTTTTTACCCTGTTCTACGTGACCACCAAGTTGTTGAGAAATCAGTTGCATGCCATAACAAATGCCTAAAATTGGAATTCCCATATTTAATATTTCAGAATCCATTTTAGGAGCGTCCTCGTCATAAACAGAATTAGGACCACCCGAAAGGATAATCCCCTTTGGATTAAGCCTAGTAAGTTCCCTCGCAGTTATAGTAGGAGGAAAAAGCTCAGAATATACAGAACATTCCCTTACTCTTCTTGCAATAAGTTGACTATATTGTGAGCCAAAATCTATTACTGCAATAAGATCCCTCTCAGAAGCCATTACTTACCCATCCCAAGCTTTTGGGCTTTCTGATAGACTTTCCCCTCAGTAAGAAGAGATGGTGCAACAATAACTTCTATGTTGTGTAATTCTCTAATAGTCTTAACTCCAAGAGTTGCCAGGGACAAAACCATAGCCCCAGCTATATTATGACATCCATAATCGAACCTAGCAGGACCTACTAATATCTCCTTAAGAGTTCCAACTGTTCCTACTCTTATCCTCGTTCCTCTTGGCAAAACCGAATTAGGTGTAGCCATACCCCAATGAAAACCCATTCCAGGGGCTTCTTGAGCTCTTGCTATAGGCGAACCTATCATAACCGCATCTGCACCCACGGCTAATGCTTTAATCATATCTCCTGAGTTTACCATACCGCCATCAGCAATTATGGGTATATATTTTCCAGTTTCATTGAAAAACATATCTCTTGCAGCTGCTGCTTCACTTATAGCAGTAGCTTGAGGCACACCAATACCTAAAACTCCTCTTGTCGTACATGCTGCACCTGGTCCAACTCCTATCAAAACTGCGCTTGCTCCCTGTCTCATAAGACCAATAGTAGAAGAAAATCCAACCGTGTTTCCTACAATTACTGGAATTTCCATCATAGAACAAAATTCTTTTATATTCAAAATATTTCCTTTACTGCTTATATGCTTTGGTGCAATAACAGTTGCCTGAAGAACAAATATATCTGCTCCAGCATCCCTTGCAATAGGGCCAAATTCAGCAGCCATTTGAGGTACACTCGATACTGCGGCAATTGCTCCATGTGACTTTACTTCTTGTATTCTCTTTACTATAAGATCAGGTTTAATCGGTTCTTCATAAAGTCTTTGCATTACAGTTACAAAATCATCTGTTGAAGCTGCGGCAATTTCTTCAAGTACAGGAAGGGGGTCATCATATCTCGTTTGAATGCCCTGCAAATTGATTACTCCCAAAGCACCATATTTTGAAAGCTCTACTGCAATAAAAGGATTCACTACAGAATCCATTGCTGATGCAATAACAGGAATGCTAAATTCATAACAACCAATTTTAACGGATATATCTACATCTTCCGGATCAATAGTTCTTTCCGTTGGTCTTAATGCAATTTCGTCAAGACCATAACCCCTTCTTGTAATTTTAAACTTTGAAATCTCTTCCACTAATAACATACCTCCTCAAACGGATTAATTTTCTAATATCTTACATAATTTGTATTATCTGAGCAAACATTTCCCTGAAGAAGCATTTTTAAGGTTACTGTATTTAACGGTATAAAATCGAACCTATCTCCCAAAAAGGCAGCTACTTTAAACAAAGATAAAGGAACTGGTACAAAGATAATTTTTTTTTCAACAATTTTTGCTATATATTCTATAAGTTCTCGAAAACTCATTTCTTCCTCACCACATATTTTTATAACATTTGACTCTAAGCTACCATTCACAAGTTCTTCAGCAGCTTTTATAATTCTTTCAGCAACAACTTCTACCCTTATTGGAGAAAACTTTGCATCAATTTTAGGAAGAGGGAAAAAACCTAAACTTAATGGCATTGACAAATCCTTTACTATCCCTTCCTTTTCACCAATTACAATTGATGGTCTAATTATTGCATACTTTAAACCACTAGATTTTATCTTTTCTTCGGCCTGATACTTATACTTAAAGTAATCAGTGAGCTCTTTACCCTTCTCTACTCCATTGGCACTCATTTGCACTAATGGAATATTTTTATCAAATTCAACTATAGAATCTATTAAATTGGATGCTGCATCAAAATGCATTGCCTTAAAGGTTATCCCTCTTTCTGGCACCTCTTTAATTATGCCAACAAGATTAATTACAACGTCTGGTTTTAATTTTAAAGCATCTTTTATTGAACTTTTATCAAGAATGTCACCTTTTATATATTCGACATTTTCCCCTTCAATTTTTCTTTTATGAGAAAAAACTATAACTTTATTATCTTTATCAAGTAAAGTTTTTACTACTTGTTTACCAATAAATCCTGTTCCTCCAAAAATTAAAACTTTCATTTTCACCTCAAATAAAATTTATTAATATATCTTAAAAAATTTAAAGAACAATTGCAAACGTAATAATTTTCTAACAGCTTTTTATTCTTTTCAAAATGTTAGTTGTAGAAAAATCTTTATAAAAGGGGAAAATTTCAACTCTTCCACCATATCGATACACAGTTTCAGCTTCTGGAAGATCTTCAATCTTATAGTCTCCACCTTTAACATGGATTAATGGTCTTAATCTTTCAATCGATGATATGGGATTATGTTCATTAAAGATAAAGCAATAATCTACAAATCTAATAGAAGCAACAACAACAGCTCTATTTTCCTGTTTATTTATGGGTCTTAAATCACCTTTTAATGCTTTAACTGAACTATCAGAATTTATCCCAACAACCAAACAATCTCCTAAAGCTTTTGCAAACTCGAATAGTCTAATATGGCCTTCATGTATAATATCAAAACATCCATTTGTGAATACAACTCTTCTGCCCTCAACTAGCAAAATTATTTCATCTAAAGTTTTAAATACATCCGAAATTTTTTCCAAGTTTTTAAAACCTTTCTGTTAAGATTGTTTAAATTTAAAAATAACTTACTAAATTTATTCACCCTTTTCCGAATTTAGAACAATTTTATTGTACAAATCTCTAATTTCCTCTTCCCTAAGGTATCTTTCTATTTCATTAATATTAGTAGTTGAGGTCCCAACTTTTCTTACAACTATCGCTGCAGCAACGTTTGCCAAAAATGTTGAATGAATCATATCAAAACCAGACATTAATGATAATGTTAAAACTGCAGTAACTGTATCTCCTGCACCCGTTACATCATAAACTTCGCTCGAAAATGCTGGAAAATTTATAGTTAATTCTTCAGTAAAAAGAGAAATTCCATCAGCACCTCTTGTAATGTGAACAGCTTTACTGCCCAAAAGTCTTAGAAGTTCTCGCCCTGACCGAATAATATCTTCTTCACTCATTAATTTTCTATCAAAAATTGCCTCAACCTCTTTTAGGTTAGGAGCAACTGTAGTAAAACCTTTAAATAATAAATAATTTTTTGCTTTGGAATCGGCTACACAAACTCTATTATCAATTGAATTTATCAAAAATTCTATTACATCTTCAGTAATTAATCCTTTTCTATAATCAGAAACTATTATAGCGCCGCACTCAGGTATTTGTTTTTTTAAAGAATTTATTACTCCCTGAAGCTCCTCACCATCAATCTGACTTGGGTCTTCGCTATCCACCCTTAAAACCTGTTGTTTTCTTGCAATCAATCTAAGCTTTCTCGTTGTAGGCCTTTTTTTAGAAACGATCAAACCAGATGTGTCTATATTTGAATCAAATAAAAGTTTCTTAAGTCTATCTGATTCAACATCATCGCCAACAATCCCAACAATAGAGACATTTGCCCCCAAAGAAGTCAAATTTTTTGCAACATTTGCAGATCCGCCAAGTCTAAATTCGCTACTGAGATATTTTAAAACTGGAACTGGAGCTTCAGGAGAAATCCTTTCCATATCTCCAAACCAATATTCATCAAGCATAATATCGCCAATAACTAAAATCTTCTTAGATGTATTGAATTTTAAAGGAAAACTATGAATTTCAGAAAACATACAAATCCTTTCTAAAATTTATTATGCATTGATTAGAGAATTTTTTTCTTAACAAAACAAATAATCTTTTTAATAGCACAAATAACATCATCCACATCCTTTTCTGTTATATTTGCACCTATTGGAACAGAGAAAATTTTTTTACCTAATTTTGTGGCAACAGGAAATTCACTTTCTTTCAGAGAATATTTTTCTTTATAATATTTTTGCATGTGAAGTGGTAAATAATGTATTCCAGTACCAATATTTTCGTACTTTAGTGCTTCCATCATAAAGTCTCTTGATAAAGAATCATCAGTTATTTTTAAAATGAATAAATGATAAGAAGGCTTTCTCCTATCAAATGAATATTCAATAGGCTCTATTTCATCAATTTCTGAAAGCCTATTAATATACATCTTAGCAATTTCATCTCTTATCTTCCAATACCTTTCTATTTTTTCAAGCTGCTTTATCCCTAATGCAGCTTGAATATCGGTCATATTATATTTAAATCCTGGTTCAATCACCTCATAGTGTTTAAAACCCTCAGAAGAATATCTCTTCCAAGCATCTCTCGATATGCCATGAAGTGATAATATTCTTCCTCTTCCATAAGATTTATCATCCTTAACAACCAACATACCACCTTCAGCTGTAGTAATATTTTTCGTGGCATAAAAGCTATAGCTTGAAAAATCTCCATAATAAGAAATCTTTTTGCCATCCCACTCAGTCTCAATAGCATGAGCAGCATCATTAATCCAAACAAGATTGTATCTTTTTACTATTTTACTAACTTTTTCAATGTTACACGAATTTCCTGCCATATGAACAGATATCAAGGCTCTTGTTCTTTCGTTAATTTTAGATTCAATCAAGTCTTCATCAAAGTTAAGATCTGATTCTTTTATGTCGACAAAGACAGGTTTTGCTCCGACATGTTCAATTACATTTGCACTCGATGCAAAGGTTAGAGTGGTTGTAATAACTTCATCATTATTTCCAATCCCAGAAAGAACAAGTGCAAGGAAAAGACCTGCTGTACAAGAATTAAGAGCAATACAGTTTTTTACACCAATATATTCAGAAAACTTTTCTTCAAATTTTTTTACTCTTGGTCCTGTCGAAATCCAGCCTGATTTTAGTGTTGCCACTACTTCTTCAATTTCATCCTCTTCAATCCTTGGTTTTCCAAAAACCAAAAAACTTTCCCTTTGGGATTTTCCGCCTTCTAATGCTATCTTTTCCAAAAAAAGCCTCCTAAATTGTTTTGTAAAACACAGTTATTGAGATTTACCATTACCTTAAGAGTGATTTATAGATTTCAAAATATGACTTTACCATTTTATTAAGTGAAAAATTCTCAATTGCGTGCTTTTTCCCTTCCTCTACAATCTTTATTATACTTTCATCTTTATTAAAAAACTTGGTTAAAAATTCTTTTATAGAACCATATAACAATTCTGGATCAGGATTTACTAAAAAACCAGTTTTATTATTAATAATTATCTCATTAGTTCCAGCAATATCAGTCGCTATTACCGGTACTTCCATTAAAAGTGCTTCTATTAAAATTGTTGGCAATCCTTCCTTTTCTATTGAAGAAGAGACATAAAGATCAAACGAACACAGAAGCTCGACCAGGTCTTCTCTTCTACCAAGAAAAATTATATCTTTTTCGATCTTTAATTTTTTTGCAAGTTGTTTGAGCTCAAATTCAAGCTCTCCATCTCCAACCACGACAAGAGAAATTGCCTTATCCTTATAATCATCTTTAATTTTTCTAAAGGACTCAAAAAGAACTTTATGTCCCTTCATGGGAGACAACCTTGCCACAATACCTATAGAGAAGGTTTCAGGAGTAATGCCAATTCTAGATTTAGCCTGTTCTTTGCTTATTCTTTTTGAAAAATAATCTTCGAAATTAATACCATTATATATTTGCGTAATACTCCCTGAAAAACCCCTTCTAATAAAATCTCTTTCCACAGATTTAGAACATGCTACAACGATGTCTGAGTTTAAAAAATACTTTATGGAACTAACCTTTTGTGCACTTGAAACAACCTTTACCTTAGTTAATTTTTTTGCCATTCCAGCATAAAGAGCTGCTCTTGATAATTGTGAGTGAACAATATCAATATTTTGATTTCTAATAATACTAACCAATTTAAAATAAGAAAATGGATCAAAAAAGCCTTTAAATTTAATAGGAATAATATTAAAGGCTGGCTTATTCGCCAGCCTAATTTTATATTCACTTAAGAAATCATAAGTATAGCCACTATCTGGCATACCTATAAAATTTTCTACACCATATTCACATAGACCACATACAAAGTTAACAAAAGTTTTTTGCCAACTAAGATTACCCTCATTCAAAAGGTGTAAAATTTTCATAAACTAATTCATTGTTTAATGTTTATCAAATTACTTCAAACTTTCACCTAAAAGAGCTGAAAGCACAATTAATCTTCTGCTAGTATTTCATATTTGCAGGTCTAGGTTCAAGGGTAACAGGTATGACCATAATTTTTCCGGATCTATATAAAGTTACTTTAACAACATCTCCTACCTTATGGGTAAGAATTATATTTGGCAAAGTGTAAATATCAACTTCTTTATCATTAATTTTTAAGATTATGTCTCCCGGTAAAATACCAGCCTTTTCTGCAGGAGAACCTGGTAAAACTTTTGCTACATAAACAGCTGCATTTTGCTTAATTCCCATCTGGCTAAGTTGATATTGATCAACAGGCAGCATATCAATTCCCAGATATGGGTGAACAACCTCATGATTTGTTATTAATTGATTTAATATCTCCTTTGCAGTGTCAATCGGAATTGCAAAACCGATACCCTGGGCATAAGGTATAATAGCTGTATTGATGCCTATTACTCTTCCATTAATATCCACTAAAGGCCCGCCTGAATTTCCTGGATTTATAGCAGCATCAGTTTGAATAAACGGACCGGCACTATAAGCGGATGTTTGAACTCTCCTATCAAGAGCACTAACAATACCAAGAGTTACCGTACCAGAAAATCCATATGGATTACCTATTGCAATAGCCCACTCTCCTAATTGAAGATTTGAAGACGAACCAAGTTCTGCTGCAGGTAAACCTGTAGCATTTACCTTTACTACTGCCAAATCGGTAACAGGATCAGCCCCAATCACTTCTCCGTCAAATTTTCTGCCATCAGAGAGAGTAACCTTTACCTTTGTCGCATTGGCAATTACGTGATTGTTAGTAAGAATTAAGCCATCACTCTTAATAATAACTCCTGAGCCAAGCCCCTCTTCAGGAATTGGTTTCATTGGAATTCCAAAGAAGTCAGAAATAGGATTTTTAACGTACATTAAAGTATTTATTTGAACAACGCTTGGCATAACCTTCTTTACTGCTTGAACTATGGGAGAATCTACTGACATGTCTATTGCAGCTACTGCAGTTGATGGTGCAACTTTTACCGGAGGTCTAAAAGCAGGGAAAGCCCATATTGCACCAAGAACCAGCATTCCTCCAAAACAAGCTGCTACAAAAAAGAAAATCGATTTTACCAGGATTTCTTTAAACTTATTTTCTTTTTGTTCGTACATAAAAACCTCCTAATTTGTATATTTTGGGAAATATTTTTATAATAAAAATTATATTCTAAAAATTATTGGATTTCATTAAAATCTACTTATCACCTACTTTAACATAGTCATAACTTTCATATAAATCAAACCCAGTTCCAGCAGGAATTAATCTTCCTATTACAACGTTTTCTTTCAAACCTCTAAGATAGTCTATTTTGCCTCTAATTGATGCCTCAGTTAATATTCTGGTAGTCTCCTGGAAAGAGGCAGCAGCAATAAATGAAGATGTATTCAAAGACGATTTCGTAATGCCAAGCACCGCATCTTCTGCTTCTGGGGGAGTTTTACCCTGAAGAGTTAACTCTTTGACCACCTTTTCAAATTCACCTCTATCTACATATTCTCCTGGCAACCAATCAGAATCGCCGTCATTTTTAATCTTTACTCTCTTAGTCATTTGTCTAACTATAATTTCAATGTGTTTATCATGAATAGAAACGCTTTGATCTTTATAAACCTTTTGAATTTCATCAACTATATATTGCTTTACTGCATCTATTCCTCTAGTTTTAAGTAGTTCCTGAGGATAAAATTGACCTTCTGTAAGAGGATATCCTTTTTTAATAAAGGCACCATCCGATACCTGAAGCTGTGTGCTTGCAGGTACAACAATTTCCTTTGTCTCTTCCAACCCTTCTATTATAATTTTTATAGGGTCTGTATCACTATTGGAAATAATATGGACTATTCCATCTATTTCTGAAAGTATTGCAGCATTTTTTGGTCTCCTTGCTTCAAAAAGCTCTTCGACCCTGGGCAAACCCTGAATAATATCCTTTGTCTTAATTGCACTTTCTTTTGATTTAGGTGAAATTGCAACTAATGTAGTGTTGGTTAACATTGTTGAATCTTTTACAAATAATCTTGAATTCTTATTACACGAAGCAAAATCACCCTGATAAATGTATATAGGTGTAACCATCTCACCAGTTTCAGAGTCCAAAACTGGTTCAAACTTTGGGATAACAGCCATACCTAAAACTGGACTCGTTATACCTTCCGCAATCTCTTTACCTGGTACTACTTTTTCTCTATCTTTGATCTTAATATCAAGATTGGCATTAACCTTTATTATTATTGGTTTTTCTTTAGTAAACAAAACTTCACCATTTTGAGAAGCAATACTTATTACGTTATTCTCAGATATAACTCTTTCCTCAACAGGCATTGTATAAAAAACAATATTACCCTTCTCTGCTATAAGATATTCATTATCCTCATCTTCCTCAACCAAGACATCGTTTTCTTTAACAAAAGAACCATCCTTAACGTGTAGAAGCATCCCTCTATTTACAAAAACTTTAACGCTTGTCTCTCCTTTTATCACGATATTTCCTTCAGAAATAGCTATAGTAGTCTCTATGTTATCGTTCAAAAAAGTGAACGTCTTAAGAGATTCGAACTTTACTGTACCACTAATCTTTGATCTTTCTATATTCTTACTCCTATGAAGAGCAACCCCACCAGTGTGAAATGTTCTCATAGTCAGCTGAGTACCAGGCTCCCCTATAGATTGTGCAGCAATAATGCCCACAGCTTCACCAAGTTCTACAACTTCCCTGGTAGCAAGACTCCAACCGTAACATTTTTGACACACTCCATGAGGTGTTTTACAGGTTAAAGGAGATCTTACAGCTACTTCTTTTATTCCAGCATCTACTATCTTATCAGCTATAGAAGGAGTTATTAGTTCATTTCTTTTAACTATTAATTTTCCATCAGCATCATAAATATCTTCAGCGCTAAACCTACCAATTATTCTGTCTTTTAATTCCAAAATAACCTTTGTTCCATCCATCAGATCAGAAACTACAATACTTTCTTCGCTGCCACAATCTTCTTCTCTCACGATTATTTCTTGTGCAACATCGACCAGTCTTCTTGTAAGATATCCAGAGTTAGAAGTCCTTAGTGCAGTATCGACCAAACCTTTTCTTGCACCATATGTTGAAATAAAATATTCCATCATATTCATGCCTTCTTTAAGGTTTGCCTTTATAGGAATAGGTATGATTCTACCGTGTGGATCTGACATAAGACCTCTCATTGCAGCCAGCTGTCTAACTTGATCGATATTGCCTCTTGCACCAGAATTTGCCATCATAAAAACGGGGTTTCTTTCACCCATACTGGAGTTCATTCTGTCCTTAATTTCGTCAGTAATCATATTCCACTTTTCTCTTACTTTAGCATCCTTTTCTTCTTGAGTCATAGTACCTTCAGAAACAAATTCATCAAATCTTTTAATTTCTTCTTCTGCCCTCTTTATTATTTCTTTCTTTTCTGCAGGTACAACAAGATCATCAATTGAAATAGATATTCCAGATTCTTTAGCATATTTAAATCCTATATCCTTCAAGTCATCCACAAGCTTCACCGTTCTGGTAAGCCCGAAATCTTCATAACATTGCCTTACTATCTTTGCAATTCTCTTCTTTGTCAGCGGTTCCCTATAATAAGGCCACTTACCAGGCAAAATTTCATTAAATAATATTTGACCTACACTAGTAGCTAAAAATTCCTTATCAATTTTCACAGCAATTCTATCAATAAGACTAAGCGAGAATTCATGTGGTGGTTTTACACTATCAATTTGATACCTTGTAATAGCATCATTTTTGTCTATAAAAAACAAAAACGGTTGTCCAGTTTGTATTTTTTTAACACAAGTTGTCAGATAACCATTAACTCTTTCGCAATAAACGTCTATTTTTTGGGTTTCATCAATTTCACCCTTCTTAAAAGCGTCTATAGCATCTTCTTCGCTTCTAAAAGTAGGATTTTTTTCAAAACTTGTAAGATAATGAAGCCCTAAAACCATATCCTGTGAAGGAGTTACCAATGGTTGACCATTAGCAGGAGACAATAAATTATGACTTGAAAGCATTAATACTCTTGCCTCAGCTTGTGCCTCAAGAGATAGTGGAACGTGAACAGCCATTTGATCTCCATCAAAGTCTGCATTAAAAGCAGCACAAACCAGAGGATGAAGTTGAATGGCTTTGCCTTCTATCAAAACTGGTTCAAAAGCTTGAATTCCTAGCCTGTGAAGCGTAGGAGCACGATTCAGAAAAACAGGGTGTCCCTGTATAACTTCAGCAAGAATATCCCATATAACATTTTCGCCCCGTTCTATTTTTCTTTTAGCTCCTTTTACATTTCCAGTTAATCCTCTTTTAATAAGTTCGTGAATTACAAAAGGCTTAAAAAGTTCTAAAGCCATTTCTTTCGGCAATCCACATTGATGAAGTTTAAGTGTAGGACCCACAACAATTACTGAACGTCCAGAATAATCCACCCTTTTCCCCAACAAATTCTGTCTAAATCGTCCTTGTTTCCCTTCAATGATATCAGAAAGAGACCTAAGAGGTCTGTCATGGGTCCCCGTTACGGGCTTTAATCTTCTTTCGTTATCAAAGAGTGCATCCACTGCTTCTTGAAGCATTCTTTTTTCATTTCTAACAATAATTTCAGGAGCACCCATATCAAGTAGTTTCTTTAATCTATTATTTCTATTAATAACCCTTCTATAAAGATCGTTTAAGTCCGAAGTAGCAAATCTCCCACCATCTAATTGAACCATGGGTCTAAGATCAGGCGGAATAACAGGTATGGCCTCCAAAACCATCCAGGCAGGATTAGCACCCGATTTTCTAAAAAATTCCAAAACCCTGAATCTTTTTATCATTTTTAGCCTTTTTGGACTTTGAAAAGATGTTGAAATCATTTCTTCTTTAATCTGATTACTCAATTCTTCAACGTTAATAGACTCTAATGCCTCTTTAATAGCTTCAGCACCCATTTTTGCTACAAAATAGTTTTGACCAAAGCTATATGTATAATATTCATATTCATCAGCAGTCAAAATTCTACCTGCTTCGAGAAAAGTGTTTTTAGGATCTACAACTTGATAATTATCATCACTTAAATGTTCCACCTCAATTGCCGATCTACCAAGTTGTTTTACCCAGTATTCGTATTCATCTTCGGAAAGCGTTTTAAATTTTTGTAATCCACTATCTTTAGGATCTAAAATTAAATATCTTGAAAAATATATTACTTCTTCAACTTCTTTGTTTGAAATATCTAAAACAGAACCTATGTAGCTCGTAGTGCCTTTGAAATACCAAATATGAGCAACAGGAGCTGCCAGATCAATGTGCCCCATTCTTAATCTTCTTACCTTCGACGAAGTAACCTCAACTCCGCATCTATCACAAATCGTTCCTTTATATCTTGGTCGCTTATATTTGCCACAATAACATTCATAATCTTTCGTGGGTCCAAATATCTTTTCACAAAAGAGACCGCCTCTTTCAGGCCTTAACGTTCTATAATTAATAGTTTCAGGCTTTTTTACTTCTCCTCTTGACCACGATCTTATCCTTTCGCTTGACGCAAGCCCAATCTTTATAGCCACAAGTTTAGAAGAAGTTTTATCCTTAACCTGTTTGTTATCTTCACTAATTTCAACAAAGGGTTCCAAAACTATTTCCTCCCTTTCAAAATTTGATATCTAAAACTAAAGATGTTAACTCCTGTTCTAATCCTCAACGTCTACCGACTTCAAAAGTGGCAATACGCTATTATCATCTTCATCTATGTGCTCCAAATCAATTTGACTTCCGTCTTGATGTATTAGAGTAATATCAAGCGCCAATCCTTGAAGTTCTCTAACTAATACTTTAAATGATTCAGGTAACCCCGGAGTTCCAAGGTTTTTACCTTTGATTATCGCCTCCATAGCCTTTGTTCTACCAGTAATGTCATCAGATTTTATAGTCAATATCTCTTGCAACACGTTTGCAGCACCATATGCCTCTAAAGCCCAAACTTCCATTTCTCCAAACCTTTGACCACCGAACTGAGCCTTGCCTCCAAGTGGTTGTTGAGTGATCAGAGAATAAGGACCGGTTGACCTTGCGTGGATTTTATCATCAACAAGGTGTACAAGTTTTAAGAGGTACATATAACCTACGGTTACAGGAGATAAAAAGGGATCGCCAGTTTTCCCATCATAAAGAGTAACTTTCCCATTTTTTCCAATAAATGGTTTAATTTCTCTTGCTTTTTCTAAATATTCTTCAACAAATCTTTCGGATGCCCTTTCACCAAACGATTCGTCAAAAGGGGTTGCCTCAAACTTATATTTTATGTTTTTATCCTTGCCAAAGTTGTTAAGAACCCCTGCCGCAAGGCCTAGAAGTACTTCAAAAATCTGCCCAACGTTCATTCTTGATGGAACGCCCAAAGGATTCAAAACAATATCTACAGGTGTCCCATCGGGTAAATATGGCATATCAGCTTCTGGTAAAATTTTAGATATTACCCCTTTATTTCCGTGCCTACCTGTCATCTTATCTCCAACAGAAATCTTTCTTAATTGAGCCACTGTAACTCTCACTTTTGTAATCACCCCAGGTGGAAGATCGTCTCCGTTATTTCTAGAAAAAACTTTCACATCGATAACCTTACCCTTTTCTCCATGGGGTAACTTGAGAGAAGTATCTCTCATATCCTTCAATTTATCACCAAATATTGCTCTCAATAACCTTTCTTCTGATGGTGGTTCTACATCTCCTTTAGGAGTAAGCTTACCTACTAAATAATCTCCAGCTTCTACTTCAGTCCCAATTACAACAATACCCTGTTCATCAAGGTTTCTTCTTGCTTCTTCTGAAACATTAGGAATCTCTCTCGTTATCTCTTCATCTCCCAATTTAGTAGACCTTGCTTCAACTTCATAACTTTCAATGTGAATGGACGTAAATACATCTTCTCTCACAAGCCTATTGCTAATTAGTATTGCATCTTCAAAGTTGTAACCACCAAATGGCATAAAGGCAACTAATACATTTCTACCTAGGGCCAGTTCTCCGCTATCAGTTGCACAACCGGATGTAAGAACTTGTCCTTTCTTGACTCTGTCACCTGCTCTTACTAAAGCCTTTTGGTTAAAACACGTTGCATTATTTGTCCTAACAAATTTCATTAATTTATATTCCTTTGAAGTTCCATCACTAAAATCAATAACTATTTTTCCTCCAGCAGCGCTCCTAACAATTCCATCCTTTTCAGCTATATGAACCATACCCGAATCAATAGCAGCAACCATTTCCATACCAGTACCAACCCATGGCGCTTCTTCTATAACAAGAGGCACGGCCTGACGCTGCATATTACAACCCATCAACGCACGGTTTGCATCATTGTGTTCTACAAAAGGGATTAAAGAAGAGCTCAAACTAAGCATTTGCTTCGGAGAAACACCAATATAATCAATTTTATCAGGTGCAACTTGTTGAAATTCTCCATTATATCTTGCTACAACAGTGTCTCCAACAATCTTCTTGTTTTCAACTTTTACATCTGCAGACGCAATATAAACGTTTCTCTCTTTACTAGCCGTAAAGCTTTCAATAATATCAGTCAGTTTTCCGTTTTTAACCTTTCTGTAAGGAGTCTCCAAAAAACCATAATCATTCACAACAGCATAAATAGTTGGTGAACTAATCAATCCAACATTTGGACCTTCAGGAGTTTCAATAGGACAAAATCTGCCATAATAAGAGGGATGAATATCTCTTACCTCAAATCCAGCTCTCTCTCTTGTTAACCCACCAGGACCAAGGACAGAGATCCTTCTCTTGTGAGTTAATTCAGCAAGAGGATTAGTTTGATCCATATACTGAGACAATTGACCAGTGCAGAAAAATTCACGCAAAGCCACAGTAAGGGGGCCACTATTTATAATGTTACTAATCTTAAGTTTTGTAGTACCTTTATATAAAGACATCCTCTCATGAATTACATGTTCCATCCTATACAAACCTTCTCTAAACTTTTGTCTTACAAGTTCTCCCACCAATCTTACTCTTCTATTTTCTAGATGATCGATGTCGTCAAGAGTACCATCCCCATAATGAAGATTTACAAGATACTTAACAATTGCAAGCATATCTTCTCTGTGAAGAACCAGATAATCAAGTGGTACAATACCATTTAAACCTAACTTTTCGTTTATTTTTAGACGGCCAACCATACCTAGATCGAATCTCTTTTTGTCAAAAAACCTACTATTGATAATTCCTTTAGCTGCCTCAGGATTTGGAGCCTCTCCCGGCCTTATTTTTTTATAAAATTCTTGAAGAGCCTCTTCTCTATTTTGAGTATTATCCTGCGCAAAAGTTGCTTTTCTAAACTTTTCATCCACTAAAGCCTCTTCGATTCTCGACTGTTCAATTCCACAGGCTTTAAGAAAGGTAGATACAGGTAATTTTCTCGACTTCTCGATTCTAATCCAGACAGTACCATTTGAAGGAGCTTCAAAATTTATCCAATTCCCCTTCACAGGTATTACTGTTCCAACAAATGTCTTTCGATCCATAAGATCTTTATCTTCTTTGAAATAAACACCAGGCGACCTTGTAAGTTGATTAACTATAACTCTTTCTGAACCATTTACAATAAAGGTCGCTCGTTTTGTCATAATAGGTATTTCTCCTAACAAAACTTCAGACTCTACAACTTCTTGGCTTTGTTTATCAAGTAGTCTTAATTTAACCTTTATCTGGGCCTCATAAGTCTTATCCTTGATTCTTACTTCTTCTTCAGAAAATTTTGGTTCTTCTAAACGATATGAAACAAAAGATAATTCAAACCTATCGCCCGCATCAACAATCGGGAAATAAGAGCTTAACTCCTCTCCGATTCCCTGATAAAGGAACTTTTCATAAGATTTTTTTTGCAAATCCAAAAGATTTGGTATAGGCGCCTCGATCTTTTGTTTTTCATCCAAACTTTCACCCATAAATTTAATACGGGGTTTAACCAATACATCTCTCATAAACACACCTCACAAGACAAGTTCTTGCATCACAGGAAGAAAAAAGATAAAATATAACACAACAATCATTTGAAGAAAACATTTAAAAAGCGAACTCCAAAAAACAAAGAAAGGAATTAAGAAAATGATAAGCTGGCAACAAACTGGGATGATAATAGCAATTCTTTTGATCGTTCTTGGTCCTAAAAAACTTCCCAAAGTTACAAAAGAAATTGGAAAAACTCTTGGAAGCTTTAGAAAGGAAACCCAACAGATCAAAGATCAAGTAGATATAACCAAACAAATTAAATAAGATAAAAACATTCTTAAACCAAAGCATTATCTCGCCTAAAGAAAAAACCTAAAAAAATAAAAAATTTAAGTGATTTTTGAGGCTTTATGCATATCCCTCCTAAAAGATAAAGAGTGGTGGGCGAAGTAGGAATCGAACCTACGGCCCCTTGCGTGTGAAGCAAGTGCTCTACCTCTGAGCTATCCGCCCAAAAAAATGTGTAAAAATTTATTTTAACACAAATATATATTGTTGTAAATACTAAAAAATTTCAAACCATTCATCGGGATGAGGATTCTCTATTGAAGCTATTAGCAACCATGCATTAGTTGTTTTGTTAGCTATAACCATTACAAACGGATGATCAAAACTTATAACATCCTTGACATTTTTATCAAAGATAGTTTTATTTAACCCGTATTCATCAACCTTCAAAAAACTATCAGAGATCTCGTTTGAAACAAAAGAAAAGTTTGCAATCTTAAACATTTTTCTAAAATCAGCATAGCTTTGGTCAAAAGGATCTCCAACTCCTATTTCCTTAAATTCAGGTATAAAAGAAGTTTTGTATTCAAGATCCATTTTTGGAATTTCAACCATCAAAAGCCTCTTCTTAAATTGTTTGGACCAATTAAAATAATTTTCACCATTCATATTTCTATAGATATTCATAAGGGTTTTAGTCTCTTTTGGCAAGAAAAATACCGCTTCTAGATCTGGGTCAGCCAGATTAACTTTAACTGCCTGGAAAATATCGTTCTCATAATAATCGAAATTACCAGTAGTTTTCATATATAAAGCTTTAGCACTCTGACCATTCGAAAGATAAAAGGTACCTTTTTTTGTTAGATTTTTTGGAAATTCGTTTTTCCATGCAAGCTTTGCATAGGTAATATTTATCAAATACATCATCGCGTCCTTGCTAACATCCTTTTTGTTAACTATACTCGTAACCTGATGATTTGTACTCGTTTTAACCCAATCGTTTATAGCAGAAGGAGTATATTTATCAGAAAAATTTATATAGGTCAAATCAAATCCAGGATAAAAAGAATTGATTGTAGCCATAAATTTGGGATCAAATGTAAATCCATTTTGAACCCAAAGTGATGACCTCGTAAAAACAAACATTTTTTTATCGTAGGTATAAGGAGTTGGGCTTACAGTATTTTTCCAAAAATAATTTATATCTGATTCGTTATAACCATCAAATCCCTGAATAAGATTTAATTCATCAAATGTATGGCCCACAGCACCATTAGAAAGAACACTTAACGACTGACCCAATCCTATTGGAGAAAAGATTACGTTATTGTCAAATTCATGATTTCTTACCTCGTTCATTAACTTAATCGCAAAATTTATATTTCCCTTAATTAACTGGCTATCATCTGCAAAAGCACCAGGGATAACGATTAGCATAAAAAACAATACATTTAAAAAAATTAACACTTTTCTCAATAAGATCACCTCTCTATACAATAAGATAACATAAATTTTAAAAATTTATAATCACTAGTATTTCTTTGGCCCTTTAAAAACACCATCAAACCAGTATCCTTTTTCAACTCTACCATCAGCATAATACATTGTCCCAAAACCATGCCTCTTTGACTTACTCCATTCCCCCTCGTATCTATCACCATTAGCATGTTCTAAAACCCCTTTTCCCTCCCAAAAATCAGAATCCCATTCTCCAACATAGTGATTTTTATTCGCTGCAAAAAACTCTCCATATCCGTGTCTTTTATCAAACTTCCACTCTCCATCATATATATCCCCCTTAGTTGATATGAATTTACCCTTGCCATGCCTTTTACCATCTTTGCACTCTCCTTCGTATCTGTCTCCGTTTGGCCAGGTCAAAACCCCGCTACCCTTAAATTCTCCGTCTTCAAAAACACCTTCATATTTTCTACCATCTAAATTTTTTAAAACTATTACACTATAAAATTTTCCATCCCTCCACTCTCCATCACATTCAAGACCGTCAGACAATATCAGTTTACCCTTGCCAAAAAATTGATCATCTTTAAATTCTCCAACAAATCTACTATTGTTTGGCCACCAAAAAATACCCTTACCATGCATGAAGTTATCCTTAATATCACCAAAATATTTTCTACCATCAGGCCAAAAAATTACCCTTTCACCAACAAACCTACTATTTATATATTCAACTTCATATGCTTTCCCATCAAAGTAAATAAAGCCTTTTCCAGTTATTTTGTCATTAACAAATTGCCCTTCAAAAATTATACCGCTTGAATAAAATATTTTTCCTGAGCCGCATTTTTTCCCCTCTTTCCATTCTCCCTCATATTTATCACCATTTTTGTAATAGAATTTACCCCTACCTTCATACAAATCATTTTTCCACAAACCTTCGTATTTTGTTGAATTATGATAATACATTGTCCCAAAACCATTCTTCATTCCATCTTTAAAATACCCTTCATATCTATCGCCATTAGCTGATATAAAAATTCCCCACCCTTCCCATTTATTTTCTTTCCATTCCCCCTCATATCTATCGCCATTGGGCCAAATGTAAATCCCTCTTCCACAAAATTGATCGTCTTTATATTCCCCTTCGTATACACTACCATTAGGCCATTTAAAAATTCCCTTACCAAATTTTTTGCCATGCCTCCAAGATCCTTCGTACATCCTTCCATCAGGCCAGATTTCTTTGCCCTGAATTAATTCATCATCTTTCCATTGTCCCTCTAATCTAACACCTGATAATGGATTTGTTTCTAAAAATATAAAAACTCCGAACCCCTCCCTTACTCCCTCTTTGAATTCTCCTTCATATATTCCTTCTCCCTCATAAAAAGCCTTCCCTTTACCATGTTTTTTCCCATTCTTAAACTCACCCTCATATTTATTGCCATTAGGTTCTATCAGTATTCCAAAGCCATGTGGAACGGAGTTTAAAAGATCTCCCTTGTATTTTGAACCGTCCTCAAAATATTTCCAGGGATCTACCTTTTTTGAATCTTCAATTTTTTCTTTCTTTTTATTAAAAACTCTAGTAATTGAATCAAAAATGCCCAATTTTACCTCCATAAAAGCTAACTCAATTTTATAATATCTATAATTTTTTATTAATTGCCTCTTGCAAATTTTTAAAAAATCGATTTTCTGGATCTAACAAAAGAGCAGCATCAATATCTTTTTTTGCATCTTTATATTTATTTAATTCATATTCATAATATGCTTTTTGAAAATAATAATATTTGTTTTGTGAAATAGATAATGCAGTTTCAATATCATCGAGAGCCCTTTTTGGTTGTTTCAATGAATCTTCAATTTTTGCCCTCATCGCATAGTAATCACTCTGGTTAGGATCCAAAGATATTGTAAAGTTTAAAGCCTCGAGCGAACCCTGAAAATCACTTAAGTTATAAAGAATAGTCCCTTTAAGAAAGAAGAGATCAGGCTTTTTGTTATTGATATCTAATGCTTTGTTCACATCCAATAAAGCGTCCTTATAGTCCTCTTTTTCCAGCTCAAGGCTTGATTTGAATTCAAGTACTTGCAGCGAATTCGGATATAACGTATAAGCATTATTAATGGTAGATAGTGCGTCATCAATTTTACCATTACCCTGTTCTAAGGAAGCTTTGAACAAAAAATATTCAGTCTTCGGCTCTAATTTAATCGCGTTACCAACATCTTCTAATGACTCATCATACTTTTTTTCTAAATAATAATCAATCGCTCTACCAAAATAGAATTTTGAAACATCATTATTTATCTCAATCGCCCTAGTGTAAAAGTTAATAGCTGTATCAATATTTCCTGTTTCCTCATTAACTTTTGCTAAACCATAATAAGCTTCACTATTATCAGGATTTAACACAATAGCTTCATTAAAATCTTTCGATGCCTCAGTTAAGTCACCGTCAACGTAAAAACATTCCCCCCTCAATGTAAGAAATTTATAGCGTAGCGGATTGTTTTTATCCATTTGCAAAAGAGCTTTAGTAAGTTCAATCGAGCAGCCCAATGCATCATTATTCTTCAGCTTTTCTTCCGCTTTTTTATATGTATCGTCAAAGCCAGCAGCCCAGCTTGCTGCAGCAGTAATAAATATAAACAATACTAATAGTAAAATTATCAAACCTCTTTTTATTATCATCTTTAATTTATTTTATAACATTTTAAATAGCTTAAAATAATTTTTTAAACCAAATATAAATAAAACCTACTCTCGCCTATAAATAAAATTAAATAAAATATTGATATAATTAAAACAAAAAATGAAAGGAGGTACTATTTATAATAGCTTTTCTCGAAATCCTAATTCGACCTATCATTCTTTTTATTTCATTTGCACTTTTTGGTTTAATTATAGAAAAACTTATTTTAGCAAGACTTTTAAATACAAAACTCTCCCAAAACTACCTAATAAAAATTGTTATTAGGTCATTCAATTGGCTTGTTTCTTTATTTTTTATAACAATAGGTTTACATCTTGCACTTTATAATTATCCTTTTACTTATCAGCATTCTTTTCTTATAAACAAAATATTTACTTCATTAGAAATATTTATAGTTTTTTTATTTATAGCTAGAACATCTTCAAAAATCATCGTCCACTACTTTTCTAAAAACGACAGCATCTTGCCTGCTACCAGCATTATATCGAACGTAATATTTGTAGCTGTCATATTCTTGGGCATATTAGTAATCCTTGAAGGAATTGGAATTTCAGATGTACCCATCATCACAACTTTTGGAGTGGGTGGCTTAGCCGTCTCTCTTGCGCTTCAAGATACTTTGTCTAATTTTTTTTCAGGCATTCACATACTGGCATCGAAAAAGATTCAACCAGGAAACACAATAATTCTTGAAAATGGGCAAAGAGGTAAAGTTACGGATATAAACTGGAGAAATACCACTCTTCTAACTCCAGACAACAATATGATAATAATACCAAATTCGAAAATTGCTACTTCCATAATTACCAACTATTCTTTTCCAGAAGAAAATTTTAGCGTTAGTTTGCAGATTGGCATTTCATATGACAGCGATCTTGAAGAAATAGAAATAAAAACAATAAATTTTTTAAAAAACTTTGTTCAAAATACACCCGGGTGTGTAAAGGGTGTAGAACCAATACTAAGGTATCAAAAATTTGACAATTCTTGCATTACTTTTTCTATCTATATTAGAGTACAATCTTACTCGGACCAGTTTATAGTACTGCATGAACTAATAAAGTCAATTCATAAATTTTATAATGAAAATAATATAGAAATACCATATCCGATCCAAAATATTATTTTAAAAAAATCTAAAAAATTTAATAATTCTCTTTAAATAAAACTTTCTTCGCTAACATCGCTTTATTATTATAACGATTTCTTTCAGAATATTCACATATAATAAATTCAAAAATTAAGTCTTACTTTCTTCGAGTTTTTTATGTAAATATTATAAATATATGATATTATTAACTATTAATTTTAAATATGATATTATTAACTATTAATTTTAAATTAGTTTATAAACTTTCAAGGGGAGTAAAAGGATGAACAAAATTGATATCAAAAGAAAACTTCCAAAAACCAGAAAAGGAAAGATCATTCTTACCATCTCAATTATCGTATTTATAGCCTTATTTTTCTTTGTAAAGAAAGAAATAGAGGTTATGCTCACCCCTCCTGCAAAACCATATTCTGTTGTTGTGAATGTAGCCGTAGTAAAATCTGGCATTCTCAAGGCTTCTCAAAAGTATCTTGGCGATTTCAGACCAGAAAACGATGCCATTATTACTGCTAGAGTAAGTGCGAAGCTTGATTATATAGCAAGTGAGGGCACCCCAGTAAAAATTGGGCAGGTTGTTGCAAAACTCGACTCTAAGGATATTCAATCAAATATCCAATCCCTTGTATACAACAAGAGATCTCTTGAAAGCACGCTAAGCGGTGCATACTCTGAAATAGAAGCTGCGAATACCCAGCTTGCGAATGCAAAGAACAATCTTGAAAGATATCAATATTTATATAAAGTAGAAGCGGTCCCAAAAGTAGAGCTTGAAACAATGGAAAACAACTATAAAGCAGCTGAAGCCAATCAAAAAACAGCAATAAGTCATCTTCAAAGTATTCAGGAAAGCATAAAAAGCGTAGATTCCCAGATTGCATCTCTTGAGGATTCCCTTACTTATAGCGTAATAACATCTCCATTTAATGGACTTGTTGTAAAAAAATATTTTAATGAGGGTGATACTGTAGTGCAAGGGAAGCCCATATTAGAAATTACAGGAGGCAAAAATTCGCTTGTCTACGTGAGCGTTCCTGTTGAAATCTCGAGCAAAGTTAAAGTTGGTGATATTGAAACCATTGCTTACAATGGCAAAACTGCTCAAGCAGTAGTAGATGCAGTGCTCTCAAGTTCTGATAATAATTTAAATATGATAAAACTCAAACTTAACTCCAATCCTTTTAATCTTCCAGCACACACAATGATAGACACATACATTTATACTGGAAGTGCTAAAGGCTTTATAGTGCCAAATAACTCTATAGTAAAGTCAAAGGGTAAAACATATGTAATTGTTGTAGGAAAAGATAATAGAGCAAAATTTGTTGAAGTAAACATACTTGCCCAAAATGATAAAGAGAGTTGTGTTAGTGGTGCTCTTACAGATAACTCAGAAGTAGTTACGGGAGAAGATTCACTCCTTTTGAGAATATATGAAAATCAACCTCTCGAAGTGGTAAAAGAGTAGAAGATGCTTAAATGGTATATTACTAGACCACATTTTGTATTTGCAATACTCATTGCCTTTTTATTACTTGGTGTAATAGGTTTTTTTAGCATGTCAAGAGACCTCTTTCCTCCCGCTGATAGACCTCAAATTGCTGTAGTAGTGGTTGAACCAGGTGCTTCTGCAAGATATGTTGCAGACCATGTCAGTGCAGTCATAGAAAGAGAACTTTATACACTTAGCAATATTAGAAGAGTTTATTCTACTTCCAATGATGGATTCTGCACTGTTACAGCGGAGTTTCATTATGGAAAAAATATCGGAGAAGCTAAAACAGATGTCCAAAATGGCCTTTCTAAAATAGCAAATTTATTACCATCTGATATCCAGACTCCCCAAATATATGAAGTCACGTCCTATTCCCCGCCAGTAATCGTGCTTTCAATTTCCCCAAAAGAGGGATCTAACTTATCGATGCCAGATGTAAGATATATAGCCGAAAATCAGATAAAAGACGAGATATTAAGAACCGGTAAAGTTGCAAACGTTGACGTTTTCGGCGGATACCAAAAAGACATAGAGATAAAATTTAACAATGCAAAACTAGCATCTTTAGGTCTGAGCGTTCAAGACGTAGTAAATACAATACAAAAATCAAACAAAGATATACCACTCGGTATTATTATGAACCCGAATTCACAATACACATTTAAGGTACTTACTGAAGCCACTAATCTCGATATGATAAGAAATTTTCAGATAACACCTGGAGTAAAACTACAAGACGTAGCAACAGTAGATTATGGCTATCCTCCTCCCACATCCTTCTACCACGGAAATGGTCATCAAGCAATTGCTGTTGCTGTTCAAAGACCATATGGCGGAGCAGTAATGACAACTATCAATGCTGTAGAGAACATATTACCCAAGCTTAGAGCACAATTTCCACAACTAAATATTCAAGTAGCAGATACTCAAAAAGAGCTCGTGCAGCTCAGCAATGATAATATGTTTGAAGCCTTAAGAGATGCGATAATATTTACTGCAATAATAATATTTCTATTTCTTGCTGATTTGAGGCTTACACTAATTTCAGCAATTTCAATACCTTTTGTTTATCTTGCAACTATAGCTATAATGTGGATATTAAATATTGGATTTAATATTGTAAGCTTAACAGGAATAATTTTAGCTCTTGGAATGCTTGTAGATGACGCAATTGTGATATTAGAAAATATAGAAAGACACCACACCCAGCTAAAAGAATCTCCATTGGATGCAGCCATAAACGGGACAAAAGAAGTCATGTTAGTAGTTTTTGGAGGAACACTTGCCACAAGCGTGGTTCTTTTGCCACTAATGTTCGTAGGTGGATACCCTGCCCAGATCTTTAAACCACTTGCAGGAACATTATTAATTTCTCTTATAGTTTCATACTTTGTCTCTATTACGCTTATTCCAATTCTTAGTATAAAAATGTTAAAGTCTGAATCCAAAAAATCAAAATTCGAAACAAAAATTAATAAAATTATGGATTACTGGCTCAATCCATTTAAACAATTTTACGCAAATGCAGTAAAATTTTTAATAGATAATAAGAAGATGAGAATACCTTTAACCTTACCACTCCTTCCACTTTTAATGTTTAGTATTGGAGTTGTAATTCCTACTATTGGAAGAGATTTAATGCCACCAATGGATACAGGCATTGTAAAGGCAAATATAACTTTTGACAGCAATACCTCTATTTTAAAAGTAAATCAAACTCTCTTTACAATAGAAAAATACGTAAAATCCCTTGGCGATGTAGAAATGATGTCAGACGCAATAGGCTCAGAACCAGGGGTATTGACCATCTCAGCAGGCCCTCCTCAAGTAGCCGGCATGACAATTCACTTTGTAAACAGGTTCAAAAGAAGTGCAACTATCTGGCAATTGGAAGATAAAATCAGAAATTATATTAGAACCCTGCCAGATGTAAAATATGCAGACGTGTTTGACTATGGCGCTACTCCTTTATCGTCTATAAAAGCCACTCTTGACACTACTATCTATGGAGATAGTGTAGAATCGGTCAATAGAGCTGGTAATGTTGTTATGCAGGCCATGAAAAACGTTAAAGGCTTAAAGTCTTATTCAAAAAACTGGGATATGGACAACCTGGAATACGTTTTTAAGATCGATCATTTAAAAACCGCATATTATCAAACCACTCCGTATGACGTGGCATCTCAGCTATCTGCCGGAATACAGGGAGCCACTGCATCAATCTTTACCGTTCCCAATGAAACTGGATATTTAATAAAGGTAATACTCCCGACTTCATCAAGAGAATACGTAAAAAGTTTAAAAAGTTTTTTGATAAAAACACCTAAGGGCTTTATCCCTCTTGAATCTTTTGGTACTTTAAGTACAATTTATGAACCCACCATAATTACTAGAGAAGCAATGAAGTACACTCAAGACGTAATGGGATATCGCTCTACCTTTCCTGTTACTCACATCATGGAAAGCTTCACACCTGCTCTCCAAAAAGCCATAAAAGATAACAAGGGCAAGATAACTTCCAATGTAGAATTAAAGCAAAGTGGCGACATCACAACTATGATGGATTCTATGGGAAGGATGCTTAAAGCTATATTAGTGGGATTTATTCTTCTTTATCTGGTACTCGTTCCAATATTTAGATCGTGGTTAAATCCTCTTGCTATTATGGCAGCAATACCTTTATCAATAATTGGAGGAGCATGGTCACTCCTAATAGCTGACAAAACCATGTGTCTACCTGCTATTATGGGCTTTGTTTTACTCTCTGGCATAATTGTTAAAAACTCTATATTAATAATAGATTTTATAAAAACATATCTTGACAATGGATATGGTATAGAAGAAGCAGTATTACAAAGTATCCACATAAGAACCAGGCCTGTTATGATGACAGCCTTAGGAACTGCGGTTGGTATGATTCCGATAGCTATGCAGTGGGCAATTGGGCTCGAGAGACTATCGCCTCTTGCAGTAGTTGCCATTGGAGGCTTGATTTTTGGAACGTTTTTAAGCCTTATTTATGTTCCGTTTTTCTCATACTTTCTGACAAAGAAGGGTTAATATTAAATCTATATTAGATGAAGAAAAATATTTAGTTTACGCAAGGGCAATAAGAAGTATTGGTCAGGGAACACTTTTAATTGATTTTCCTTTATATCTACATCATATAGGCTGGAACGCTATATCTATAGGTGCTCTCTTTAGCGCCAGCCTGTTTATAAATGGTATACTATCCTTTATCTTCGGATTGACTGCAGGAAAATATGATAAAAAAAAATTCATCTTAGGATTTCAGATAATTCTCATACTTTGTGCAACAATTGCACTTCTTACCTCAAACAACCTACTTCTTGGGGGCGTTGCTATAATCGGAGGATTTGGCAGGAGTGGTATGGGTGGCTCTGGTCCATTTGCAGTAATAGAGGTCTCCTGGCTAAATGACCTGATAAAATATAGCAAAAAATCAGCAATTTTTAGTCTGAATAACTCTTTAATATTTTGTGGTATGAGCATAGGAACAATGATCGCAACTATTCCTGAATTTCTATCAAAATTTGTTACCTTAGATCTTGCATTTAGATCTATCTTTCTTACCATAATATTCTGGAATATAATTTGCTTTTACCTTATCGCTAAAGTAAAAAACAACTCAATAACTCAAAGCAATAACATAGATAAAAACTCAGAAAGGATGAAAAATATTGATAAAAATATTAATAAAAGAGAAAATAAAAACTTACTATTGTTATTTGCTTTGAATTTACTCAATGGTATCTCTCTGGGTTTCATAATGCCTCTTCTGCCATATTGGTTTAAACTCAAGTTTAACAGCAATGCATTTGATCTAGGAATAATATTTACAATTTCACTTTTTATGACATCCCTTTCAAGTATCATATCTATATACGTTGTAAAAAAAATTGGTGCAGCTAAAACCGTTATCTTTATGAGGTTTGGAGGACTTATATCCTTGGTATTGATGATCTATTCTCCAAGCTCATTATTAGCAGCATTTTTTTATATATTAAGATCTTTTTTGAATAGAGGAAATATAGGAGCTAGACAAGCTCTTGTCACTAGTATCACTAGAAATAAGGCCACTCTGGCATTGAGCATAAACAACTTTTCACAAATATTGTCTTTATCTATTGGACCATTCATAACTGGAATATTTTTTGCGCACAAAGACTATATCACTCCATTTATTGTAGGCGCAGCATTTCAAACATTCTATCTTGTATGTTTTTATATGTTTTTCAAAAAATTTGAAGTATAGAATAATATAAAAGTTAACAATATATAATACGGTGGAGTAACGTACATAATTTCCTGTAAAAGGAAAATGATTATCAATAAAGAAATATAAAAGGTCATCATCCTCTAATAGAGTATAGGGTTAGCTAAACCAAAACTATCGGAGGTGGACGATGACCAAATATAATATTACCTTAGATAAGGAAATTTTGCACTACCTTTTTTCAAGTAATGACAAAGGCATAAAAATGTTATTAGAACAAATATTAAACCAGATTCTTGAACAGCAAAGAACAGAGCAAGTTAATGCTGAACTCTATGAGCATACAGAGGATAGAAAGGCATACAGAAATGGTTATAAAACAAGATGGTAATAAGAAGATTTTAAAGTAAGATCATGCAGCGCATTAATTGCAACAGGGATAAATGCCAAGGGATATAGGGAAATACTTGGAATAGAAATTGAAAACAGTGAGTCAAAACAAAGCTGGTCAGATTTTTTCAGACATCTAAAGGAAAGAGGATTAAAGGGTGTAGATTTTGTAATATCAGATCAACATGGTGAACTTGTAAAAGCAGCAGCAATATACTTTCAAGGATCAACCTGGCAAAGGTGTCAGGCTCACTTTATCCGTAACATATTAAGTGCATGTCCTAAGCATCTACAAAAGAGTTTAAACAGCTATTTAAGACTATTTTTGAAGCTCCTGATTTAGAAACAGCTATAAGACTTTTAAATACAACAATTAAGACCTTAAATCGCATGACCTAATTAATAAATTAATTTTAGTTGTTAAATTTCATGGCAGTGTAAGATATATCTAAAAAAATGTGAGGTACACTATATGTAAAAATACCTTAAGGTTAAAAAAAGAACTTACATTGACATTGAGTAAATGAGATTTATAATTTTAAAACAAGGTTAACTGTAATTGATTTTGTCAGAGGATGAATTTACAGAAAAAATTGTACTTGATCCGGTGGAAAAATGTTTATATTAGTTATATAATGCTTATTACGTATTTTTAATATAAACATTACATTGTAGGGGAGAACATTTTGAGCAAAAATGAGTCAATGTACAAGATTTCAAAGTTCGCTGCTCCCGAATTCATATTTGGAATTGATTCTATAGATTACGTAAAAAGATATATTAAAAACTTCTCGCTCACCCATCCTATGGTAGTTACTGACTCAGGACTGCTAAGTGCAAGCTGGGCTAAAAATATTTTTAAACAGTTAGAAGGTATTGATATAAGGTACTCTATATATGACAAAGTTTCAGAAAATCCAAAGGACTATGAAGTAGAGGAAATTTCAAAAGTTATAATAAACTGCAATTGTGATTCTATTATTGCTATAGGCGGAGGCAGCGTAATAGATGCAGCAAAGGCAGGTGGTATTATGTGTGCAAATCCAGGATCAATAAGAGACTACGAAGGAATAGATAAGATTGTACATCCAATGCCTCCTATAATTTGTGTACCGACCACTTGCGGCAGTTCAGCTGATGTGTCCCAATTTGCAATTATTACGAACACCGATGAAAGATACAAAATGGCAATAGTAAGTAAGTCGCTACTTCCTGATATCTCAATAATAGATCCAAAAACACTTACCACACTACCAAAGGAACTTTTGATCGCCACATCCCTTGATGCATTGACGCACGCATTTGAATCTTATGTATCCCTGGGTTCATCTCCCATTACCGATATGTTTGCCTTAAAAGCCATAAGGCTTATTTTCGAAACCCTTCCAAAAGTGGCCAAAGATCCAAAAAATATTAATTACTTAGAAGATCTAATGCTCGCAAGTCTTATGGCAGGAATGGCTTTCTCGAATGCCAGTCTTGGTATGGTTCATGCTATAGCACACAGTATGGGCGGGTATAAAGATATTAGACATGGCACATGTAATGCAATACTATTAGACAGCGTTATAGATTTCAATTATGTATATGCAGCATACAGATACGACAAAATTAGCGAAAGCTTAGGTTATGTTTTGGAAGATTTAAATGAAATAGATAGAAAAAAAATATTAATTGAGAGTATTATGAATTTAAAGAACAAAATCGGATTTAATATTACACTAAAAGATTTACAGATAAAAGAGAGTGAAATAGATATAATTGCAAAACATGCAGTAAACGATCCTTGCATGCTTACAAATCCAGTTATGCCTACTTTTGAAGAGGTGAAAGAGTTCATTGCAAGAAACATCTAAGGAACCATCATTTGTAGAAAGTATAAGACGACAACTAATAGGTTTAGGAGAAAACTCTTCAAAAAAAACTTATTATGGCGAGTTAAGAGAAAAGATTCAATATCTTGAGCGTTTCAGGACTCTTCTTGATAGTTCTACAGATATGATCTTGCTTATAAATTCTCAAACAAAAAAACTAATTGACGCAAACCTTTGCGCTATAAAAAGATTAGGATATAGCGTGAAAGAATTAGAAAAGATGTCAATCCTCGAATTTATAAACATTAAAGAAGATGAGTATCCTGAATTATTCGGGTACATTGTTTCAAAAGACTTTACAAAATCGCTTGTAACAGAATTTATATGTAATGATGGCAAAAAAATACCCGTAGAAATCATAATAACGTCAAAGAGGTTTTCTGCCCAGTGGTACTACATAATTATTGCAAGGGATATAAGTGAAAAACTTGCCAAAGAAGCTGAGATGAAAGCAATAGAACTCCACTACACTAAAATTCTTGAAAACATATCTGATATAATAATTGAGCTCTCAGAAGATTTCAAAATATTATCCGTAACTCCATCTGCGTCTAAAATCCTTGGTTACCAAAATTACGAAATTATAGGTCACAGTTTCTACGAACTTGTAGAAAACAAAGACCTTAATTTAGTAATATCAGCTCTTTCTAATGTCAACAATGACAAACACATTAGCTTTAGTATAAAAAATAAGAAAAATATTTCAATAATTGTAAGTGCAAGCATATCTAGAACTAAATACGACAATACAAAATACATAGTAAGTTTAAGAGATATATCGGAAGTTTCAAAAGTTTATAAAAATTTAGAAGAGAAAGAAAGACGCTTTAGAATTCTTTTTAACAGTATAAACGAGGCAGTTCTGTTATTCCCTATCCCGACAAAAGGAAGATTCGAAAAATTTATAGAAATTAACGATACAGCCTGCGCTTTTTTAAACATGAAAAAGGAGGAGATACTTAACTTTACCATTAAAGATATCTTAGCACCAGGAAAAGAAAAGAACACTCTCTTAGAAAAGTTAATTCTAGGAGAATTCGAGAACTCAATTCCGGCAGAATTTATTAGTAAAAACTCTCAAAATATTTTTGTTGAAATAGATATAAAAAGATGTCATATAGGCGATCAGGATATGGTGCTTTTAATTGCAAAAAACGTCACTGAAAAAAAGTTAATGGAAAACAAACTCAACTATCTTGCTTTCCATGATCATCTAACAGGACTTTCTAATAGAACGCTCTTCTCAGATAGAGTCCAATATGAAATTTCGAGATCAAAGAGAAATAGAACCTTTTTAGGAGTAATGTTCTTAGACCTAGATAGGTTTAAAGATGTAAACGATACCCTTGGCCACAAAATTGGAGATAGCCTTCTACAACACGTAAGCGCAAAACTTCAAGAAACAATAAGAGAAACTGATATTTTAGCAAGAATGGGTGGAGATGAATTTGCTATCCTGGTGCCAGATCTTAAGGATAAAAATGAAATAAGACCTCTTGCAAAAAGAATACTTAAGTTATTTGAAAATCCATTTATAGTAAATAACAATTCTTTTAAACTTGGCATTAGCATAGGAATTAGTGTGTACCCTTATGATGCAAAAAATTATGAAGAGCTTCTTACCAATGCTGATACTGCCATGTATAGTGCCAAAAATTCAGGAGGCAATAAGTTCATATTCTATTGTGAAAATATTCTGTAGGCTCTTTCTATCTATTTTTTTATTTTTAATGCTTCAAGTTGATAGGACATGCCTGGCAAATTTTGATTTAGAATTATATATGTCTGGATTAAGCAATAACTTACTTATGTCACAGGAAGAAATAAATAATTTTAATAAAAAAATAAATAATACAGTATCACTTAGTTCTTTTAAAAGTACCCTTTCAAAGGAAGAATTAGAAAAACTTATATTTCAAAACAATTACTATTTTCCTCTTTATATAGATTCTATCTATTATGAACACCAGAATTTTGATAACAAAATTGTCGTAAAGGACCAAAACATTATAAAATATGCAATTACGTTAAAAAGAGTAAATATAAGAACTTTTCCGACTTTAGAAAGAGCTAGTTATTCTCCTAATGATAGTAGATTTGATCAGTTTCAAGAAACAACCTTTGAAATAAATGAACCAGTACTAGTAATAACTGAAGATAAGAGCGGAAAGTGGGCTTTTATTCAAGGAAGAGACTATAATGGATGGACATTAAAAAAAGATATTGCCTTTTTTCATAACAAAGAAGAATTTATAAAATATATTAAATCTCTAAAATCTAATTTTATTACAACCATTTCTTCTAAGTCCAGGTTAATGTTTGATACAGGAGAATTTCAGGATATAAATATGGGAACAAAATTTATAATAAAAGAAAAGGAGCCAATAAATGGTTTTTTAAGAGTTATAGTTCCAATAAAAGATAGTTTTGGTATGATTAAGTTTACTACAGGAAGTATCTCTACTTCTGATGTAGTTTATAAATTTCTTCCTTATACAAGAAAAAATGTTATTATCCAGGCTTTCAAAATGTTAAATGAACCTTATGGTTGGGGAGGAGAAAATGGCTTCCACGATTGTTCTTCCTTTATTCAAGACATCTTCAAAACATTTGGCTTTACCTTTCCAAGAAATGCAGATGCTCAGGAAATGTTGCCTGGAACAAGGTTTTCTTTCAAAAATCTAGATTATGATGAACGACTACAACTTATAAAAAACCTAAAGCCTATTTCTCTTCTTTTTATGAAAGATCACGTCATGTTGTACCTTGGGTTTATCGATAATTCACCATATGTGATAAATGACATTACAGCATATTACCAGAACGGTATTCTCGTAAGAGATTACAAAGTTGCAGTTACTGATATAATTAATGCAAGAAGATCAGATTCTAAAAGTTTTTTAGAATCTCTTACTACTGCAATTGAAATACCATAAATTAACGAGGTGATAAATATGAAATTTCTAATTTTTATAATTGCTTTATTATTCATGTTTGCTGCACCTGTACAAGCAGACGAAACAAATAAAACCTATTTTCAACTGGTAAATTTAGACGTCCAAGCCGATTCTTCTATTTACGTGCCAAAGGGTACAGGAAAAATAACCGAAAGAAAAGTAGGGGATGAAGATCTTTCTAAGTTTTACGACATTATAAAATCAGACCTCAATGACCATAGCGTAGGCATAAATCCCAATAGCAATATCCATTTAATAATAACAGTAACCGATGTCAAAAAGGTTCCACAATTTAGCTTTGGAATTTCAGCAGAAAAGTCATTCATAAAGGCAAAAGTTGTCCTTATGAAAGGTGAAAAGATAATAGTTACAGATTCCGTATACGGAGAAAGCAAATCAACCACTCCAATTATTAGAACAAACAACCCTTTTGAAGGTGCTATGAAAGAGGCATCAGCTGAAATAATGCGAAAGGTATTGCCTATTATAATTCCGGGTTTTCCTTCAAAATAGAAATGCTTTTATCCAACAACTAAATAATTTTTGTCTAAAGATTTGCCTTTTAAAAGAGTTATATTTAATTTGTTTTTATTAGCCTTAACAGGTATATAGTTTGAACTGTGCCCATAAACATACTTCTCATCTCCTCTCTCCCATAAGGGAGAGGGTATTTCTTTATCAATAAACTTTTTCAAAATTCTTGATTGAGAAAACCTTTCAGTTATCATTTTTTGTCTTTCTATAATAATTTTTTTGTCTAGTGGTTTAAACTGAGAGGCCACAGTCCCTTTTCTTGACGAAAATGGAAAAGAGTGAACTCTTACAAGAGGGAGTCTATCAAGAAAGTCAATTGTCATCTGAAAATCCTTATCACTCTCAGTAGGATAGCCTACGATAATGTCTGCAGAAACAAGAAAATCATTTCTTTTCTCTTTAATCTGAAAAATTTTATCCAAAATCTTATCTACATTTGCAAACCTTTTCATAGATCTCAAAACCTTAGGGCTTGCACTTTGAAGAGATAGATGCAAATGAGGCTGAATTTTATTTGAGCTAATCATAAAATTTATAAATTCTTTATTTAAAAGTAATGCTGGATAAATAGACCCAAGTCTTATTTTTATATCATTGCCATCAAGTAAAGTAACTATTTCCTTCAATAACCAAACTATATCAAGTCCAAGATCATACCCCCATAAAGCTAACTCAATTGCACTCAAAACTATTTCATCTACGTTGTGTAACAAAAGTATTTCTTTTTTAATATCCTCAAATGGCCTTGATTTTAATGGACCGCGCAAAAACCTTATTATACAGTAAGTACACTCTCTGCAGCAACCATCCCCAACTTTAAGAATATACCTCTTTCTACCGCGATAATTCGAATTTACAACTCTACTAGTCAATAACTCTTCTAACTCTTTGTTATTGAAAAAAATTACCTGGGGAAATAATTTTTTTAAGTCCCCATATGCTGTAACAGCACAACCTAAAAAATAGGTTTGTTTGTTTAACTTACTAAACTTCTTTAACATTCTGATAGATTCTTTTTGTGCCTTCTCTGTTACTGCACAGCTACTCAAAATAATAACGTCTGACAAACTAGCCGACAATTCTTCTATACAGCCAGGAAAAAATATTTCTTTAAATTTTGCAAGATCAGCCTGACTAACTTTACAACCTAGTGCAAGAGAAAATACCTTTTTATTTAATATCATTTGACAAATAAAACATTATACTACAAGAAACTACACTTGCTGTCTGAACCCTCAAAATTCTCTCACCTAAAGATAAAACATAAGCCCCTTTAGATTTGAGAAATTCTATTTCATTTAAAGATATACCTCCTTCGGCTCCAATAAAAAGAGATAAATTTCCAGAAATAGCTGATTTAAATAAATCTTTAATTGACTGATTTGAATTTTCCCAAAAAACCACAATCTGACCTTTAAAGAGTTCATCTGGCAACCTAAAAAGTTTATACGGACCTAAAATTTCTGGAACAACTCCTCTTCCTGCAAGTTCAGCTGCTTCTTTTGCGATCCTTTGCCACCTTTTAATTTTGTTTGGAGATACTTCTCCGTAATAATTTCTTTCACCATATATTAGAACAAACTTCTTAACTCCAAGTTCAGTACACATACGAACTATATCACTCAACTTATCTCCCTTTGGAAGAAATTGAAATAATGTAAGATCTAACTTAGGTTCTTTTGCATCTAACCTTTCACCAAGAATTATATGGTTTCCCTTTACCCTGGATTTAAAAATATTTCCCACTCCATCAAGTATCATAACTTCATCATCATCTTTTAGTCGTAACACCTTAAAAAGATAATGTCTTTCATCTTTTTCTAATTCTATTGAAAGACCCGCTAAAGGATCGGTTATTCTATTCTTACCTATATAAAGTCGTGGTTCAGACACTACTTCTTAATTTTTTTCTTAATTTTTTTAAATAAACTATCTTTTTCTGAATATTCTCCCCTGATCTTGGCGAGTTTAACGTAAAGTTCTCGTTCCTCATCAGTAAGATCGGTAGGAGTCTTTATGATGGTCCTTATAATCAAATCTCCCCTAGATCTTCCACCATGCTTAGGGAGCCCCTTTCCCTTTATCTTAAACTCCGCATACGGCTGCACACCTGGTGGGATATCATATTCACTAAAACCTTCTTCTGAATCAGGAGTGTAATATTCTATTTTTGTACCAAGAACGGCCTGTGGAAAACTTATATTTACGGGATATATAAGATCATATCCATCTCTAATAAATCTTTCATTGTTTATATACTTAATCTTTACATATAAATCTCCATAATCTTCACCATATGACCCAGCATTTCCCCCTGATTTCACTTTAAATATCTTTTTCTCTTCAGTAAATGGTGGAATACTTATAGATATCTTTGTCTTTGTGATAACTCTTCCAGTACCTCTACAATGAGGACAAGGATCTTCTATTACAAACCCCTTTCCATTACACTCCGGACAACTATAGGTCTGATAAACGTTCCCTAATATTGTCCTTCTTGAAGAAGTTACCTGCCCTGTACCCTGACACACCTTACAAACAGTTTTCCTCCCACTGAGAGAGCCCTTTCCTTCGCATTTCTCACATCTCTCGTATCTATCGTACTCAATAATTTTATCTGGAGCACCATTTATTGCTTCAAAGTAAGTCAGGCCTACTACAATCTCCCTATCTTCGCCCCTGAAACTAACAGTTCGTCTGGTTCTTTCCTGACTAACTCCAAAAAAGTCACCAAAAAATGTTTCAAATATATCAGACATGCCGCCAAATGGATCGGCCATTTCCTTTTCTGTGCCAAATCTATCATATCTTGCTCTTTTTTCTGGATCAGATAAAATCTCATAGGCTTGAGTAAGTTCTTTAAACTTTTCAGCACAATCAGGATCGTCTTTATTCACATCAGGATGGAGTTCTTTAGCAAGTCTTCTATATGAAGCTTTAATCTCTTCAAATGAAGCATCGCGAGATACTCCAAGTACTGAATAAAGATCTTTATTATTTGTCCTCAATCAAACAACCTCCTCAAGCCGTTGGAAATTTTATGAGTATAAATATCAAGTAATTCTACTACATACGGGTATCTCACACGAGTAGGAGAAATAAGCCCTATAAAACCTACAACCTTATTAGCGTAATAATATGGAACCTTAAAGAAGGTAAACTCCCAGAATTTCGGATCCTCATTCTCCTCTCCAATTACTATCTTTATTTCTCTTTTTTCCCAAGGATCCTCAAAAAGCTTCTGCACAATTCTATCTTCTTCCTCTAAAAGGGCAACAAGTATATCGAATTTCTCTTTCTCAGAAAAATCTGGTAGGTTAAACATCTTCATACTATAATAAATATAAGCTTTTTTATCTGTTGCATTCCATAAGTTTTCTATAACACTTGTCAAGATTTGTTTTGCTTGCGAAGAAAGATTAAAAACAGGATCAAATACTGCCTCTAATTCAGAATTAATTTCATTTCTGTTTTTTCCCATCACTTTGCTCTTTATAAGAGAATTAAGTACAAGAGCATCTTCTTCACTTGAAATATCTATGTTTAGAGGATATGTAACACTAATTCCTCCTTCAAGAAGCAAAAATACAATACAAAAACCTTTTTTTACATATGACAGGTGAAAATCTTTAACATAGAGTTCCAACAGAAGTGGATGAGAAATTATAGCAATCCCAAGGGTTTTGCTCGAAAGTTGCTTAGCCATCTTTTTCAAAAATTCACTTACAGGATCATCTTCATCAAATTCCTCATCAAATTCTTCATACTGGTTTAGATTTGGCTTAGGCCATTCCATCAAAGAATCAACATAATATCTATATCCAATACAAGAAGGAATCCTACCTGCTGAAACGTGAGGCTGATTTAAAAATCCTTCTTCTTCAAGATCTGCCATATCGTTTCTTATAGTGGCAGGACTAACTCCTAAATCAAATCTCTTCCAAACAGTCCTCGACGCAACAGGTTCGGCTGTCTGAGTATAGCTTTCAACAACAGCCCACAAAACCTTTTTCTTTCTTGAAGAAAGATAGTCATCAGAGAATTTTCCCTTCATTTTACTTAATCCTCTTTCTCATATATTTTTATACTATTTTATAATATATTATAATACAATTAGTTTTTGACAGTTTATGACTAGTTTTTTATCTGAATACCAAGCTTTTGGTAATTTTAAATCTAAGAAATATTTTTATTTATTAGTATATTTTATATGAAATCTAATTGAAATGAAGGGAGAAAGAAAATGGCAAGAAGAAGTGATATGGTTACAAAGGGAATTGAAAGAGCACCTCATAGATCTCTTTTTTATGCAATGGGCTACACAAAAGAAGATATGTCAAAACCATTGATAGGAGTAGTAAATGCATTCAATGAAATAATTCCTGGTCACATTCATCTTAGAACTCTTGCAAATTACATTAAAAAGGGAGTTAATCAGGCAGGGGGCGTGCCCATTGAGTTTCCTGTTATAGGAATTTGTGATGGTATTGCAATGGGTCATGAAGGTATGAAATATCCTCTTGCTTCAAGAGAATTGGTAGCTGATTCAATTGAAACTATGACACAAGCACATATGTTTGATGGTCTCGTTTTGCTTACCAATTGTGATAAGATTGTTCCTGGCATGCTTATGGCAGCTGCTAGACTAAATATTCCATCAATTATAGTCTCTGGTGGCCCAATGCTCGCTGGAAGATTTCAGCAAACTGATGTTGATCTGATTACTGTTTTTGAGGGAGTAGGGCACAAAACACGAGGTAAATATGATGATAAGACCCTTGAAGAACTTGAAATGTGTGCATGCCCAGGTTGCGGATCTTGTTCAGGAATGTTTACAGCAAACACAATGAATTGTCTTTCAGAAGCGTTGGGAATGGCTCTCCCAGGCAATGGTACAATACCAGCTGCCTTTGAAGGAGAAAGGAAGAGACTTGCAACATATGCTGGGATGAAAGCTGTAGAGTTAGTTAACAAAAACATATGTCCAAGAGACATACTTATACCTCAGGCTTTTGAAAATGCAATTGCAGTTGATATGGCTGTAGGCGGTTCAACAAACACAGTGCTACACCTGCCAGCAATAGCACACGAAGCAGGAATAGATCTCCCACTTGAAATATTTGACCTTATATCTTCAAGAACCCCAAACCTTTGTAAAATAAGCCCGGCGGGGAAACATCATATTCAAGATTTGAATGAAGCAGGCGGAATAAGTGCAGTAATGAATGAACTATCAAAGAAAAACCTTATAAACTTAAACAACTTAACTGTTTCAGGTCAAACAATTGGAGATCTTATAAAAGATAAAAAAGTTAAAAGAAGAGATGTGATAAGACCTATTGACGATCCATATTCTAATAGCGGTGGTATAGCAATTTTAAGAGGAAATCTAGCACCTGATGGCGCTGTAGTAAAACAATCTGCAGTAGATAAAGAAATGCTAGTTCACACAGGCCCAGCAAGAGTATTTGAATCAGAAGAAGAAGCTATGAAAGCCATTTTAGAGGGTCGAATAAAACCCAAAGACATAATAGTTATTAGATATGAAGGCCCTAAGGGTGGCCCAGGTATGAGAGAAATGTTAAGCCCCACTTCAGCAGTTGTTGGAATGGGACTAGGAAAGGAAGTAGCTCTTTTAACTGACGGCAGATTTTCCGGAGGTTCGCGCGGTGCAGTTATAGGACATATTTCTCCAGAAGCTGCAGAAGGTGGCCCCATTGGTCTAGTAGAAGAAGGAGATATCATAGAAATCGATATTCCTGCAAAAAAAATTGAGCTTAAAATTGACCCTGAAACATTTGAAAATAGAAAGAAAAAATGGTCACCAAAAGCACCCAAAGTAAAATCAGGTTATCTTGCAAGATATGCTAAACTAGTCACCTCAGCAAGTACAGGAGCAGTACTTAAAGACAATTAAATTTGTTATTTAAAATTTTTCTATACTAACGCCCTTCCAAAAGTCTTCCAAATTATAGTAAATTCTTTCCATTGGGGAGAAAATATGGATTACAATGTCCAGCAAATCTATTATTACCCACAATCCCTCGTTATAGCCAGAAATCTTAAAAAGGTTCTTTCCTAGTTCTTTACATCTTTCCATTATTTTATCAGCAATAGCCTTTACCTGTATAGGTGAATTACCTGAGGCAATAATAAAATAATCACATATTATAGACTTTTCGCCTATGGAAAGCATTGTAATGTCTTCCCCTTGTTTTTCTTTAATACAGTTAATAATCTCAAGAGCAAGCGATCTAGAATTATCTTTTTCCAAACAGTACCTCCAAATTCTCTTTTTTGCAGTAATAGTTCCAGGCTTCAATTGATACCGGGTGAAGCTCTTGGTAATTATCCATTAAATATTTAAAGCTATAAGTAAAACACCACAAAAAAACTTTTTCAATTTCAGCAGGCAATAATTTTCGTACATTAAGCACGCTATCATCTATGTGTGATCCTTCCGTAATGGCAATCTTATCTGCCATAAAGAGTGTTGCTGCCATTTTGCCCATATTCACTGCCCCAGTTGTGTGTAAACAAATTGATTCATATATCTCCCAATCAAATATGCCCAGCTTATCAATTAGCCAATTCGCAGCTATCTGACCATGAAGCAAAATTGGTCTTTTTTTGTCTAAAGTAGAGATATTTATTTTATATTTTTTTGCTTCACTTAACATATCTTCAGAAGACAACGGTCTTGCAGTGTCATGCATTAAAGCAGCTATATATGTTCTATCAACATCTACTCCCATAATAGATGCAATAGATTTTGCTTCTTCCGCAACAGCTATTGTATGGCGAAACCTGTATGTATTTCCAAGTCTATCCTTTACAAACTCTAAAACTTTATCTACCAAAAAACTTCCCTACCTTTTCAAAATTTATTTTATCTGTTAATATTATACATATTTTGTATATACAAAGGAGGCGAAACAATGTCAAAATTTTGTGCAATATGTGGCAAGGGTCCTTCAACAGGCAATAATGTTAGCCACTCCAACAGGAAGACACGCCGCCGTTTTTTGCCAAACCTTCAGAAAATAAAAGTAAATCTTGAAGGAAGTATAAAAAATGTTTACGTTTGCACACGCTGTATAAAGTCAAACAAAGTTTCACGCGCATAAAGGGGGACAATCTTAGTTATCCCCCTCCTTTTTGGGAGTCCGTAATTTCTCCAAATGCATCTGCGCTGTTATAAACTCCTCTCAACATCTGTTCAAGCTCACTAGGCCTATAAGAAGCGTTAAGTGCAGTAGTCTTATTAATTTTTCCTTCTTGAAATAATTTAAAAAGTGCTTGATTAAGAGTACTCATAGAATTGAATTGACCATTTTTTATATCAATATACATATCATCTAATCTTGCTTCAGCTATTAAATCTTTTATGTGTGGAGTTACAACCATTACTTCACAAGCCACAATTCTTCCCTTTTTATCAATAGTAGGCAAAAGAGTTTGTGATATAACAACTTTTAGAGTTTCAGATAGTCTTAATCTTACAAAATGCTGCTGTTCTGCAGGAAAGGTATTCACAATTCTATCAACAGTAGAATAAGAATTATTTGTGTGTAATGTTGATAACACGAGATGACCTGTTTCAGCAGCTAGAAAGGCAGAATTAATGGTTTCTTGATCTCTCATTTCACCAATAAATATAATGTCTGGATCTTCACGAAGAGCATATCTCAAAGCCTCAGGGAAGCTTCTTACATCCACACCAACTTCTCTTTGAATAATGTTTGATTTTTTATCAGTGAAAACATACTCTATAGGATCTTCAACGGTTATAATATTCACACTTTTCAAGCTGTTAAAATCGTCAATCATTGAAGCCATAGTAGTAGATTTTCCAGAACCTGTTGGACCTGTTACAAGAATCAAACCCTGTCTAAAATTTCTAATTTTTTCAATCACATCGGGTAAAGAAAGTTCTTCCCATGAGTAAGGATTCATAGGCAATATTCTTAATGCGATACCTATTGTTCCTCTATTAAAGTAAATATTCGCACGGCATCTAGATTTATTTTCGTATGTAAAACCAAAATCAAGACCAAGCTCTGTAAACATCCTCTTTTGCTGCTCTGGTGTTAAAAGCTGTAATATTATTTTTCTTAGTTCCTCATCTTTAAAAAAAGGTAAATAAGAAACTTTTCCAAGTTTACCATGAATTCTAAATATAGGATACGAATCACTCTTAAGATGAATATCGCTTGCTTCCAACCTTAGGGCTTCATCAAAAACCTGAGCAAATAAAGGATCAAATATCACCTGTAGGCACCGGTAAACCAGCTAATTTGCTTAATAAATAAAGGTATCCATCCTTATACTGCATTGGAAAAAGCTCTGATATATCCCTTTCACTTAAATCAAACTCTTTTTTTATTTGCTTCTTTGGAGGCATAACTTTGTCAACTTCATAATATTTTCTTACGTAATCAATAATTTTCCAATGAATATCTCTAAGCACAATATTGTTTTCTTTAGCTACAGCTTCAGCAAATTCTTTTGTCCAAAGATTGTAATCTAATAAATTCCCTTCCTGATCTACATAATATTCATTCTTATTAACTTTAAATATTCTCAATTAACCACTCCATAATTTTCCTTTATTATATCACAAATTCTGATGATTAAAAATTTTGATCTAGATCAACTTTTACAATTTTAAATAATTTAAAATAAAATGATATAACTTAATAACTTTAAGGAGAGAATTATGAATCTAGAAACTCTAAAAAAATTTCCTATGAGTTTTTATGCTCCAGACGGAATTTTAAGCCATCTTCAACTGAAATTGCTTTTAGAATTATCTAATAGGGGCTTTGAAGTAATTTTGTCTGGTAATTCATCAATTACTATACCAAATCTAGATTCTTTAACAAAAGAAAAATTAAAAGAGGCAGGTTTTTTACAAATACCACACATGGAAAACAAAGTATTTTATGCCCAAACTTGCCTTTCGAAACCATATTGTCCCATGTCCAGACAGAATGCTAGAAGTTTATCGAAAAGAATAAACGAAAATTACTATGGAATGGTTACTCCCGCAAAAGTAAAAATATCTATTAGTGGGTGTCCAAACGGGTGTAGTGAACCTTTAGTAAGAGATATCGGAATAATGGGTTATCCTACTGGATATACCTTAACTATTGGAGGGTTTGCTGGAAGAAATGGTGGTATAGGTGAAGTAATATCATCAAATTTAGACGAAAATCAAACAGTGGATACACTAGGAAAATTACTTGCCGTTTATAAAGCTTACGCACAAGAAAAGGAAAGAATGCATAAATTTTTAAGAAGGTTGGGCTTAGAGTTTATTAAAGAAAAAATGGAGAGTGCAGAATAAACTACATTCTCCAAATAAAATTTTAGATCAATATTCATCCCATGTTATATAAGGCTTCTTAAGATCAACCATAGCATTAACCATCAGCTCAACTAGCCCACCGTAAGTAAGATTGAATTTATCCTTGCAGTTATAATGTGCAAAAATATCTCTGATTGTACCTTTACAATTTGAACACGGAGCACATACATATTTTGGTATATTAGGATTCAATTCATCCTTGAAAGCATTCAAAATTTGATTCAGCTTCATTCTTGATGAAACTTTATTTCTCCATTGAGGAAAATTCAAACCTTGCATAATAGCAAATCCAGATCCCCCACCACAGCAATAATTATAGACACCATTTGGATGCATTTCTCTCCACCTTGGAGCAATAGTGTTTAATATATTCCTTTGAGGCATAACTATTCCCATATTCCTTACTATATTACATGGATCATGAAGGGTAACTGGAAAATTATTCTTCGATGGATCAAATTTTATAGCACCACTCTTATAAATTTCCCAAAATAAAGGCAAACAGGATTCTCTTGAAATTTCTGAACTAGCAAGATCACCTGTAAGAATTCTGTCTCCAATAACACAAAATGCTTTTGTAGAGTGTCCACATTCACCAATAACTATTCTTTTAACACCCAGATCTTTCCCAATCTTTGCTTGCCTTAAAACTACTCTCGCAGCCTCAATATCATCATTCCAAAGACCATAGTTAATATTATCATATCCAACGGGTTCATCAGAGATTGTCCAGCTTATACCAGCAGCATCAAATAATATAGCAAATGCGGCTGGATTTTCATGCCAGGAAACGAATTCACCAGCATTATGAAGCAGTAATATGTCAGCACCCTTTTTATTGATGGGAAATTTAATTTTAATCCCAGTCTTTTCATATGTATCTTCCTCAATAAATTCCAGGTAGTCTCTCAGAGCCATCGGAGAAAGTCCAGTAGAAGAACCAACTGATAGTTGTAGTCGCGAACCCTTCTCCAGTATTTCAACTGGGGATATTCCCAATTCTTGACTCAAAAGGACTCTGATTTCTCTTGCAAGATAACCATTATCTATACCTACAGGGCATCTTTGTGCACACCTTCTACAAAGATTACATCTGTGAGCTAATTCTGCTAATCTATATATAGTCTTCCAATTAAGTTCCACATCGGCACCCACAAAAGATCCTAAAAGCTTTCCTTCAGGTGTAAAGTATTTCTTATATATCCTCCTTAGTATTTCTATTCGATAAGTAGGTCTATAAATTTCTTGTCTTCCGCTAGCAATAAATACATGACACGCCTCAGAACAGGTTTGGCATCTTACACAATAGTCCAAACCAGTTTTTAAAATTTGCAACATAGTCCAGTTATTTTTTGGGTCCAAAAGTTTCTCAAACCCACTTAAAAATTTTCTGACAATTTCGTTCTCTTCTTCTCTAGTTTTAGGTGGATACAAATTACTAAGTGCTACATGACCATCCAAATACCAATCGTAGGTGTTCTTTATTTTTTCACTAGGTGGCTCAAGTGGAGTTTCTTCATTTTTATCTATACCTAGAATATCTATTAAGTCATCAATCTCAATAGGAGCCATGGGCTCACTAAGATCTTTTGAAATATCGTTAAATGGCGGTCTTTTTATTGCCATTGTTATTACTCCTTTCTCCCACTTTAAGATTGGTAGCAACCTCAGCCCATGAAGCGCCAGGTATAGCATGAGAAGCAGACCAGAACTGCTTATATTTTAATTGCTCTTGAATAATTAAATCAATTTTTTCCCCTTTCAAATTAAGAGCATCATCCCACATAATACTATGCCATGTCCAATACTTTATTGGAGCATGCATAAACTTTGAAAACGGAAAATAAAACAGGAAAAATTGAAACAGGAAAAATTGAACAATTACAAAATTAGATATATTTACAGGCTTAAACGATATAACTGAGCCAAGATACTTTAAAATATCGTGATTTGCATCAAACAAAAAGGTTGAGAAAGTTGCCAAAAACAAAAAAAGGAGCAGAAAAAGATTAAAAAAATCTAAAGGAGTCGTATAAATCCTCAGCTCCTGTGAAAATATTCTTCTTAGAATCAAAATAAATGATCCCAATAATCCAAATGCTCCAGCTACAATTCCAAAAATACTCGATAGTTGTATCAAAAAATAAAAAGGCCAAAAAACAGAAAAAACTGATAAGAGAATCCATCCAAATAATAAATATAGTCCCCAATGCAAAAGTAAAGACGGAAACCAAAGACCATAAATATTGTATTCTTTTACTCTTTTCAAGAAAAGGACTTCTCTAAGGATTTCGATTATATCGTTTGTCCAGATATGTTTTAGTCCTTTTTTTACTTCTTCCACGTAGTTTGCATCTTCCATATAACTACCACCATAACTATACTTTGGATCATGGGCTACTGGATATAACTCTACTCTTAGATGTAAAGGCATATTGTTAACTTTTAATAATTTAATAAAAGATCCAAGAAAAAAACATATTACAGAAAACCATGCAAAATAGATCATAAATTGTCCCAATTTTATCTCCTTATTTGAAATGATGTATATAGAAAATTATTTTATCACATAAATTCACTGTATTATTAAAAAAAGTAACGTACATAATTTCCTGTAAAAGGGAAATGATTATCAATAAAGAAATATAAAAGGTCATCATCCTCTAATAGAGTATAGGGTTAGCTAAACCAAAACTATCGGAGGTGGACGATGACCAAATATAATATTACCTTAGATAAGGAAATTTTGCACTACCTTTTTTCAAGTAATGACAAAGGCATAAAAATGTTATTAGAACAAATATTAAACCAGATTCTTGAACAGCAAAGAACAGAGCAAGTTAATGCTGAACTCTATGAGCATACAGAGGATAGAAAGGCATACAGAAATGGTTATAAAACAAGATGGTAATAAGAAGATTTTAAAGTAAGATCATGCAGCGCATTAATTGCAACACGGATAAATGCCAAGGGATATATGGAAATACTTGGAATAGAAATTGGAAACAGTGAGTCAAATAGAAGACTTTTAAATACAACAATTAAGATACAACAATTAAGACCTTTTTCAAAAACTGCAAATAAAGCCTATGGATATATTAGAACAGGGATTTGATGATGCTGCAAGTATTATGATACTTGCAAAACATTTATAGAAAAAAGCTACGTACTACAAATAGTATCGAACGATTAAATGAAGAAATTCGACGTAGAGAAAGAGTAATACGTATATTTCCAAACAGGGAATCAGCAATGAGACTAATAGGAGTACTATTAATGGAGCAAGATGAATTGTGGTTAACTGTAATTGATTTTGTCAGAGGATGAATTTACAGAAAAAATTGTACTTGATCTAAAAAAATTATTATTTTCATATTTTACTGAAAATTCAGTCTGAACATTTAACTTTAATTTTTAAGTTTGGACTATATCTGGTAAACTAAAAGTTGATTAATTAAGTTGAAAATTAAAGCATGTCTTTTAAAAATATAAACTGGTACTATACCCTTGAATTTCTTATAGCATAGCACCAGTTTAATTTAAAATTGAGTTAATTTTTTAAACTTTACACTTTTCAGAATTATTAAGTAAGTTTATAATTCTTTCTACTACCACATCAATTGCCTTTTGCACCATTGGAGTACAATCTGTTCCAAATGTTTCACTATCAAGAAGCTCTATGGTAAAAATCTTTATATCTTTTGGCATATCATTACCTAGAATTTCCATTCCAATCTTTAAAGTTGATGATAAAGATATATTATGAGATCCAGAATATGTAAGGGTATGCAACAAATCTTCGGGGGACATCTCCTTTATGGTGCCAGGAACGTTCCCTAAACGAATACCATCAACAATTATTGCTCTTTCATACCCATAAAGAGCATCCAATACATCAAAATCAGTGGTCATCAAGATATGCGTATCTACAAAACCCTCTAACTTTTTAGCCACTTTAATCCCAACTGAATCATCAGTTAGCACAGGATTTCCAATTCCTAAGACTACTGTTTTACCCTTTCTTTCAATACTTCTTTTATCAAAATCCAAAACAATTACCTACCCAATCATCTATTAAAAATTCTTAAGCGTTTTATAAAGTTTACCATCACAATCATATATGTCTATCTGCAAAGGATCGTGCCCAGGAAGAGCATGGGTAGCACACGCAAGACAAAGGTCATATGGTCTATAAGCTAACTCTACCATATTAAGCAGTCCCTCATTTACAACTCCATTCTTTATAAAGTTTTGTGCAGCACGTTTTACAGCTATATTTATGGGACCTTTATTGTGAGTCGTAGCTACGATAAGATTAGCCTTTTCTACAATACCTTTTTCATCAGTTATATAATGATGAATCAGCGTACCTCTCGGAGCTTCTACTATTCCTACTCCTTCTGATGCAGGCCCTAACTTTGACCTTACATCTGGATTGCATAAAGATTCATCCTTTGCTATTTCACGAATATTTTCCGCAGCACAAAGAAGCTCTATAGCTCTTGCCCAGTGATAACCCATAATGTTGTGAACCGGTTTATGCCCAAAAACGTCAAACATCTTCTCATATGCTTGTTGAGCTAATGGAGTAGGCATTCCACTTGCTACATTTAATCTTGGAAGTGGACCAACACTATAAAGGCTTGTATCAGGACCATCAACTACACCCTTCCAACCTTTCTGTTTCAAATAAGGCATCTTCAGATAGCTCCATGGTAGAACTCTTTCAGAAATATAGTTAAGATATTCTTTGCCTTTGAATCTTGCTATTTCTTTACCATTTGTATCTACAAATTTTTGTGTACCATCGTAAAAGGCTACTTTGTCGTTTTCATCTACAGAACCAAGATAATTGGTAACTACTTTATACACATCCCCAGTAACCAATTTTACATACTCAGGATTTTTAAGAACTACATCTTCAAAGATTTTTAAAGTTAGCTGCCCTAGTTCTACCATTTCTTCAGCCAAAGCCATTATCTCTTTTCTTTCTTCTTGAGTAACTCTTTTTGACCAACCACCTGGAAGAGCTGCAACTGGATGTATAGGCTTGCCGCCCAACATTTCCAAAATTTTAACTGCTGCATATCTTTTCTTTAAAACCAATTTTCCAGTTTCAGCTCCAACAGCGTTAACCAAACCAATAAGGTTTCTCTCGGCAGGATTAGCCGTTGGCCCTACTACAAAATCAGGGAAACCAAGAGCATATAATATCGCAGCATGATCTTCTACATAATGCGCGTTGAAGAACAGCTCTCTTATCTTACGGGCTGTAGGAGTAGGTTCCACATTATAAACTCCATCAGATGCCTTCATAGAAGCAGTGAAGTGTACCGCACGACATACTCCACAAATAGTTGAAACTGTTCGTGGAACTTCCTCTATAGGCATACCTTGCACGAAACGCTCATATCCCCTCAGCTCAACCACCTGAAAAAAAGCGTTATCTACATTTCCCTTCTCGTCCAAGAATATACTTATTTTGCCGTGTCCTTCAAGACGAGTCATAGGATTAATTTCAATCTTTGTTAAAGCCATATCACTTCTCACTCCTTCTTTACTTTTCTGTCCACCGTGGAAAAGGTTTAAGATTCTCGAAAAATCCACTTATTCTCCCCCCTTAGGTACGAGAATATAAGTTTTTACTTCCCTTATTAAGAAAGCTATGGGGTAAACCCTGTCATTAATAAATATCATCTCTATGCCTTTTTCACTTTTTTACCCAGCATAGATGAAGGAAGCGAATACCGATAGAACAATTTTACAGGACTAGGTATTTGTTCTACTAACTCTTCATTATCAAGTATTGATGCTATAGCGCTTATTGCTCTTAGTCCGAAATCTTTTACTCCAGGTATTGGTCCGCCGCAACCCGCACACGGGATATTTACCTTGGTACAAAGAGCCCCACAGTCTCCCTGAGTAATAGGTCCTAGACACATATAACCCTGTTGAAGCAAACACTTGTTTTCATCTGGATCTCCTTCTATTGTCCTTCTCACTTCTTTTACCAGTTCTCTCTTCTCATCTGTATTTCGTGGGTTTCTTGGACACACATCACATACAGCCTTACCATTTGTTATCCATGAACCCTTAGGAGGCAATTCTCCTTTCAAAATAGCTACAAGAGCGTTTAGTACCACAGAATGGTGAGGCGGACACCCTCCGATAAAATAGTCAACATCAATTACTGATTGAATAGGTCTCACATAAGGATAAAATTCAGGCAGTGTAAGATCATACTTTCCGTCCATAAGATAATGAGGTTGAGGTGTTATGCCATCCGGATTATCAGTGCTAAACGTATCAAAGTACGCAGTCTGGAATATGTCTTCTTTTGTATGCATATTCGCCATACCGGGAATACCACCCATAGCGGCGCACGCTCCATAAGCAACTACTACGTTACACTTTGCCCTCATAACCTTAGACATATGTTCATGTTCGTCTAAGCGAATCATTCCAGAAATAAGTCCAACATCAACTGATTTATCGGGCATAGCCTCTAAGTCTTTGTATTTCACATCAGCAACTGTAGGCGCCCAAAACACTACTTCTAGAGAGGGTAGTACATCTACAAGGGTCTCCGAAATATCAACTATAGCCATATCACAACCGCCGCAGGCCCCCGCCATTAAAACAGCCAATCTAAGTTTTTTGTCTGCCATTATACTCCCTCCTTTACTCTGCAGGGTCCTAATTCTCTAATGTTCTTTTCAAAAGTGGTCATAGCCTCAGCAAATCTCTTCCCTTCAGAACCAGAAATCCACTCTAATTGAAATCTTTCCTTTTCTATCCCCATATCAATAAGGATCCGTTTTAATAGATCGAATCTTCTTATAGCCTTATAGTTTCCTTCTTTATAATGGCAATCTCCTGGGTGACATCCTCCAATAAAGACTCCATCAGCCCCTCTCTTAAAAGCCTCAACTACAAATTCAGGCTCTACTCTACCGCTACAAGGGACTCGAATTATCTTTATATTTGCTGGATAATCATATCGCAAGCTCCCTGCAAGATCAGCCCCCTGATAAGTACACCAGTTACACGCAAAAACTATTAAGTTAGGCGTCCATTCGCTCATAATTTATTGAACCTCCATAATACTAGTTTATCTTCTTTAGCTTTCCTAATATTCCACTCAGATCCGTTGTACTAAGTCCTACAACTTGCTGTGGATCTGCCCCCAAACAAAGAGCTAACAACTGTACATAATGAACAGAAGGAATCTCATAATTAATCTTATTTTCCCTTTTCATAGGAGCCTGAGCAGTATCGAATTGGATAAGACAAGAGCTACATCCTGTAACCAAAAGATCTGCTTTTATTTCATCTTTCATTGAATCAAGCTTTGTTTTTACCAATTTATATGAAGCCTCAACGTTCGTAGATCGCATTCCACCCATCCCACAACAATCTACAATACGACTATAATAAGGAGCAGATGCTCCAAGGGCTTCACACAACTCCCTCAACATAACTGGATGAAATGGATCTTTTTCTCCTTCCTGATAAACTTCACTTGGCCACAGTGAATGACATCCTGGTTGAACGCCAATAGTTACACCTTCCAAAGTATATTTCAATGAATTTTTAATTTTTTCAATACCTACTTCGTTGTACAAAAAGTTAGTCGCAAGTCTAATCCTCGTCGTTCCCTTATATTCTTTGCCAATAGCTTTAAGCATCTCGTTTACCTTTTCTCTTAGTTCTGGTTTCTTTTCCATTTTATATTTACTCTCTGACAAACTCCCATAGCAACTTCCACAAACTGTAACCATATCAACGTTCTTTTCTTCAGATATTATAAAGTTACGCGCTCCTAATGCACACCACCCGGCTTCGTCAACAGAAGGCATCGTCCCCCAACTTGGGCAACAAGATTGACCCTCTAAATCGTCAATTTCAATACCAAGCGCGTCAAATACGAAACGAAATGCCTTTTCCAGATCTGGTCTATTAAATGCAGTATTACATCCTATAAAAAATCCTACTTTCATCGGCTACACCTCACAACAAGTGACATCGGATAACCCTGAGTCCATTGGGATAATTCCCAACGAAGACAGTGCTGACTTGTTCATTAGAATTCTTAGCTCTTTTAGAGCTTGTTCATTACTTGCCGTTGTAGGAGGCTTTTCCGGCAAACCTATTTTCTTTCTAATTTCACCTGCATTAGAAAAGTATACGGCGTGGCCTACATCATATAATGATTTCAAACCTTCTACTGCAAGAGTTGGCAACGCAAACTCTCTAATTGCAGAACGCCTCATTGCCATAACCACACCAAAAGGCTCTACCTTTCGTGGGCACACCTCAGTACATCTATTACATGCCTGACAAGCCCAGATAGAACTATCATCAAGCAAAATCTCCTTTTGACCTATTAGAATTGACTGAATAATACGCTTATTGAAAAATTCAAAACCTGCAAGAACCATCGGACACGCAGCAGCACATTTGGCACACTGGATACAATCCAACAATTCCTCTGCTCCAAGTTTCATTATCTCATCAGAAAAACCTGGCTCACCCTCTGAAATATTAAGAACTTCTATTACTTCAGCCACTAACGTTCACCTCCTTAAAAAGTCAAATTCTCTATTTGAGATTCAATTTCTTCAGTAGTAAAGCCTTCTAAAATTATTGCTCTAGAAGGACACGCAGCCACACATACCCCACATCCTGTACAGAGAGCTGGATCTATGTGTGCCCTCTTCTTGCCCTTGTATTCTATCCAACCAATAGCAGAGTAGGAACATAATGGCAAGCAAACGCCGCATCCACTACACTTATCAAGATCAATTTCTGAGACTAAAGCTTCAACGTTATCTGTAATTTTAGGGATCTCAGTTACTGCCATTACCGTTCACCTCCTCATTTTTTAAAAAGTAAGGGCCTCTATTTGTGACTCAATCTGCTCGGTGGTAAAACCATGTAAAGTTATTGCTCTAGAAGGACATGCTGAAGCACATACTCCACATCCTGTGCAAAGAGCTGGATCTATGTGTGCCCTCTTCTTATCACCATATTCCTTCCAGCTAATAGCAGAATATGGACAAAGTGGTAAGCATATACCACACCCACTACACTTATCTGCATTCACCTCAGAAATTAGAGGTTCTACTACAACTCTGCCCGTTGTCAACGGTACTGCCGCTGCTGCTGCTGCTGCCCTAGCTTGAGATACGCTTTCTGGAATATCTTTTGGTCCTTGAGCACAACCAGCAATGTAAATACCTTTGACTGAGGTCTCTACAGGATAAAGCTTGGTATGTAATTCTTTCAAAAAACCTTCTCCACCACATTGTATTCCAAGCTTCCTTCCAAGCTCTTCAATCCCAGGCGGAGGCTCTATTGCAGTAGCAAGAATAACCATATCAGATTCTAATTCTACAGGAGCTCCCATATCTACGTCATATGCACGTACGCGCAAACGATCGCCCGGTAATTCATCTACACCTCCCACACGACCTCTTATCACTCTGATACCTAGCTCTCTGCAGTAAGTATAATATTCTTCAAAATCCTTACCTGCAGTACGTACGTCAATAAAGAATATATAAACGTTAATATCTGGGTATTTCTCTTTGATTAACCTCGCTTCCTTCAACATATACATACAACAAACTTTGGAACAATAGCGATGATAATTTTTATCTCTACTGCCCACACATGAAATAAAAGCAACCGTCTTAGGATGTTGATTGTCAGAAGGCCTAAGAAGTTCACCTTCCGTGGGACCAGTAGCAGAAAGTATTCTCTCAAACTGCAAAGAAGTAAGAACATTTGGTGATTGAGGAGAATACTCTTTGAATGGAGTTTTATCCATAGCCTTAAATCCAGTCGCTGCAATTATTGTACCTACTTTTATTTCGATCAATTGACCTTTAGGATCCCATGGTATAGATCTATCACATGCACCTGTTGGGCATGCCTTTTCACAGGGAGACAAAATTGGCTCCCCTGTCTTTGGATGGGGTTTTGGTTGAGTTCCAATAGTTCTCCCAGCACAGTTTAAACAATGATCTATGTCTACTACTGCTTTTTTAGGCACTGCCTGAGGAAATTCAATATATACAGCCTTTCTCTTGTCCATGTTTTCATTAAACTCATTATCAACTTTGCCCGGACAAGCTTCTACACAAGCACCACAACCGGTGCATTTATCCCAATCAATATAAGTCTGCTTTTTACGCACAAGAACCTTGAAATTTCCAATAGAACCATCTATCGATTCTACTTCTGAATAGGTCAAAAGCTCAATATTTGGGTGCGTTCCAGCAGAAACCATTATTGGTGTTAAAATACATGCTGAACAATCATTTGTAGGAAAGGTTTTATCAAGCTTTGCCATGTTCCCGCCAATTGAAGGCTGTCTGTCAAGTAAATAAACCTTATAGCCCATATTGGCAATATCAAGAGCAGCAAAAATTCCTGATACACCCGCCCCAATCACGAGGGTAGCTTTTGTAACATCGACATAAGAGTCTTCTAGAGGTTCAGCCAACCTTACTTTGGCAACAGCACTTGCAACCAATTTTTTTGCCTTCTCTGTAGCTCCAGCCTTATCATGCCAGTGTGCCCAGCTATCTTGATCTCTAATGTTAGCCATTTCAAAGAAATACTTGTTTAAACCCGCATCTGATACAGCTTTTCTAAAGATTGGTTCGTGAGTTCTGGGCGTACACGCAGCAACGACAACTCTGTTTACAACCCCGTTTCTAATGTCTTCTTTAATTAACTCCTGCCCTGGGTCAGAACACATAAACATATAATCTCTTGCAATAGCAACATTGGGTAAAGATTCAGCAAATTTTCTGACCGCTTCGACGTCTACCGCACCTGCGATATTCTCGCCACAATGACATACGTAGACACCAATTTTAAGAGCATCTTCCCCGCTAGCACTCATACTCATCCCTCCTTAGAGAATTTATAAAAACCATCCTAAAATTAAGTTTAAACTACTGATATACTAGTGTCAATTGTGATTTAAATAATTAAAAATAAAAATATAATTATTAAATTTTCTTTAAAAAAATAATGTAATTATTAAAACAGCTTAATATAAAGCCATTAAATCAATATAGTTAGATTAAAAAGTTTATAAATTTAACTAATAACGTAATTTTGCTTATACATTAATAAACAAGGCTTATTATTAAAATAAGCCATCATTTTTATAATGAAATTTTGGGTGTTCGTTGGTAAATTTTTTTAAAATTTTACAAACCATTGTAAATTATTTAAAATTAAGGAAAACTAATAGAGAGGGAGTAAAGATTTTTATGGATAAAACATACCAACACAACAATACAGAGAAAAAGATATTAAATTTTTGGCTCGAAAATCATATTTATCATGCTGATGTGAATTCCAATAAAGAAGCCTTTTCTATAGTAATACCCCCACCAAATGTAACAGGGTCTCTTCATTTAGGACATGCCCTTGATGATACGCTTCAAGACATAATTTGCAGATATAAGAGATTGATGGGATACGAAGTATTATGGTTACCCGGAACCGATCATGCAGGTATAGCCACACAAAACGTTGTTGAAAAGATGTTACAAAAAAAGGGCATTACCAGACATCAACTTGGTAGAGAAAAATTTGTAGAAAAGGTTTGGGAATGGAAAGAACAATACGGACAAAGAATTATTAACCAATTAAAGTCTTTGGGCGCTTCGTGTGATTGGGATAGAGAAAGATTTACAATGGATGAAGTACTTTCCAAAGCTGTAAAAAAAGCTTTTGTAACACTCTATAACATGGGATTAATATATAAAGGTACGAGAATAATAAACTGGTGTCCTAGATGTTCTACAGCTCTAGCTGATCTAGAAGTAGAACATGAAGAGAAAGAGGACAAGTTATATTTTGTGAAATATAGGTTCCTTGAAAATCCAGACCAATTCATTACAATAGCAACAACGAGGCCTGAAACTATATTTGCAGATACAGCAGTAGCTGTAAATCCAAGGGATGAAAGATATAAATCCCTAGTTGGTAAAAAGGTAATTGTTCCAATGACTGAAAGAGTGGTGGAAATTATCACTGATGAAAGAGTAGAAACAGACTTTGGCACAGGTGCCTTAAAAATAACACCTGGACACGATCCTACAGACTTTGAAATTGGTTTAGATCATAACCTTAAAGTACTAATAGCTATCGATTCTAATGGAAAAATGACCGAAATTGCTGGAGAACTAAGTGGTTTAGATCGAGAGATTGCAAGAAAAAGATCTGTAGAAATTCTTAGGGAAATTGGATCTCTAGAAAGGGTCAAAAATTTAAAACACGCAGTTGGTCATTGCTATAGGTGCAAAACTGTAATCGAACCGTATGTATCTGAGCAGTGGTTTGTAAGAAGCACTCCACTTGCAAAAAGAGCAATAGATGCCGTAAAGAGTGACACTATCCAGTTTTTCCCAGAACGATGGGAAAAAATATACTTTGATTGGCTGGAAAACATAAAAGATTGGTGTATATCAAGGCAGATTTGGTGGGGTCACAGAATACCTGCCTGGTATTGTAATAACTGTAATGAGATTATTGTTTCTGAAGATGAACCAAAAAGATGCCCAAAATGTAATTCAAGCAATTTAAGACAGGATGAAGACGTATTGGATACATGGTTTTCCTCTTCACTATGGCCTTTTTCTACAATGGGCTGGCCAGAAAATACTCCAGAATTAAAAAAGTTCTTTCCAACGAGTGTACTTGTTACTGGTTTTGACATAATATACTTCTGGGTTGCAAGAATGATTATGATGAGTCTCACTCTAACAGGCAAGGAACCTTTTAAAAATGTAATAATTCACGGCTTAATAAGAGATTCTCAAGGGAGAAAAATGAGCAAATCTGTTGGAAACGTTATTGATCCGATGGACATCATTGAAGAGTCAGGTGCAGATGCACTAAGATTTTCTTTAGCCAGCCTTTCAAACCCATCTGGCCAGGACATAAAGATGTCTAAAGAAAAGGTTAAGGGAGCACGTAACTTTGCCAATAAACTTTGGAATACAGCAAGATTCGTCTTAGGATATGAAGAATACTTCACTAACTATAATATTTCTAGCGAAGATATTAATGTTATGGAACCTGAAGATATCTGGATACTTTCAAGATCTATCTCAGTTATAAAAGATTTATGCCTAAAACTAGACGAATACAATTTCTCAGCAGCTTCTACAGAAGTTTATAATTTTATATGGGATGAATTTTGCGATTGGTATATTGAACTTACCAAGTTTAGAATAAAAAATAATTTCAAAAGCACACTAGCTATAAAAGTTTTATTTTGTGTCTTTAAACAATCTTTAATTATGCTACACCCTTTTATGCCATTTATTACTGAAGATCTATATAAAAGATTACCAGAAAACAAAGGTTCTATAACCTTTGAAACTTTGAAAGGGTTTGATTATTCGCTAAATTTAAAAAAACTTAAGAATATGGGTGCTCTTATTGAAGCCACAAAATGTACAAGAAAATTAAGAAGTGAATATAAGGTTGCGCCAGATCATATAACTGAGCCTATTTTAATTATGCCAGAGAATATTAAAGACCGATTTATTTCTGAAATAGAGAAGTTTTGTTTTCTTACAAAATCCAAAAATCCTAAAATCGCATTGGAGATGCCAAAGGATTTAAAAGGCTATGCTATAGAAAGAAACACCTCTATTACTGTCTTATTATATTTAGAAAAAGGAGAACTAGAAAGAAGCAGAGAATTAATAGAAAAAACTCTTCAAAAGCTGCTAAAAGAATCTGAAATTTCAAAACAAAGACTTAATGATCCAAAATTTTTAAATTCAGCTCCTAAAGAAATAATAGAATCTGAAAGAGAAAAACTAGATAACCAAAAAAAATCAATTGAAATCCTTGAAAGAAAATTAAGTTTCTTAAAATGAGCGAAAAAAAATTTATTAATTTAATCAAAACAATTTCAGTAGAACACTGGAATTTTGGTCTTGAAAGAGTCAAAAATGCCCTTGAAATACTGGAACTAAATAGATTGCCATATAAAATAATTCTAGTCGGGGGAACAAATGGTAAAGGTTCAACAGTAAAGTTTATTCAACACATATTAGTAGAACATGGTATAAGAACAGGGCTCTTTACCTCTCCACATTTAATTGAATACAACGAGAGATTTAATATAAACTTAGATAACCTCCCCTATTATGTCTTAATCGAAGGACTCAGTGAAATAAAAGACAAAATTAAAGGCTTAAACTTAACTGAATTTGAAGTTCTTACAATATTATCCCTTTACTTGTTCAAAAAACTATCAGTTGACGTTTGTATTCTTGAAGTGGGCTTAGGCGGAAGGCTTGACGCTACAAATGCCATAGAACCTGATATCAGCGTATTAACTAGAATAGATGTTGATCACAAAAATTTTCTTGGGAATACAATAGAAGAAATAGTAAAAGAAAAGACAAAAATTTCTAGAAAGGATAAACGATTAGTTATAGCAAAACAAACTAATGAAACTCTTAACATAATACTCGAAGATATTGATCTGATTGGTTCAAACCCAATTTTATCAGATGATGAAGTAAAAACAGAATTTAAATTTAACAAAGTGAAGTTTATTTTTAATGAGTTTGAAACAGATTATATAACTCCATCCCTCACAGCTGATTATCAGATAGAGAATATGAAAACAGCTCTTGTCACTTCTTATATCTTCTTAAGAGACTTTCTTAATGTAAGATTTGAACATCAAAAGTTTCAAAGGGCGATAGAAAAAACTAAATGGCCAGGAAGATTTCAAGTAATTAAAGAAAATCCTTTATTATTACTTGACGGATCTCACAATCCATCTGGTTTTAAAGCTCTAAGCCAATCACTAGAAAAAATTTTGAAATATGAAAAAGCAGTTTTTATAATAGGAATTTTAAAAGATAAGGATGCAGAAAATATGATAGATAAAATCATTTTATTTTCAAAAGAAATAATATTTACTCAGGTACCATCAAACAGAACAATGACTTTAGGAGATTACAAAAAGGTCTTCAGTAACCTCAATTTTACCTATATGGATATCGAAAAAGCAAAAACGTTCATTTTAAAACGTTATCCCTTTGAAAATATAGTAGTCTGTGGCTCACTTTACTTAATAGGTGAGATCTTAAAAACTTTAAAGCAAAACAAAGATTTCCAATTATTAGCTTAACTATCAACTAAAGGGGGAGTATAAAAAATGAAAGACAAGTTGAAGTTTATAACTTTTGGAATATTGGGCGGTTTGGCTTCAGGATTACTAGGAATTGGTGGTGGTTTAGTATTTGTCCCTCTTTTAACAAACTATGCCGGATACTCTCAAAAAGAGGCGCATGCCACATCGCTCGGTGCAATTATTCCTGCAGCCATTGTAGGCGCACTTATATATAATGTAAATGGCTTAAACAGTTTTACAGCCAGCATTTATTTAGCTTTGGGAGGCATTATAGGTGCTCAAATCGGATCAAGAGCAATGTACAAATTTTCAAACAAATGGCTTAGAAAAACATTTGGAGTTTTTCTTTTGTTAATGTGTATAAGGATGGTATTAAAGTGAACATTATTTTATTTCTTGTTGTAGGGCTTTTTACAGGTGTTGTTAGCGGCATGATGGGAGTTGGCGGTGGACTAGTGATGATACCTGCAATGGTATTATTTATGTCTGTGCCCCAAGGTATGGCACAAGGAATATCTCTAGCTGCAATAGTACCAATAAGTTTGATGGGAGCATGGGTACACTTTAAGAAAGGTGGATTAAAAAAAGACGCAATATTGATAGGATTGGGTGCCATACTAGGCGCGTCTATTACAAGTAGTATTATACCGTATATACCTATAAACGCTTTAAAAATGATATTTTCCTTAGTTTTATTTTATTTTGCTTTAAGAATGATATTGAAGTAACGTTAGAAATGTGATACAGTGTGGGTAAATATAAGCTTCTATGAATCTTTATAGTTTTTGCAATGCCATAACATCGGGATTACCCGGTAAAGGGAGATATAATATTTGTACCTCAATAAATTTTAATTGCAAATTTAACCAAAAGGGTGTTCATGCTATATCTGTAGGTGCCGTAGCATGTTGGTGTATACTAATTTAATTTCCTAAGATGGTATTTTCACTTATCCTTAAATTATTTTTAGTAGCAAGAATGATTATTTTGTAGGAGGTAAATTATGAAAAAAATATTAGTTATAAATGGTCCAAACCTTAATATGCTAGGAACCAGAGAACCAAATATTTATGGCAATATTACTTTACATAGCTTAGAAGAGTTAATATTAAACTTTGCCAAAGAACTGGAAATAAAAGTAGATTTCTTTCAGTCAAATCATGAAGGAGATATTATAGACAAAATTCACAGAACTTACGACGCATATAATGCTTTTATAATCAATCCAGGTGCCTTCACTCACTACTCCTATGCAATAAGAGATGCTATTGCCTCAATTAACATCCCCGTTATAGAGGTGCATCTCTCAAACATTCACGCAAGGGAGGAGTTTAGAAAATCTTCAGTGATAGCACCAGTTTGTCTTGGGCAAATAAGCGGCTTGGGAGAATTATCCTATTTAACTGCAATAGTTGCCATAGACAAATACCTACAAAAGTCAGCAAAAAAGATATAATAGATGCTTTTTTATCGACACTATTCCTTTTCTGGCATTCCAGAATACACTACTCCATACTTTGTAAGTATTTTTGCCTTGCCTCTTACCTTCATTGCTGAAGTATTATCGGTGAACTGTGCTATTACTACTTCACCAACGTCAATTCTTTCAGAGTGATGAAATTTTGTTTCTTTTCCCCTTGTCATGCCAGATATCATTACCCCATCAGCCAAAGCTTTTATTACTACGTAATCAGCTAAAGTAGAAATAGGTTTTGTATCAAGAGGAAACATAAGATTTTCTACTTTTTCATCTATATTATTGTTATCTGATTTATCCATCCTTCTCATCCTTCTTTCTTCTAATTAACTCTTCATAAATATTATCAAAACTCAAACCAAAAGTATAAAGTGAAAGTGCTATATGAAAGTATAAGTCTGTTACCTCATAAACAAATTCGCTTTTATCCCCTCTCATACCAGCTATAATAGTTTCAACCGCTTCTTCTCCAAGTTTTTGAAGTATTCTACTTTTTCCTTTATTCAGTAGTTTACTAACATATGAATCCGGTTTCGGGTTTTCTTCTCTATTTTTAAAAGTTGAAAACAAATACGATAAAATAGCTGACTTTGACTTCTCTTCTACTAAGCCGCTATTCTCTATCTTCCTATAAAAGCAACTTCTGTTTCCTGTATGACAGGCAATCCCACCAACTTGTTCTACTAAAATAAGAAGAGTATCCCCATCGCAATCAACTTTTATCTCTTTAACCCTTTGTATGTGGCCACTCGTTTCGCCTTTATGCCACAAACACTTTCTCGATCTGCTATAAAACCATGTTTCGTTAGTTTCAATTGTTTTCTTTAAGGACTCCTCATTCATGTACGCCATCATTAGAACATCTAATGTATAAAAATCCTGAACAATAGCTGGAACAAGACCAGATTTATCAAATTTAATTTTAGATATTATATTATCTATCAATCGTTTAATATCTCCCTTTCTTTGTTAGAAAGAAGTTTATCAATTTCTTGGATAAAAGAATCCGTTATCTTTTGGAACTCGTTTTTAAACCTCTTCAGATCATCTTCTGAAATCTCTTTATTTTTTACCTTTTTCTCCAAAATTTCAAGTTCGTCTCGCCTTATATTTCTTACAGCTACCCTCGCCTCTTCAGCCATCTTTTTAACAACCTTTACAAGTTCCTTCCTTCTCTCCTGAGTTAGAGTAGGAATCACTATTCTCAAAACCATCCCATCCACTTGAGGAGTAAGTCCTAAATCAGATAATCTAATTGCTTTATCTACTGCTTGAAGAGCATTCTTATCATAAACGTTAATAAGAAGAGTTCTTGCATCTTGTTGAGAAACGTTCGCAAGCTGTTTAATGGGAACAGTAGTCCCATAATAATCAACCTTAACGTGATCTAAAAGAGCGGGAGACGCTCTTCCTGTTCTTACAGAAGCAAATTCTTTTGAAAGATTATCAATAGCTTTTGACATTCTCTGTCTTAAGTGTTCTACTTCTTTTGAATTCAATTAATACACCTCCTTTTATCAGATATTAATTGAAAAGTTAACTAATAAACCAGCGTACCCACCTTCTCTCCCTTTAGAGCTTTTTCTATATTGCCAGGTTCAAGCAAGCTAAATACCACTATAGGTATTTTATTGTCCATACACATAGATATTGCAGTAGTATCCATTACAGAAAGGCCTTCTTTAAGTACGTCCATATATTTTAGCTTATCAAATTTTACAGCACCAGGATTTAGCTTTGGATCGGCATTATAAACGCCATCTACAGATGTAGCTTTAAAAATAACATCAGCACCAATCTCTGCTGCCCTTAATGCAGCTGCAGTATCAGTAGTAAAATAAGGGCTTCCTGTCCCAGCCGCAAAAATTACTACCCTTCCTTTTTCTAGATGCCTTATAGCCCTGCGCCTGATATATGGCTCTGCTACTTCTCTTATCTCAATTGCAGTCTGTACCCTGGTTTGAACTCCTCTTCTCTCAAGAGCATCCTGCAGGGCAAGTGCATTAATTACAGTAGCAAGCATTCCCATATGATCTGCTGTAGCTCTATCCATACCAAGAGCTACTCCAGATAAACCTCTAAAGATGTTTCCCCCTCCCACAACTATAGCAATTTGTATATCCTCATTAGAAACGTTATAAATCTGCCTTGCTAAATCGGTCAGGACTTCAGGATCGAGGCCATATCCTTTTTTACCCATAAGCGCTTCACCGCTTAATTTTAATAAAACTCTCCTAGAACTCATAAATCCCCCTCCTGATAAATTTTATACGCTCTCTCCTAAAGAAAAACGAGAAAATCTCCTTACTACAATGTTTTCCCCAACTTTGGCAATCATCTGGTTTATTAGATCAGAAATCTTAATAGAAGGATCTTTTACAAAGGGTTGTTCTAAAAGACAAACTTCTTCATAAAACTTCTTAATTTTACCCTCTACAATTTTATCAAGCATATTTTCTGGTTTGCCTTCCTGTCTTGCTTGATTTTTGAGAATTTCCTTCTCAGAATTTAACACTTCTTCTGAAACATGCTCTTTAGAAATATAAATAGGATTAGATGCAGCAATCTGCAGAGCAATATCATGTGCAAGATTCAAAAATTCATCAGTTCTTGCAACAAAATCAGTCTCGCAATTAAGCTCCAAGAGTACTCCAATTTTTTTGTTTTGATGGATATAAGCTTCAATTATTCCTTCCTTTGCTTCTTTACCAGCTCTTTTAGCAGCCTTTGCAAGCCCTTTTTCTCTCAAGTATTTTATTGCCTTCTCCATATCACAAGAGCACTCTTGCAGAGCCTTTTTGCAGTCCATAATTCCTGCTCCGGTTCTCTCTCTTAGCTCTTTAACGATTTCACTTTTTATTTCCACTTTATATCTACTCCTTAAAATAGTTTATTATTTAGATTTTAGATTTAATAAATTTATACAGCTTCTTCTGTACTTTCCTGAAATTCCTTACTTTCAGATACCTCAACAGCATCTTGCCCTTGTTTTGCCTCAATAATTGCATCTGCAATTTTCCCAGCAATGAGCTTTATAGCCCTAATTGCATCATCATTAGCTGGAATTATGCAGTCGACTAAATCCGGATCACAATTGGTATCTACTATACCTATAACAGGTATGCCAAGCTTCCTTGCTTCAAGAACTGCTATTTGATCCTTCTTTATATCAGCAACAAATAAAGCACCAGGCAATCTGTTCATGTTTTTCATGCCACCAAGACTACTTTGAAGCTTAGCAAGCTCTTTTTTGAGCTTCATAGCTTCTTTTATAGGATACAAATCTATTCTTCCGCTTGCCTGAAGTTCTTCCAATTCTTTTAATCTTGTAATTCTGCTCATAATTGTTACAAAATTTGTAAGCGTACCGCCAAGCCATCTGGTATTTACATACGGCGAACCACACCTTATAGCTTCTTCTTTAATGGCATCTTGAGCCTGTCTTTTAGTTCCAACAAACAAAATTTCTTCACCTTCAGAAGCAATTTTTCTAGCAAAATCATAGGCTGCTTCGAAACAACGAAGAGTTTTTTGAAGATCAATAATATAGATTCCATTTCTAGCAGTAAAGATGTAAGGTTTCATTTTCGGATTCCACCTTCGCGTCTGGTGCCCGAAATGTACCCCTGCTTCTAAAAGCTGTTTCATAGAAATTATTGACACTACAACCTCCTTAAATATACCTCCGCCAAAAGAAAAAAATTGGCGTGCGAATTTACCGAACAATCGGCTAAAAAAGTTTATCACAAACATTATATTCAGTAAAGACTCAAAACTTTCTTTAAGTGTTAAAATAAATTAATTTCTTCTTTTTAAATTTTGGAGGATCTAATTTATGGAAATAATTTTTATAAGACACAGCAACGCTGAAACCATCGGCATAGAACAGAAAGATTTTGACAGGAAACTAACTCCAAAGGGTGTTAAAAAGGCAAAAAAGATTGCGAAGGGCCTAAAAAAGATCTTTAACAATGAAATTGTAGAAATCTGGACCAGCCCAGCTCAAAGGGCATTTCAAACATCAAAAATAATAGCAGAAACTTTAAAGTGTGAAAACGTAAAAGAAATGGATTCTCTCTGGGAGAGTGATTTTATAAAATTTTTGCATGATATAAAAAACGTAGATGAAAATGTAAGATTAATATGTATAGGACATCAACCCACTCTCACAGACTGGGTAAAAAGTCTTACGGGATCAATAGTATCATTTAAAAAGTGTTCATGTTTGAGCCTTACAATAGATCCTACCAACCCTCACTCAGGAACCCTTAACTGGTTTTTTGATGTAAAATTTATAGAAAAAATCCTGGACGTCTAAGTTCTACCTTGATAATTATCTCCGTTTTCTCTAACCTAAATAAATCTATCCCTTTTTGTACCCTATCAAGGGCATTTCCAATCATTTGGCAAGTCTTTAAACTAACTATCAGCAGGAATACTATTCTCTAATTTTTATAATATGAAAATCGTATTTATATCCTCTATAAAATGATAAATTTCCATAAATTTCCTCCAATTGAATCAGTTCTTATTTTCGTTATAATATAATTACAGAAAAAAATGTTAAGAAAAAAAGTTTGTAAAAGATGCAATACAATAAATTTTGCCGATGCAAAGTTTTGCAGAAATTGTGGAAATTCATTAATAATCTCAAAGGAAATTAGAGATGAATTAAACAACATTGAAAACGATGATTTTTCACTTGCTACACCAATTGGAGGTCCCATCTGGACATTTCAATTACTATTTTCAAATTGGGCAAAAAAACAAGAAAAAAGATATTTAAAATATATAAATAAATTTACATCATTAAAAACTTTATTATATGCAATTATTTTAGCAAAAAGTACTTATAAGGAGTTTGTTTTTGATAAAAAAAACAACAACTTAGCTTTAAGTTATATAAATTTATATATTTTAAATTTTCTAATTGGATACATCTTCTCTCTGGGCTTTTCATTAAATCTTTTGTTAATTGCATTATTGCTAAGCCTCACAGAGGCAGCAATAATATTTGCCAAAATTATAGTATTGAAGTTTTTGACTCATACGCTGGTAAAGGTGTCTTTTCCAAACGATTTATTTTTAAGATTGATCTCTATCACATGCGCACCGCTATTCTTAAGCTTCATACCTTACAGTTGGGAAATTTTGAAAATTTATATATTTTTTACCCAGGCAGTTGGCATTAGGGATATAACAAACTGCACAACATTAAAGTCTTTTTTCATAAGTCTATGTTTATCAATAGTAGACATCATTATTTGGGGAACGCTAAGCCCTTATATTCATTCTATTAAATTTTAGATTTATTAAAAAATTGTTATATAATCTAAATTAATAGTATTATGAAGTCAATAGATTAAAAATCTGGAAGAGAGGAAACGGTGTGGATAAGGATATAAAGGATATAAAAGAAAATCAAAACGAAACAAAAGAATTACCCTATAGGGAATTACCCTTAATACCTCTAAAAGATACGGTAATCTTCCCTCATATGGTAGTACCTCTTTTTATAGGAAGAGATAAATCGCTAAAAGCACTTGAAGAAGCAATGTTAAAGTATGAAAAACACGTTTTGGTAGTCTCTCAAAAAAAGCCCGATGAAGAAGCTGAAATAGAAGGCCTTTATCAGGTTGGAGTAATAGCAAATATACTTCAAATATTAAAATTGCCTGACGGTCATGCAAGAATAGTTGTGCAAGGCACAGATAGAGCAAAAATTTTATCATTTAAACAAACCGATCCATTTTTTCTTGTCGAATTTGAGAAACTAGAAGAAGAAGATTCAAAGGATCCAGAAATTGAAGCAATGGTAAGAGTCCTTATTAGCAAATTTGAAGAAGCTACAAAACTTGGGAAAAATATTCCAAGTGAAGCTGTGATAGCCATATATAATATAAGTGAACCATCAAGATTATCTGAATATATAGCTACTCATCTTATAAACAGCACAGAAGAAAAACAACTTATTCTTGAAACCACTGACCTAAAAGAAAAACTAAAAAAGTTACTCAAATATGTGCAAAAAGAAATTTCTATTCTAGAAGTAGAATCAAGAATCAAGAATCAAATAAACCAGGAGATGGAAAAACATCAGAAGGAATTCTACCTTAGAGAACAAATTAAAGCGATCCAAAAAGAACTTGGAGAAGCAGAAGAAAAACAAGTGGAATTAGAGGATCTTAAAAACAAAATTAAAGAAGCAAAAATGCCCCCAGAAGTAGAAAAAAAGGTTTACAAAGAAATTTCCAGATTGGAAAAAATGCCCTCTACTTCTGCAGAAGTACCAGTAATTAGAACATACCTTGATTGGGTTATAAATCTTCCCTGGTCAAAAAAGTCGAAAGATAATCTCGATATATTAAAAGCTGAAAAAATTTTAGAAAGAGAACACTATGGGCTTAAAAAAGTAAAAGAGAGAATAATAGAATTTTTAGCTATAAGAAAGTTAACAAAAAGTCTTAAGGGACCAATTCTTTGTTTTGTAGGACCACCTGGTGTAGGAAAAACTTCTCTTGGAAAGTCAATTGCAGCGGCATTAAACAGAAAATTCATAAGAATCGCGTTGGGCGGCATGAGAGATGAAGCAGAAATAAGAGGACACAGAAAAACATATGTAGGAGCACTACCAGGTAGAATTATTCAAAGTATTTCTCAAGTGCAAACTAATAATCCTGTATTTATGATGGATGAAATAGATAAAGTTGGTACCGATTTCAGGGGCGATCCAACAAGCGCCCTACTTGAAGTTTTAGACCCAGAGCAAAACCATTCTTTTACTGATCACTACTTAGAAGTTCCTTTCGATCTTTCAAACGTTATGTTCATAACTACTGCAAATCTAATTGATCCTATTCCAGAACCTTTAAGGGATAGAATGGAAATAATAGAGATCCCGGGATATACAGAAGATGAAAAAGTAGAAATTGCTATGAGACATCTTTTACCCAAGCAACTAAAATTTCACGGTTTAAATAAAGAAAAAGTTAAAATCAACAAAGATGTAATAATAAAAATTATACGGGAATACACCCACGAAGCAGGTGTAAGAAATTTAGAAAGAAATATTGCATCTTTATGTAGAAAAGCAGCAAAATTAATTGCTACCAACAAGGCAAAAAGCGTAACCTTTACCGTTAAAAATCTAGAAAAATATTTAGGAGTAGCAAAGTATAGCTACGGAATGGCAGACGAAGTAGACAGGGTAGGTGTGGTAACAGGCCTTGCATGGACACCTAGTGGAGGAGACATCTTGTTTATCGAAACCCTAATATATCCGGGTAAAGGACAATTAACCCTAACTGGCCAACTTGGTGATGTCATGAAAGAATCAGCTCAGGCAGCACTTAGCTATATTAAATCCAATGCAAAAACATTGAATATTTCTGAAGAAATTCTTAGTAAGAATGATATGCACATTCACGTACCAGAAGGCGCAATACCTAAAGATGGACCATCAGCAGGAGTCGCAATTGCTACCTCAATGGTATCAGCTCTTACTGGCAAAAAAGCAAACAAAAACGTTGCAATGACAGGAGAAATAACGCTTAGAGGACAGGTGTTACCAATAGGAGGTATTAGAGAAAAGCTTCTTGCAGCTCATAGAGCAGGGATTAAAAAAGTTTTAATTCCTGAAAAAAATAAGAAAGAAGTTGCAGAAATCCCAAAAAATGTATTAAAAAATTTAGAAATAACTTACATTAAAGAAGTTCAAGAAGCCTTTCAGGCTACTCTTTTAGACAATTAAGCAAAAAATTGTCAAATATATTCGAAAACATAATATCTCAAAATGATTAAACTAATCTTAAATCGTATAAAACGAGAAATTTTTCTAGTATTTTTTATCATTTTATTTGGAACATGTGGATACATGTTTCTAGAACATTACACTCCAATTGAAGCACTTTTTATGACAGTCATAACAATAACAACTGTTGGTTATGAAGAAGTAAAGCCTCTTGACAATGCTGGAATGTTATTTAGCATAATTTTAATACTATCAAGTTTTGGCATATTTGCATTCGCTATCTCAAGAATAGTAGATTATATGTTTAGCTCATATTTCGAAGAAAGAGAGAAGATGAAAATGGAAAACAAGTTAAAAAAACTTAAAGATCATATTATAGTATGTGGATATGGCAGAATGGGTTCTATCGTAGCAAAAGATTTGAGAAAAAACAAAAAAGACGTAGTAATAATAGAAAATAATCCCCAAACTTGTGAACTTGCAAAAAAAGATGGGTTTATCGCTATCGAAGGAAATGCTACTAATGATGAAATGCTAATAAAAGCTGGCGTAAAAGTAGCAAAATCAATAGTAGCTACTACCTCATCTGAGCCAGATAATGGGTTTATAAGTCTTTCTGCAAAAAAACTTAATCCGCAAATATTAGTTATCAGTAGAGCCAGTAATACAGAATGGATATCAAAATTACACCTTGCTGGTGCAGATGAAGTGATATCTCCACATACCTTTGGTGCAAGGAGAATTGTAAACTTTATATTAAATCCAGGGCTTGTTGAATTTCTCGACATTTTAAGAGATGAAAATATTGACATATTTATGGAAGAATTAATTGTAAAACCTAACTCCATACTCAATGGCAAAACTTTTAAATCATGGGAGGATTTAAGATTATTCTTAGATGTTCCATCTCTAATACCTTTAACATTTTGTATCGAAAAATATAATAAGTGCCCACATAACGAGGAGTTTACATTAAAAGAATCTGATAAAATAATCATAATCGGTTCAAAATCGGATATAGAGAGAGTTAATAAACTTGTATTGCAAAATAGCAATTGACTATCATAAGTTTTTTATTTGTATAAATTTTAGGTATTTTAAAAAGTTGAAAGTAAGCTTGTATCATGGGTAAATCTTTTTTAAGCTTTTTACCAATATATATTTTGATAGCTATAACAATTTTCGTGTTTGCATTCAAAGATTTTATTATTCAAGTACTTCTTGCCCTTATTTTTGCTATAGTTTTATCTCCTCCTGTAGACTTTCTTGAAAAAAAGAAAATTCCAAGATTTTTTGGATCTTTAATAATATTTTTCTCGGTAATCTCATTTATGGTCATTATTTATTTACTTATTGCACCTATTTTGAATTTCGAAATCCAAAAATTAGTCGCATCTTTTCCAGATTATCTTAAAAATTTTGATGACGTCTTTCAAAATTTTTTAACCAATTTACAAATAAATCCAGGACATTATATTTGGTTGAATTTAATTCTCCAAAAATTAAGGGATCACTTTCAGGAATGGATTGGTAATGCATTAAATATTTTAGGTGCATCAACATTTGATTTAATAAATAAAGCCATATCCTGGCTAGTTTTCCCTATTCTAACTTTATTTTTTATGAAAGATCTTCCAATCCTTACCAAAGGTATTTTAGAAATATTTCCACAAAACAAAAGAACTCTCATAAAAGAAATTGGATCCTGTCTCACTCACGGCATTAGAGCCTATGTAAAAGGACAACTTATTTTGTCAGTCACTATAGGATTTTTGACAGGTCTAGGATTATTCTTTTTAGGTATCGAATATTTCCTTCTTCTTGGTGTTTTGGCAGCTATTTTAGAATTTATTCCTTATCTGGGGCCAATGCTTGCTTCAATTCCTGCTCTTATAGTTTCAATAGCAATTTCACCTTTGAAAGCTTTCATAGTACTTATTTTCTACATTATACTTCATCAATTTGAAGGAGTAATAATAGCGCCAAACATAATGAGCAAAAGCATCGACGTGCCTCCATCTCTGGTAATAATTGTGCTCACTATTGCTGCAGCACTTGGCTCAATTCCTGGAATGCTTTTATCAATCCCTCTTACTGCTATTTCTAAATCTCTTTATGAATATTGGCAAAAGAGCCGCACTAAACCCTAAAAGTATAATAAATATTTTTTCAGGAGAAAAGATGAAAGCTATACGCGTTTTGGGACTCACAAAATCCTATAAATCAGAAACCAATATAGTTGCCGTAAACAATTTATCCTTTGAAGTAGAAGAGGGACAGGTTTTTTGTCTTTTAGGTCCTAATGGTGCTGGTAAAACTACTACTATAAGAATACTCAATACACTTTTAAAAAAGGATAAGGGTCAAATCTATTTTTTTAATATTGATTTAGACAAAAAACCACAAGACATAAAAAATATTATCGGTGTGGTCCAACAGCACACAAATGTCGATTCAGAACTTACGGTATGGGAAAATCTTTTGATTCACTCTATGCTTCATAAAATGAATAAAATGTTGTTTAAAGAAAGAGCGAATCAGCTTTTAGAAGCTATAGATATGATTGACAAAAAAAACAGGTTTGCAAATAAACTCTCTGGTGGAGAAAGGAGAAAGCTTTCTATTATTAGAGCGCTTTTACACAATCCAAAAATTATATTCTTAGATGAACCAACTGTTGGACTAGATACTTTTACTAGAAGATCTATCTGGGAAAATATAAAACAACTCAAGTATTCTGGCAAAACAATAATTTTAACTACACATTATATTGAAGAAGCTCAAATGCTTTCAGATCTCGTCTTAATAATAAACAAGGGGAAAAAGCTTATTGAGGAAACTCCAAATACTCTAATAAATAGATTGGGCAAAGTTACACTTGAATATCAAGAAAATGGTAAAACGATATATAAATTTTTTAATACCAATCAAGAAGCAAAAGATTTTAGCGTAAATCTTAAAGATTTAAATTCTATCCTTATTAGAGAAACAAATTTAGAAGACGTTTTCGTCACAATGACAGGAAATGGAGGTGAAGATTATTGCAACTCTTTAGAGAAGTGTTTCCCATAGTCTTAAGAGATCTGATAGTTTTAAAAAGAAGACTTATAATATTAATTGGTTCTAATCTTATGGGACCAATTTTATATCTTACGGCATTTGGCTGGGGTTTAGGCTCACAAATTCACACTTCAGAAGGTTCATATCTCAACTTCGTTCTACCTGGCATATTATCTCTTACAGCAATGACATCTGCATTTAATGGTTCTGGTCCTTCAATAACAATCTCAAGAATATATACCAAAACTTTTGAAGAACTCTTAATAGCTCCTATTAAAACATCAAGCATCGCCATTGCAAAAATAATCACAGGTTTAATTAGAGGAATACTTGCCTGTATCTCTCTAATATTTGTATCATTTTTTTACGGCGCGAATCCTTTTTTATGGAACGCTATATTTATAATTCACTTAACTTTTTGTCTTCTTATCTTTTCGTCTATGGGAGTGGTAGCCGGGCTTATAGCCTCATCTCATGAAACAATGAACCGTCTTAATTCTTTTTTTATAACTCCAATGGCTTTTTTAGGCGGTACTTTCTTTAATACAAGTTTACTGCCTTTTCCAATAAACCAAATTATAAGTCTTCTCCCTATTACCCCATGTTCAAATGGCTTAAGAGCAGCAGCTTTAGGAAAACCTCAAAATTTAAGCTTTTTCTTCCTTGAATCTATTTGGCTCATTTTTCTTGTAAGTATTATAATTTATATTTTAAAAAACAAAGAATTAACCACCCCATACTCATAGCTTTTTTTAAAGATTTAAAACAGTATATTTACCCATATTTGCATATTTATTCCATTTTGCAGCCTTTCTCTTTTCTTCGCTTAGGCTTAAAAGATTGGAAATATTTCTTATTATGCATTCCTTAGTTTTTTCTATAGTTAAATCTATATCTCTATGTGCACCACCAAGGGGTTCTTCGATTATCTCGTCAATTATACCTAACGAAAGCAGATCATAAGATGTCATCTTAAGAGCGCTAGCTGCTTCATCAGCAAATTTTGCGTCTCTAAAAAGTATAGATGCACAACCTTCTGGGGATATAACAGAAAACACAGAGTTTTCAAGCATTGCTATTCTGTCAGCAACAGAAATTGCTAAAGCACCACCCGATCCACCTTCTCCAATAACAATTGCTAACGATGGAATAGAAAGAGAACTCATAAGACAAATAGACTCCGCAATTGCATTAGACTGTCCTCTTTCTTCAGCCTCTATACCTGGATATGCGCCTGGAGTATCTATAAACGTGATCAAAGGAAGATTAAATTTCTGGGCGTGCCTCATTAATCTCATAGCCTTTCTGTAACCCTCTGGATGAGGCATTCCAAAGTTCCTGTACATATTACTTTTGGTATCGCTACCCTTTTGATGCCCAATAAAAACCACGCTCAAACCAGAAAGCCTTGCTATTCCACCTATTATTGAGGGGTCATCACGATATAACCTATCTCCTTTCATTTCAAACCAGTCATCAAAAATTCCTTTTACAAAGGTAAGAGTACCTGGTCTTTTTGGATGTCTAGCTATTTGAAGCCTCTGGTAAGGAGTTAGATCTTTCATAGTAATCTTATACAAGTTCTCCACTCTTTTTTGAAGAGATTCTATCTCTCCTGTCATGTCAACACCAGTTTCAGCAGATACTCTTTTTAACTCTTCAATTTTGTTATAAAGGTCTATTATTGGTTTTTCAAAATCAATATATTGATCTTTTTTATCAATAGCCATGCCAGCTCACCAACTTATTTAAAGTCTCTTTAATTGCTTTTCTTTCAATTACAGCATCTATCATACCATGTTCTAAAAGATACTCCGACCTTTGAAATCCTTGTGGCAATTTTTGCCTTATTGTCTGCTCTATAACTCTTGGTCCAGCAAAACCTATCAAAGCACCAGGCTCAGCAATAATTACATCTCCCAGTGTTGCAAAGCTTGCAGAAACACCTCCCGTCGTTGGATGCAATAAACAAGAAATATAAAATCCTCCGCTCTCCTTGTATTTTCCAATAACCATTGCAGTTTTAGCCATCTGCATAAGAGAAAACATTCCTTCTTGCATTCTTGCTCCACCAGATGCACTAAACAGTACAAGCGCTAATCTTTTTTCTCTGGCATAATTGGTAATTCTAAATATCTTTTCTCCTACCACAGATCCCATACTTCCGCCAATAAAGTCAAAGTCCAAAATTCCTACAGCAATCTTCTTATCACCAATTGTACCAACTCCAACTATTATTGCTTCTTCTTTAAGAGTTTTAGACTGAGCTTCCTTAAGTCTTTCAGAATATGGCATTGTATCAACAAAATTAAGACTGTCCACCGGAAGAATCCCTGAAAACATTTCTTCAAAATTATCAAATGTAATATCTATTCTTTCTTGAACGGTTAGTCTAAAATGATAATTACAATGATGACAAACTTTAAGATTATCGTTTAATTCACGAGTATATATTGCATTACTGCAATTTGGACATTTTGTCCAGAGACCTCCTGGTATCTCCTTTTTTTTAACGTTAAAAAATTTATCTAGCAAAATTTCACCTCAATCCTTCAAAAACAATTAATAAATATACCAAAAGAATCAAAAATTCCAAAGGAGTTCTGCTCTTAAACCATCCAGTAAGAGGAAATGAAAAACTTCTTTTGCTAAAAGGATAAAAAAGCTTCACTCCCTTATTCCCTATCATATCAAAAAAGATATGAAGCAGATAACACATGGTAAAAAAAATTATAAAGCTTACAAAAAAATTAAAATCTATATTCATTAGAAATCTTAACAGAAAAGTAAACAAAAAGTCTACTATAATTACTGCAGATAAAGAGTGCCAAAAACCTCTATGTGAGAAAAAGATGCCAAAAAAAGGATTTCTCACCAAAGTAGATATCTTTGAAGTAGGCGAATCAATGTCTGGAAACAATGAGCCTAAAAAACTGCCCAAAAAAACTCCAATTTCATTGAAGTTCTTCACCCATTCAGGATGATTAACATATATAGCAACTGTGCTACCAACTCCAGCCACCAAATGAGTAAAACCTGTCAAGATCTACCAAACCATTCTTTAAGATATTTACCCGTAAAAGAATTATTCACTTCCATTATTTCTTCGGGAGTACCAAAAGCAACTATCTTTCCCCCTTTATCACCGCCTTCAGGACCTAAATCAATGACCATATCACTGGCATAAACTACATCAAGGTTGTGTTCGACAACAATAACAGAATCTCCTCTATCAACTAATCTGTGCAAAACATTGATCAACTTTTTTATATCATCAAAATGAAGTCCAGTAGTGGGCTCATCAAGCAAATATAAGGTATGGCCCCTAAACTTTTTTGTAAGTTCATATGCCAGCTTTAATCTTTGGGATTCCCCACCAGAAAGAGTGGTTGCGCTTTGGCCTAACCTTATATAACCAAGTCCAATATCACTCAGAACAGATAGCTTTCTAGATATTGCCGGGTGAGAAGAAAAAAATTCCCTTGCTTCATCTACACTCATATTCAAAATTTCAGATATATTTTTCCCTTTAAATTCTACTTTCAAAGTGTCTTTTTGATACCTTGTGCCATTACAAACATCACAAGGAACGTATACATCGGGTAAAAAAAGCATCTGGATTTTTTTGAAACCTTCGCCTCTGCAAGCTTCACATCTTCCACCCTTTACGTTGAAGCTAAAATGGCCAGGCTTAAAACCTAATCTTTTAGATTCAGGAAGCTGAGCAAACAAACTTCTTATATCATCTAATACCCCAGTATATGTGGCGGGATTAGACCTTGGCGTTCTACCTATAGGAGATTGATCCATTAAAAGAACCCTATCAATTTTCTCAACGCCCTCGATTGATTCATATTGACCTGGCATTTCTCTGAAACCCTTCTCCTTTTTTATACCTTTGTATAAAATTTCATATAGAAGCGTGCTTTTCCCCGAACCAGAAACACCTGTTATAGTACAAAATATTTTCAACGGTAAGTTTATATCTATATTTTTTAGGTTAAACTGACTTGCACCAAATACTCTTAAAAAGCTATCTGTCTTCCTTCTAAAAGTATTCTCTACAATCCTTAACTTCCCTGAAAGATATTTGCCAGTCAAGGTATCTGATTCGTACAATCCCTTTATATCTCCCGAATACACTACTTTTCCACCTCTTTCTCCTGCATATGGCCCCATATCCACTACAAAATCTGCTGCCTCAATGGTTTCCCTATCATGTTCTACAACTATAACTGTATTGCCTATAAGTGAAAGTTCTCTCAAACTGTCTACCAATCTTGATATGTCTCTTGGATGAAGTCCAATACTTGGTTCGTCAAGTACATAAAGAACTCCAACCAGACCAGAACCAATTTGGGTGGCAAGTCTTAACCTTTGCACTTCGCCTCCAGAAAGAGTCATCGTGGCTCTATCCAAAGTTAAATAATCTAAACCAAGATCTAGAAGATATCGAAGCCTCTTTTTTATTTCTTTAAAAATAGGTCTTGAAATCTCTTCTTTTTCACGAGCATGTGTCTCGTACTCATAAATATTTTTCTCATAGTCTTCAATAAATGCCAAGATCTTTTCTGGAACAAGCTTCAAAAGATCAGCAATGTTCATTTTGTTTATATATACGCTAAGCGCTTCCTTTCTAAGCCTTGTGCCATTACATAGGCTACAAGTTCTCATTATAAAAAAATCTTTAAACTCATCCCAGGATTCATTAAACGATTCTGAACGTTTTCTTTCAATATACTTTGCTATACTTTCAAATGAATTATCCTTTTCTATATTCGAGACATCACCAAATAGAAGGAGATTTATTTCTTCAGAACTTAACATTTTTACAGGTTTGCTAATACTTATTCCTTTCGATCTCGCAAAACTTAACAGGTTATATACGTAATATTGGTTATATCTACCTCTAAAAACTCTCGCAGCCCCTTCTTGTAAAGACAAATTCATATCAAAAACCTTTTCAGGGTCTAATTCTTCCACAAATCCCAGTCCGTTACACGCTGGGCAAGCTCCATATGGGCTATTAAAAGAAAAAAGTCTTGGACTCAATTCTACAAGACTAAAACCACATTTAGGACACGATAGTTTTTCACTATACAAATCAAATTGCCCATCTTTTCTTTGAACTCTAATTACACCATTTCCCACTTCCAAAGCTAGTCTAACAGCTTCGCTTAATCTCTTTGTTTTATCACTGCTAAGCGTTATTTCATCAATAACTAAAATTATAGTGTGTTTTTTATTTTTATCTAAAAGAACTTCTTCCTCAGAAATATCGTAGGTTTTTGAGTCAATTATCATTTTGAAAAAACCTTGTTTTCTATATCTATTAATTAGATCTTTAAACTCACCCTTCCTTCCATCAATTAGAACTGAAGTTATCATTATCAATTCGTTTGGATATTTCTTGTATAAGTCACTAACTATCTCATCCAAAGAAGTTGCTTTTATCGGAATATTACATTTTGGACAATATGCCACCCCTATTCTTGCAAAAAGTAATCTAAAATAATCATATATCTCTGTAAGAGTCCCCACTGTAGAACGAGGGTTATGAGTCATACCCCTTTGATCTATAGAAACTGCAGGGGAAAGTCCCTCAATAGATTCAACCTGTGGTTTTTTCAACTGTCCTAAAAATTGTCTGGCATAAACTGACAATGATTCTGCATATCTTCTTTGTCCTTCAGCGTAAAGGGTATCAAATGCAAGTGACGATTTTCCCGATCCTGACACTCCAGTAAAAACCACAAATTTGTTTCTTGGAATGTCTAAATTCACATCCTTTAAATTGTTTTCTTTTGCACCTCTAATTCTTATATAATCCACAAATACCTCAATTTAGCAAATCCAAATTATTTATATAAGTTAAATCTTTTAATATATTCTATAGTAGAAGGATCAAGAAACTCAGATAAATTTTCATTTAACGCTACTTTTTTTCTAATGAGATTTGATGAAATATCGGGTATATCAACTTCAAAGAAATCTATATTATGAAAAATTTCTTCAGGTAACTTTTCAATTGAATTATCTTTGTCGACATTTCTTTTGAAAACCACAAACTTACAAATTTTCAGTATATCATCAATTTTATACCAATTTGTTAGAGAAAGTGCAGTATCCAAACCCATAATAAAATATAACTGTGAACCAGGATACCGCTTCTTGATTTCTACTAGAGTAAGGTAGGTATAAGATGGTTCCTTTCTAATTAATTCCAAATCGCTCAAAGTATATCTTTTTTCATTTTTTATACACTCATAAAGCATACACCATCTGTGAAAGTCGCTAGCATAAATCCTATTTTTTAAAGGAGATCTTTTAGCAGGTATCCAAAAAAGAGTGTCTGGATCAATAATGTTAAGCGCACTCTGCCCTAATTTCAAATGGCCAATATGAACCGGATCAAAAGTGCCACCCAAAATTGCTATTCTATGTTCTAATTTGACCATTTCCAAATATAACGTATTTCATTGTAGTTAGTGCCTCAAGACCCATAGGTCCTCTTACGTGAAGTTTTTGAGTACTTATTCCTACTTCTGCGCCAAATCCAAATTCACCGCCATCTGTAAACCTCGTTGATGCGTTGGCATAAACTGCACTAGCATCAACATCTCTAAGAAATCTCCTGATACTTGAATAGTTTTCTGAAACTATAGCCTCAGAATGTTTAGAACCATATTTATTAATATGACTTATAGCCTCCCTTAGATCTTTAACTATTTTAATAGCAACAATTAGGTCGTGATATTCTTTATACCAATCCTCTTCAGTAGCTAAAATCGCGTCCTTTACATATTTCAAAGTTTGCTGACACCCCCTTATCTGGACATCTCTCTTTTTAAATTCCATAACGAGAGGTACAAGTATATTTGAAGCAATATTTTTATGAATAAGGACTTTTTCTATAGAATTACATACAGATGGTCTTTGAGTCTTTGCGTTTATCGCTATCTTTAAAGCCATCTCAACGTTAGCTGATTCATCTATATATAAATGACAGTTACCTATACCAGTTTCAATCACAGGAATGTGAGAATTTTCAACAACATGCTTAATTAAACCTTCAGAACCTCTTGGAATGATAACGTCTATAAGTCCTCTCTGTTTTAAAAGCACATCAACTGCTGATCTGTCAGTAGTTTCTATAAATTGAACTGCCCTTTCATCTATCTGCGCTTCTTTAAGCGATTCTTTAACAAGGTCTACTAATACTTTATTTGTATTTATAACTTCACTACCACCTTTCAAGATTACTGCATTTCCAGATTTAATAGCAAGAGTTGTAATTTCTATAGTTACATTTGGTCTTGCCTCATATATTATTCCTATACATCCAAGAGGTACCCTTTTACAATAAATTTCAAGTCCATTTGGCCTTTTGGTGCCAAAAGTTACGCTTCCAATAGGATCTGGAAGATATGAAACTTTTTTACAACCTTCAGCCATCTGTACAATTCTTTTGTGATCCAAGAGCATTCTGTCAATCAAACTAGAAGACGTGCTCTTCTGTCTGGCAGCTTCTATATCTGAAGCGTTAGCGCTTATAACTTTTTTTTCACTTTCAATTAATTTTTTTGACAAAATGTTTAAAAAGTTATTTTTAGTGTTTGTATCCAAAGATGCAATATTGTATGTTGATTCTTTCCCCTCTCTACACAATTTTTCCACATATTCTTTAATTTCAACAGTTTCCATAATTTTATTAACCTCCCCTAGACATTTAAATAATTATCATGTAATCTTTATGTACTATCTCATCAGAAAATTTATAACCTAGAATATCATAAATATTCTTAGTATTAGACCCTTTTATTCTTAAAATTTCATTAGACGAATAATTGGTTAATCCTTTAGCAACGACATTACCAGATTGATCAGTAATCTCAATAATATCTGCTCTTTTAAAATTACCAACAACATCTACAACACCCGATGGCAAAAGACTTTTGTTTTTAAAAAGAGCTTCCTTTGCACCTTGATCAATCACAATTTTACCCTTTGTTTTGCTATTGTGTTTTAACCATGACATCTTTTGCGAACTCTTTGTAGATGGCTCAAAAAATGTACCTATATTAATATTTCTATCTACCATATTGAAAAATTCCTTTATTTTTTTATTGGAAACAATATGTACAGAAATTCCTGCATCAGTTGCTATCTGTGCTGCCTTAAGTTTTGTAAACATCCCACCAGTACCAAATTTTGAATTTGCTTGACCAGCAATATTAAAAAGTTCGCTATCAATTCTTTTAACTCTTTTGATAAGGGTGCTTGGATCATTTTTATTCATATACAATCCATCAACATCAGTAAAAATAGTAAGAATATTTGCTTTAACCAATAAGGAAACCAGAGCAGAAAGCGTATCGTTATCACCAATCTTTATTTCTTCTACAGCAACAGTATCGTTTTCATTTACAACAGGTACAATATTTGATTTTAGCAATACCTTAAAGGTATTCTGGATATTTAGAAATCTTTCACGATTAGATAAATCTGCAGCAGTAAATAAAAGCTGTGCACATTGAATATCTCTCCTATCGAAAGCCCTTTTGTAAGCATTCATCAAATAAAGTTGTCCTACAGAAGCTGCAGCTTGCTTTTCAGGAATTGATTTTGGGTTTTTTATATTGGTATAAAACTTTCCAAGGCCTATTGCTCCCGACGAAACGAGAACAAACTTCATCCCCTTTTTCATATTCAATGACACGCCTTCAGCAATCATATCTATGAATTCTTCATTAATAGAATTTTGTTTAACTATCGAGGATGTGCCAATTTTCAAAACAATTCTCATACTCATTTAAATTTCATCCCTAAAAAACGTTGTCCTCACAGATTAAAAAATTTTAAACAAGAATTTTGGATTCAGAAACTAATTCTAAAATTATATTTTTCAAAGCTTCAACGCTAGTTCTATCAAACGTACTTATAGAATAAACTTTTTCATTTAATCCATTAAAATAAGATAAAAGCTCATTTTCTGTAATTTTATTGATCAAATCACGCTTATTTAACAAAATTATTCTCTTTTTCTGCAACAAATCTCTATTATACTGCTCAAGCTCTTTTATAATTATATTATAATACTTTATCGGATCTAAACTTGCATCTAAAACAAATATAAGAAAATTGGAACGCTCTATATGTCTTAAGAAGATATTCCCCAAACCCTTGCCCTTGCTTGCTCCTTCAATAATTCCAGGAATATCGGCTAAAACTATTGCCTTTTCATTATTTGATAACACTCCAAGAACTGGTTTTATAGTTGTAAAAGAATATTCCCCAACAATTGCTTTAGCATTTGTCAATGCATTTAAAATCGAAGATTTACCAGCATTAGGAAACCCTATCAAAGAAGCATCCGCAATAATTTTTAATTCAAGTAAAACATTTTTTTCCTCACCAGGCTCTCCATCTTGAGCATAATGGGGAACTCTGTTTGTAGGCGTAGCGAAGTTAGAATTACCCAATCCTCCCTTTCCACCCTTCGCAACCAAAAAGACTTTCCCATTATGATCAAGATCACATATAATCTCGTTTGTATTTGGGTCCTTAACCACTGTTCCTACGGGTACATGAAGATATAAATCTTCAGCATCCTTTCCGTGCATCTTTTTAGAAGATCCAGGTTCACCGTTCTTTCCCCTGAACTCGCGATTGGATTTAAAAAAAGATAGATCGCTTACTTCTCTGCTAGCAACAAGGTATATATTTGCTCCTCTTCCACCATCTCCGCCATCCGGTCCACCCTTTGGAATATATTTCTCCTTCCTAAAGCTTACACATCCTCTTCCACCATGCCCCCCCACAAATTTTACTTTTGCAGTATCAGGAAAAATATAAGATTTTAAAGACATAAAACTTTAATTAGGGATAACTTCAGCTACAACTTTTCCAGCTTTCTTTATAAAATTAACTCTGCCATCAATCTTAGCAAAAATAGTATAGTCTCTCCCTATTCCAACATTATTACCTGGATGAATCTTTGTTCCACGTTGCCTTGCTATAATAGATCCAGCGCTTACCAACTCACCACCATAAGCTTTAACCCCAAGATATTGAGGATTACTATCTCTTCCGTTTCTAGAACTGCCTCCACCTTTTTTGGATGCCACTTAAATCACCTCTCACAAAATAGCTTAAAATAATTTATATTTCAGAAATTCTTAACATGGTAAACTTTTGTCTATTGCCTTTTTTATTCCTATAACCTTTTTTAGGCCTATATTTAAAAGCGATTACAGTTCTCTCCTTACCGCTTCCTTCAACAATCGTCTCAACATTTGAAGTTTTAATCTCAGGTTCTTCATCAAAAACTAGAGCGTTTTCAACAACAAATCTTTCGCCTTCCTTTAAACCTTCGATAAAGGGCACTTTAATTTTATCGCCTGGAACAGCTAAAAACTCTTTGCCCCTAATTTTTAAAACATAAACCACTATTTATTCCTCCTTAAAAAATATGGCGGAGAGAGAGGGATTCGAACCCTCGAAGCAGTTTTGGCCGCTTACTCCCTTAGCAGGGGAGCGCCTTCGACCACTCGGCCATCTCTCCATCAGCAGGAAAATTATAACAAAAAATTAAACTTTTGCAAACAACTTAGTGTGCTATTATATCACAATTTTTATAGCTTATCTATTTATTTAGTATAAATAAAACAATATTAACAAAAAACTAAAAACGCGCAACCATACAAATATAGCTGCGCGTATATAATAATTTTTAGAGCTCAGTTACCGTAACTGCACCAGTTGGACAAACTGAAACACAGGTCATACAGCCAACACAATCATCCGCCCTTGTTGGCTGAGATTTACCATTGACCATGTCAAAAACTTGATTTGGACAATTATCTGCGCATGCACCATCTCCGTTACAAAGATCCTGATCTACTTTTACTACATAAACCATGAAAATTACCTCCTTCGAGTATATTAAATGAGTTATATTTTATCAAATTTAAATAAATAAATAAATACCTCCCTCTTGATGAGGGAGGTATTTTGATTTAAAGTTAACTATTTAGGCGTATAGTGCCAGTTTGGATCGTTGTGGTACTCATCCTTAAGTACTACAAATGAAGTAGTAACGTAGATGTACTCAACTATCCCTTCATTTGCTAACTCAGCAATTGCAGCATCTACAGCCTTTTTGTCCTCACCAATTTTTTCTGCAATCTGCCTATTTTTTGCCTGTTTAACAGTTTTTAAATACTCACATATCTTAATCTTTATCGATGGATCAGCAGCCATCTATTTTCACCGCCTTTATTTTAAAAGCCAATTTAATTACCACTTAAATGTAGCAGTGGAGCGGAAAGTTGGAACGGAGAAGATATAATCATCGATATGCTTATCGGTAAATGGCAAGCCCGTAACCTGGAAAAACTTCTCCCAACCAATTCTATTAATCCACTCGCCGTAGCGCTCCCCTTCCTTTGCATCCTTTGCATAGACATCAATAAGTAATCTTATAGTCTTAACCAGCGTTGGCCATCTTGGAGGTTCGTTTGGAATATAAGGAACAGCCAACTTAGAAAACATCGCTGGATGCCTTGCATCAGAAACCTTACCACCTACAAATATTGCAGCTCCATCGTTCTTTGGATCAAATATTGGCATTGCAGGGCACATAGTATAGCAGTTACCACAGTACATACACCTTTCATCGTTTACAACGACAGATTTTTTGGCTGGTTCTGGTCTAATTGCTCTTGTAGGACATGCAGCTACCACGTTAGGTATTTCACACATCTTAGAAATTTTATCGTCCTGAACTTTTGGCGGTACTCTGTGAACGCCTACTATCGCGACATCAGAACAATGAACTGCGCCGCACATATTCAAGCAGCATGCCAAAGCAAGCCTGAGCCTCGCTGGAAGTTTTGCTTCCTTGTAGTACTCAAAAACCTCATCCATAACTGATTTTACTATACCAGATGCGTCAATTGCAGGAGTGTGGCAGTGAATCCAACCTTGAGTGTGAAGCATATTTGAAATAGTATTGCCTACTCCACCAGGTGTATAGCCCATTGCGTGAAGTTCTGCCTTCAAGGGTTCAATGTTTGCTTCATCTTCAATAAGAAATTCGACTGAATGTCTGCTAGTAAATCTGAAGAATCCACCACAATATTTATCAGCAAGATCACAAAAAGCCCTTACTGTATCAATATGCATAAGCCTTGGTGTGGCAGCTCTAACTGTATATAGCTTTTCACCGCTTTCTGATACATGAACTAATGTTCCAGTATCCAAAACTTCATGATATTTCCACTTGCCGTAATTCCTTTTACAAAGATCGGACATCATGTCCAAATATTTTGGTGGTCCAAAATCTGTTTTAACCATTATTGGTTCACCTCCTCTTTATCCCAGAAGTAGAATGGATTGGCACGTGGATGTAAGACCATCTGAGGAACAGCAGGAAGTCCTGTCGCCTTCAAGAAGCTCCTCATACCCAATCTGTAAATAAGCTCACCAACTCTTTCCCTCATTTTTCCGTTCTCGTCCCACCATTCCCAAATCTTCTCGAGGAGTTCAGAAACTTCATCATAAGGAGGCTTCATTTCCATAAATGGAACAATAACCCAGGACATAAATGCCGATTGTAGAATAGGAGCATGAGCACCAATCAATATAGTGGCACCTGTTATTTTGCCCTGTCGAAGAGCTTTTGGCATCTTATTTATACAGTTGTGGCACCTTACACAGTTGCTGTTATCGATTGAAAGAGATTTGGTTACTGGATTGTAAGAAATACACTTTGTCGGACATTTATCAACTACCTGACCAATAATGTCAAATCCACCATTTACATAATTTATAACTTCTGTTCTGTTAATTTGAATGTTATCTTTCCAGGTACCGATAATTGAAAAGTCAGCTCTAGCTTTTGCGGCTACGCCATCGTTCGCACAGCCTGAAATCTTAATCTTAAACTTATATGGCCACATTGGTCTGTGGAGCTCATTTTGATACCTTCTTGTAAGAGTATCTACAATATCAAGCGTATCAATACACGCCCACTCACACCTGCCTGGTCCTACGCACGCACTTGGGGTTCTAAGATCTGAACCCGATCCGCCCAAGTCCCAACCTTCATGTGCAAGGTCATCTACGACAGGCTGTAATTGATCGGTATGAGTACCAAGCAAAATAATATCGCCTGTTGCACCGTGAAAGTTCGTCAAACCGCTTCCACGCTTCTCCCATATGTCGAGAAATTTTCTTAGCCTATCTGTTTTATAAAACCATCCAGCAGGCTGATTGATTCTCATGGTGTGAAATTCAGTCAATCCTGGAAATTTTTCAGGGACATCAGAATAACGACCGATTACTCCACCACCATAACCCGTAACACCTACAATTCCACCGTGTTTCCAGTGCGTAACCTTTTCTTCGTACGAAAGCTCTAACTGACCAAGAAGGTCATTACAAGCTTCGTTTTTTTCAGCACCTTTTTTGATCTCTTTCACAAAGCTTGGAAATGGACCATCAAGAAGCTGATCTAGCATTGGCGTTTTTCTTAATTCTGGCATTTAATCAGTACACCCCCTTAAGGTGAAATAAAATTTTGTTTAAAGAAATGGGTAAGCTTATCACCTCCCCTGAATTAAACACATCCTGTCGGTTTAGGTAATCCTGCAATTTTACAAGCACCCTTTGCAGGACCAGTTGGAAACAGCTCGTAAATCTTCTTGAGGTCCACTCCGTTATCCTTACAGAGTTTTCTAACCATTGGAGCAATCTGGTACTTCTTAAAATAGTCATGCAAATAATTTACTATCTTCCAGTGCTCTTCTGTCAACTCTTCCACCTGTTCAGTCTTCGCAAGATAACGGGCTACATCCTCGTTCCACTGTTCTGGATCCTGGATGAAACCGTCCTCATCAACTTCTAATTGTTTACCATTAACTTCGATAAATGGCATAATCTAACACCTCCAAAATTTATTTTCAAAGTAAGATACAGCAAATTAGGATTTCGCATACTTTCCTGCAGGGAATGGAAAGTCCACAATAGCATCGCCCACCAGATCAACCAAACCCTTAATTTTTACGTGATCGAGTTCTTTTTTATATCCATCGTGAACTATAAAAGTATTATGCGCCTTGCCAATAGAACATATAACTACAGCTATATCAGGATTTACTGACTTATACTGTTCAGCTTTGTTTTTCGAAAGTTTAATTCTCAGATTAATACTTTCAGGGTCATCCCATAATATTCCAGCTCCACCTCCACAACACCAGTTCATCTCACGATTAGGAGTCATTTCAACAAAAGAACCTTCTGGCAATATCTTCGAAAGCACATATCTGGGTTCTTCAATAAGACCTCCTGCTCTAGCATTGTTACAAGAGTCGTGAAGCGTTACTCTCATGCCCTCATATCTCGACGGATCCACTTTAATAATTCCATTATCTATTAGCTCAATCAATTTATGAACAAGGTGTATATAGTGAAATCTTTTATCAACCCATTCACCGTTTATAGTTTTGGTCATCATCTTCCACGTTCTCCATCCATGAGCACACTCGCCCAACACAACTTCTCTACAATTCTTCATTTTAAAAGTCTGATCTATAAGGCGCTTGTTTAACATCCTCATCGTATTCTCGTGTAAGAATAAACCAAAGTTACCTGTTTCTATTATATCGCTTGAAATCGTCCACCTTATTCCTGCAGCATGCATTACTTTTGCCACACCCATCATAGTATCAGGATAGGCAAAAAAGTCAGCAGAAGAAGGATTATAAAGTAACTCAGCATCCCAGTCATCAACCGGTATCTTTATGTCCACACCTGTTTCTTCCTTTAGTTCTTCTTCAAGAAATTCTACAGTATCCATCAAACCAGGTTTGGTGATAACCATGTGATTGCCAGTCTTCCACATAGAGGTCAACACGCTCCAGTGAAATTGAGAAACAAAACCACACTGAACGAGTATCTCTCTGCCATATCTTGTAATCTCAGCAGTATCTATTCCCATAGGACAATAATACGAACACCTTCTACATTGCGAACACTGATAGAAATAGTAATACATTTCCTTAAGGCCCTCAAAGGTAACTCTTTCTGCCCCAACAATAGGCCCAAGAATTGCTCCCTGAGTAGTAAAGTATTTCTTGTAATACCTCCTTAAGAGATCAGCTCTCATCACAGGTATATTTCTAAGCTCACCCGTTCCCTGGTAAGTATGACAGGCGTTCACACATGCTCCGCACTTCACACAGCTTTCCATATAAACTTTCAATTGTCTATGCTGAGCCAAAACTCGAGCAAACGCGCTCACAAAGCGTGATTCTAATTCTGTTTCGTCAAAAGGTTTGTCTAATGGTTCAAGAGGATAAATTTTTGGGGCCAAAAAGGGTACTAAATGCTTTTCGCCCTTATCCATAGTTTGAACTGTTTTTAATCTTTCATCTTCCCACCATCTCTGGGGAAATCTTCCCTTTTCTACGTTTCTATCGAAGTTCATGCCCTATTTACCTCCCTTCCACTCACAAACCTTACTTCTCCAGTCGAAAACCATAACTTTTCTTGGATCATAGTTGGTAATCATCCAACGAGCGAAGAATATACCACAAGAATGCATAAGTTTACTAAAAGGAAAATAAATAAGCAAAATTTCTACAAGAAATAGATGCCAAGTAAAAATGGGGTTATCAGGGAGAGGCACAGGATGTAAAGTAAAAAGACCTATTATCCACTTTTGAGCAACGTCATATTCTACTCCATAAGTAGAATTAAATCTCATAAAGTTCCCCATACAAGAGATGCCCAAAATTAGCAAAACAACCAAGTAATCAATACCATCTGACATGACTCTGACAATAGGATTAAAAAATCTTCTCAGTAATAGATAAATTAAGCTTAAACTAAGGAAAACTCCCGAAATAGTTCCTAACAGTTCTGACATATGTAAGCTTGTTTCAGGACTTACCCCTAAAATGGTGAACTGATGGCCCAAAGTTCCAATCCCAACAATATGACCTATAACAATAAGAGCAAACGATACGTGAAAAATCCATCCTCCAAGCCATAAATCAGTCCATTTTCCGGTATAAACGATTGAATTATAGATTTTTAAAAGAATCGGACGAAATAAAAAAGCATCAAGAAGTACCTTTATAAAAGCTCCCTCTGCAGTTCTTGGTGCTGGAAAATCTGTCAAAGGATATACCACGGGAATCTTCATCCACCTATAAACTTGAAGTGGAACCCCCACAAAAAAAACAACAATTGCTAAATAAGATAAAACATTACCGACTAAAAAAGAGAACCAATCCAATAGACACTCACCCCTTCGTTTTCGTTTGAAATTTTCACCCCATGGGTTTTTACTATTATTTAAACTATAACAAAATTTATTAGAATTAACAAGCAAAACTTATATAACTTTTAATAAAATAATATTATATTTCCATAAAAAATACTTATTAAATAATAAATAATTTATATATTTAGTTGCTTTTTCATTTCTTCCTCAAGAAGCAACCTTGCCCAGGAAGCCATATGCTGATGCATTACTTCCCAATTGTTATACCCTTGATGAAGCCAATTTTTGATCTTTATTCTCTCGCTATCTTTGCTATATGGACATTCTGTTTCTATAGGATTTATGCCTTGAATCTTTTTTGAGAGTATTTTAATATGTTCTTCTTCAACCAAGAGCAACGGTCTAATTAGGTAAATGTCTCTTCTTGACAAATATTTAATAGGAACAAGAACATTAGGTCTTCCATTCATAGCTATTGTCATTACTATTCCCTCTAAGAGATCGTCTAGATGGTGACCCAAAGCTAAATGAGTAGCTCCCATTATCTTTGCTCCATCTACCAATGCTCCTCGCCTAAGATGAGAACAAATCGCACAGGGAGATTCAGTCTTTGATAAGGAATTATATATGTAAGATTTCTTCTCTATATAAGGTATATCATTTAAAAGCAAATAATCTTTAATTTTATTATAACTAAAGCCTGGAAATCCTTGATCAACCAGGATTGCACAAAGCTTATATTTTTCTTTTCGATGTCTTAAAACCTCATTTAGGGCCCAAAGCGTAATTAAACTATCTTTTCCTCCAGATAAACCAACAGCAAGAGTAGTACCATTTGGAAGTATTGAATATTTATAATCAAGCTCTAATATTTTGTTAAGAGTTCTTTTAATCAGTCCCAATAATAATTCCACCACCTAGTAGTTCTCTATTGTCTAAAGAATAAAATGACGCAATTTGCCCTGGAGTTGGAGCAAAAACCTTTTCATGAAAATTTGCGTACAATTTACTTTCTCGAAAATGTATATCACAAATAACCGGTTTTGCCTGATATCTTATCTGCACTAAACATCTATTTGGAAGCTTGTTAAAAAAATTAAGATCTGCTACAACTATTAAACTTTTGTAGCAAAACTCCCTTGTATTCAAATATACTTCATTTTTTTCGTGATTTAAACTCTCTACATAGAGCTTTACAGGTTCTTTGTGCCCAAGTCCTCTGCTTTCTCCAAGCGTATAAAGATATGAACCCCAATGATTTGCAACTACTCTATTTTTATACAAAAATTTTCCAAATTTTACTCCACATTTATCTTGAATTAACTTTTTATAACCCTTTTTTACAAAACAAAGGTCCTGACTGGATGAAATATCTTTCCAAAATAAATATTTTTCTTCCATAACTCTTTTTACATACTTCTTTGTAAAATTTCCTAGTGGGAAAATAGCGTTTTTAAGATAGATCGAAGGAACTAAAGCCAAAAAGTAACTTTGATCCTTTTTTTCATCAAATCCTCTAAAAATTTTAGTTGTACTATTGTGAAAAATTTTTACATAGTGACCCGTAGAAATATAGTCATAATTAGAGTCAGATCTTATCTTTTCTAATATTCTAAACTTTATTTTCATATTACAAAAAGCACACGGATTTGGAGTATACCCAGAAAGAGTCATATTAATAGATCTATCAATAACTTCCTTTTTAAACTCCTTTATAGCATCGTAAAATTCAAATTTCGCTCCCAGAAGATCACTTAACATTTTCGCTCTCAAGAAAACCTCATGGTTATCAAATAGATTGATATACAAACACATTACATCAAATCCACGTTCTTTAAGCAAAAAAGCGGTATAGAAACTATCTATACCGCCGCTAATTCCTACGACTACTCTTTTATTCAATTTTCAAAAATCAATAAAGTGAACTAAGCTAAAAATGGTGAAATTTCTCTTGTTATCTTTTCCTTTGCTACCGCACCAACAATTCTCTTTTGCTCTTCTCCATCTTTATACAAAATTAAGGTTGGGATGCTTACAATCCTAAGACTTTGCGCAAGCAATCTATCATTATCTACATTTACTTTACATATTTTCAGTTTTCCAGCATACTCTTTGTCCAACTCTTCCAGTATCGGCGCAATCATTCTACAGGGGCCACACCATGGTGCCCAAAAGTCCACCAAAGTAACACCACTTGATATCTCATCCTTAAAATTTAGTTCGCTTAATTCTCTCATAGTTTATCACTCCTTAATAAAAAATTAGCGTCTTCAAAAAATTTATCAAATATACATAATATATTAAACTAAATTTATATTTTAGACAATTATTAGTAAAGATGCTAATATTTATCAATTGCATTGGAAGGAGTGAGGTTATTTGTTTAAAACTAGTGTAGTAGGTTATCCAAGAATTGGTGAAAAAAGGGAATTAAAGTTTCTTCTGGAAAACTTTTGGCAGGGTAAAATCGATGAAGACGAATTTATATTAAAGTATCATGAACTAGAACTTTCAAGATGTAAACTACAGTCAGAATTTGGCATAGATTTAATACCCGTAGGTGATATGTCAATGTACGATCACGTACTTGATACAGCTTATATGTTTGGAGCAATTCCAAAAAGGTTTGGCAAACCCAATGGTCTTGATTTATCAGTTTACTTTTCTATGGCTAGAGGTTCTAAAGATGCCCCAGCAATGGAAATGACAAAGTGGTTTGATACGAATTATCACTATCTTGTGCCAGAAATAGATGATGAACAAAAATTTTATTTAAATTACCCCTTCGTATTAGAATCGTTTAAAAGAGCAAAAGAGGCTGGCATTATTGCAAAACCTGTAATTTTAGGCGGTTTTACCTTTCTTAAATTATCAAAGTCATATTCTCCAAAAAGATTCAAAGATCTTTTGTTAAAATTAGCCCCATTATATGTTGAACTAATTCAACTATTAGAGAAAGAGGGTGCAAAGTACGTTCAAATAGATGAACCATATTTAGTTTTAGGTCTTACATCCGATGAGCTAAAAATATTTAGAGAATTTTATTACAGCATTTTGCCATATCTAAGCTGTAAAACCATTTTACAAACTTATTTTGAAGGCGTACCAGAACTAGAAATGCTTTATGAACTTCCATTCAAAGGTTTTGGACTTGATTTTTGCAGATCAGACGAAAATCTTAATAAGATACTAAACACAGACTTTCCTGAAAACAAGTTTTTGGTAGCTGGTTTGATAAATGGTAGAAATATCTGGAAATCAGATTTAACTAAAGTCATAAAGATTCTGGATAAAATTAAAGTCAAAGTACATCCGGATAAAATTATACTTTCTACAAGTTGTTCTCTAATGTTTATCCCTTCTTCTGACAAAAACGCTGAGGATTTTCCTAAAGAGCTAATTAATAGGCTTTCTTTTGCAAAAGATAGGCTTAAAGAACTCTACACTCTAAAGGAATTCTTAAACGGTAACAATTTATTTTCTTCAAAGATAGAAGAATCACACAAAATATGGGAAAAAACACCTGAAACCTTTTTCATAAAGGAAGTACACAATAGAATAAAGAACTTGAAAAAAGAAGATTTTATAAGAAAGGAACCCTTTGAAGAAAGATACAATATTCAGATGGACGAGCTTAAACTTGGTTTGTTTCCTACTACTACTATTGGTAGTTTCCCGCAAACCAAAGAACTTAGGGCAAAGAGGGCCGCATTCAAATCCGGTTCAATTTCTAAAGAAGAGTACACATCATATATCAAAAATCTTATAGAAGATGCAATTAAAAAGCAGGAGGACTTAGGTCTTGACGTATTTGTACATGGCGAATTTGAAAGAACTGATATGGTAGAATTTTTTGGAGAAAAACTACAGGGTTTTGCCACATCAAAATTTGCCTGGGTTCAATCTTATGGCTCAAGATGTGTAAGGCCGCCTATAATTTATGCTGATATTATGAGAAATGCTCCAATGACTTTAGACGAAATAATATACGCTCAATCATTAACAAAAAAGCCTGTAAAGGGTATGTTAACAGGTCCTGTTACAATACTCAATTGGTCATTTGTAAGAGAAGATATTCCACGAGAGGAAGTAGCTTATCAAATAGCTCTTGCTCTTGCAGATGAGATATTAGATCTTGAAAAGAACGGCATTAAAATAATTCAAATCGATGAACCGGCATTTAGAGAAGGCTTACCTTTAAGAAAATCAAATAGAGAGAAATATATTGATTGGGCTATAAAATCCTTTAGATTGACAAATAGTAATGTAAAAAAGAATACCCAAATTCATACACATATGTGCTATTCTGAGTTCAATGAAATGATTGAAGCAATCTATGCAATGGATTCCGACGTTATTTCTATAGAAGCATCAAGAAGTAAAGGCGATATCCTTGAGGTTTTTGAGAAATTCAAATACGATCACGGCATAGGACTTGGAACTTATGATATTCATAGTCCAAGAGTACCATCTGTTTCCGAAATACTCGAAATATTAGAACGATCCATAAAGGTTATTGATAAAAAACTTATCTGGGTTAATCCAGATTGCGGTCTTAAAACAAGAAATTGGGAAGAAACCATACCCTCATTAAAAAATATGGTTGAAGCTGCAAAAATTATGAGAGAAAGAAATAAATAGAAAACTTTACCCCAGAGTATTTCTTAACTCTCTGGGGTTTTTATCCTACAATAGAAACATCAAGATAACTATCCTTTTCTCTTAAAAAGGGAGAGATAGTGTTTTTCGCAAAATAGCCTCTATTTTTCTTTGAATGTCTGGGAAATATGAATAAAAGTCTTTGTTTTGCCCTAGTTATTGCTACATAAAATAGTCTTCTCTCTTCTTCTATTTCATCAGTCGATTGGGCTTTAAAGTGTGGATAAACGCTTTCGATCACTGATAACAAGAATACTACGTCAAATTCCAATCCCTTTGCTGAATGAATAGTGCTTAAGATTACATTATTATTGTCAAATTCAACCCTTTCAACCGGATTAAGTGTAAAAGCTTCAAGATAGTCTACCAAATTATCATAATTAGAACTCATATCCATGAATTTGATTAAATCTGCTTCTCTTTCTTCATAATTTTCAGGGTAAAGTCTGATCATTATATCCTTATAAAAATTAAAAATTAATTCTAGGATATCATGCCAGTCGGTAGTTTCAAATAATTTTTCAAAAAAAAGATTTAATTCTTCAAGATTTTTTTCTTTAGACAATGCAATCTTTAAATTACCTCCATTAATCACAGCATTTTTAATCTTTTCTGCTTTTTTTTCGCCAATTCCAGGAAACATCCTCAAAATTCTAATCAATGCTATTTCATCCTTTGGATTTACAAAAACTCTCAAAAACGACATAAAATCTTTAGCATGAGCGCTTTCAGTTAATTTTTGACCTCCATAAAAAGAATATTTTATTCCCATAGAGTTAAGTTGGCTTTCAAGGTTTCTACCAATATACGCTGCCCTATATAAAGCTGCCACCTTTAAACCCTTTTCATTGAATTTTTGCATTTCTCTAGCCACATACCTTGCTTCTTCCCAGTCGTCACTAACAATTACCAATTTAGGCTTAACGTTATCCTTTAGTTTTACATTAGCTATCAATTCCTTTTTAATAGAATTATATGAAGACTGAATGATAGAATTAGCAATATCCAAAATTGGTTGAGTTGACCTGTAGTTTGAAGAAAGAATAATTTTTTCAGCATCAAGTCTTTTGATAAAATCAAACATATTTTTATAATAAGCCCCCCTAAAAGAATAAATGCTTTGAGCGTCATCTCCAACTGCACTTATCCTTGAACCTAAATAATAGAAACGGTACAACATTTCGGCCTGAATTTGATTTGTATCTTGAAATTCATCTACCAAAACTTCGTCGAAAGGACTTTTTTCAAGAGCTTTAATTGAAAGCAATCCGTACATCAAAAGATCGTCGAAATCCAAATAATTTCTTTCTCTTTTGCTTAGTTCATATAAATTTACAATCTTTTTGATATCTTCAAAGTTAACATATTTATATTTTCTTTGAATGATCTCAATAAAATCCTGGTTATTATTTCTTGCATATGAATATATTGATAAAATATCTTTTGGTTTAAATATCAGCGAATCAAGTTTTTCTTTACTATATATTCTAGAAAATACCTTCTTCATCAGGTCAAGAGAGTCAGATTCATCAATTATGACAAAATCGTTGGTCAACCCAATTCTTTCTGAATGCCTTCTAATTATATTCGAACAAAAGGAATGAAAGGTTCCAGAATAAAGCCTATTTTTAGTGTCTTCTCTTATCAAGTCCCTAACTCTTGTAGTCATTTCCATTGCTGCCTTCTTAGTAAATGTGAGCAAAAGATACCTCGCATCCGGGTTCTCTTTTATAAGTCTTGCTGCCCTGGTTGTTAAAACCCTTGTTTTGCCTGTGCCTGCACCAGCTACTATCAAAAGCGCCCTGCTATCAGAGTATACAGCCCTTTTTTGTTCTTCGTTTAAGTTTGAATCCAAAATATACACCTCTAAGCTCCTATTATTTAAAAACTTTATTATATATTAGAATCGAAAATAGAAGTTAAATATGTTAATGAAATTCTAAAATTTTCTCTAACAGTGTAAAATTAATTTTATCATCCACTATCTCTTATCATGGACGATCTGATTTTACGAGAATTACCCAAAGAATTCAAAGTTATATTTAGAAAAGATTGTGCTGCTTAATAAACAAATGTATTGAAAAGGCAATATATTTAATAATGGGTTATAGTTTTTATAAAAGAAGTCTAAATGAAAAAAATTATATTTATGACTGATAGCATTGTAAGAACTTTATTACTAGCTGGTTTAAGGATACCATATTAGACAGATATATTTAAACCAGTAAATTTCTCTAAAATTTTTAAGCATGTTAACTAAAAAAACTTTTGATATTATATTCTTATGTTAAAATAGAGTGTTAATTTTTTGTAGAGCATAAGGAGAGAATATTGAACTACAAAGCGCCCAAAGGAACTTTTGATATTTTCGGGGAAAGGGTTAAAATTTACGAAAAAATAGAAAGCGTTGGCAAGAAAATTATGAAATTATATGGTTTTTCACAGATAAGAACGCCAATCTTTGAGGATGCAGGACTTTTTATAAGAAGTCTCGGCGAGACTTCAGATGTAGTCCAAAAGGAGATGTATCTGTTCAAAGATAAAGGTGATAGGTTACTAGCTTTAAGACCAGAAGGTACAGCTCCAGTAATAAGAGCAATAATCGAAAACAACCTTGCCCAAAATAGCCCTACAAAACTCTATTACACAGGTCAGATGTTTAGATACGAAAGGCCTCAGGCAGGTAGATTTAGGCAATTTCATCAATTTGGAGCAGAAATAGTTGGGACACAAGACCCTATTTCCGATTTTGAAATAATCGATTCCTCCACAAAAATATTAAAAGAATTGGGCATAGAATATGAATTACATCTTAACTCGGTAGGTTGTAAAGGTTGTAGAGGAGTTTATAAAGAGGCTTTACTCGCTTTTTTAAAAGATCATGAAAATGAGTTGTGTAACAATTGTAAAACCCGAATGTACAAAAACCCACTAAGAGTTTTGGATTGTAAAGAACATCAGTGCATGCTTGCAATATCAAATGCACCTAAAATTACAGATTATCTATGCAATGACTGTAAAATTCATTTTGAAAAATTGCAGAGCTATCTTAAGAAATTTAAAATAGAATATGTTCTAAACCCTCGTCTCGTAAGAGGTCTTGATTATTACACGAAAACTGCATTCGAAGCATTAAACTTTTCACTTGGTTCACAAAATGCAGTTTTAGGCGGAGGAAGATATGACGGGCTTGCAGAAGAGCTCGGAGGTAAAAATCTTCCAGGAGTAGGGTTTGCATCAGGAATAGAAAGACTCGTTACCATTTTAGAAAAATCGGATAAAACTTATGAAAAGGAACATAAATTTATGGTAATTCCTGTAACAGAAAATGAGTTTAGCTTTGCTTTGGAGTTTTTAGCACAATTAAGAAATTTTGTAAGTTCTTTGTTTCCATATGACTATAAAAACTTAAAATCTGCTATGAAACTTGCTTCTAAATCTAATTGTGACTACGCAATATTAATTGGCCAGGATGAAATAAATAATAATACGATCAGCATAAAAAATCTTGAAAATGGCCAGCAAAAGAGTTTTTCTAAAGATAAATTTCTAAATATCTTAAGTAATGAGAGGTGTAATTTTGGCTTATAGAACACACACGTTAAGAGATATAAACAAATCTTTAGAGAACAAAATTATCACTATATGTGGTTGGGTTAACAAAAGGCGTGATCACGGAAATCTTATATTTCTTGATATTAGAGACAGATATTCTCTTTTACAGGTTGTAGTAGACTCAGAAAACAAAGAAAATTTTAAGAAAGCAGAGGAAATCAGATCTGAATATGTGGTACAAATAACAGGAGAACTAAGAAAAAGACCATTGGGTACAGAGAATACAAAAATTTCAACTGGAGAATTCGAATTAGTTGCCAACACTATAAATATATTAAACAAATCAAAGGTACCACCATTTTCTATTTCTGATGATCAAAAGGATTATGACGAAAAATTAGGATTAAAATACAGATATCTTGATCTCAGAAGACCTGATAAAAAAGAAAATATCATAAAAAGACATATAATAACTAACACTATAAGAAATCATTTTTTAGAAAACGATTTTCTCGAAATAGAAACACCATACCTTACAAAAAGCACGCCGGAAGGTGCAAGAGATTTTCTTGTTCCCTCAAGACTTCAACCGGGAACTTTTTATGCGCTTCCGCAATCACCACAACTTTTCAAACAAATTTTGATGGTGAGCGGATTTGATAAATACTTTCAAATAGTAAGATGTTTTAGGGATGAAGATCTAAGAGCTGATAGACAGCCAGAATTCACTCAGATAGACGTTGAAATGTCATTTGTAGAACCAAATGATGTAATAACCATTACAGAAGAACTCTTCAAAAAATTAAACTCACAATTCGGCATAGAATGTAACTACCCTATTAAAAGAATGAGTTATAAAGAAGCTATGAATAAATATGGGACAGATAGGCCAGATCTTAGAAATCCTCTTGAAATATGTGATTTTACTGAAATTCTAAGAAATACAAAGTTAAAGATATTTAGAAGTGTAATCGAAAGGGATGGGTATATTAAGGGTTTTATATTAAAAAATAAAGACTGCCATAATTCTCGGCCAATTCTTGAAAAGATAAACAATATGGCAAAGGATTTTGGACTCCCAGGCATTGCATGGATACTATTCGATGGCTCTGAGATAAGATCCCCAATAGCAAAATTTTTATCTGAAGATGAAATAAACTCTTTCAAAAAAATATTTGATATCGGAGACAAAGATGCCATTCTTCTTGCTGCAGGTAAAGACGGCCTTTTACAATCTCTTGGTTTGCTAAGAATATTTCTTGGAAACGAGTTTAAGTTGATAAATGAGGACGAATTTAAATACTTGTGGGTTGTAGATTTTCCCTTGTTCGAATACGACGAAAAGGAAAAAAGGCTAAGTTCTGTTCATCACCCATTTACTGCTCCACATCCAGAAGACCTGGAAAAATTAGATACAGATCCACTTTCTGTTCGCTCCCTTGCCTATGACATCGTCCTAAACGGAAACGAATTAGGCGGAGGAAGCATTAGAATAAACAATACCCATTTGCAAAGCAAGATATTCAAACTCCTCGACATTTCGACAGAAGAAGCACAAATAAAATTTGGCTTTCTTCTGGAGGCACTAGAATATGGCGCCCCTCCACACGGAGGCATTGCACTTGGGCTCGACAGAATAACTATGCTATTTACTGGTGCAAAGTCTCTGAGAGATGTAATAGCCTTTCCGAAGACCCAGAGCGGGACATGCCTTCTTACCGATGCGCCGTCACAGGTGGACAAAAAGCAGCTTGACGAATTGTCTATTTCTGTGAATATAAAGAAAGAGCAAGACTAATTATTTCTTGATATAATCTTCGGCTATATCAATAGCCCTTCCCAGAAGAGAAACGTCTTCTGGATAATTGATTATGGTTGATGGAGTTTTATCTTCTAATATCAAGATATTGTTTTCAGAAAATGTCTTGTATTCCAGCATTCTGGTTGGCAGCAAGATGTCTTTTATATCAGTAGAATATCTCTTCAAGCTCTTAACAACATCCTTATCAAAGTGTATCTCACTTAAAACCCAGAATTTCATAGTGTGATCGTTTTTGTCATAAACCACACTGTCAGCATCCACATAATCTTTTCTAACCTCTCCCGATGAAAGTGTCAGTGTGCCAACATACTGCCAGTTGGTAGCAAACGCAAAATCTGATTTCGGAAAGAAAAATATTATTGCAAAACCTATTATTAGAAGAAGTTTAGCTCTCATAAAATCTTCATCCCTCCTATATTTAGCATATTATTATATTTTATATCATAATCTCAGCAAATTGATCGCACAATGCAAGAAATGTTAGAATCTAATATCCTAAATTATTTAAAATTAAATAACTCTGGAGGAATTTATGAAGCGATTATTGGTTTCAATTTTTCTAATACTATTCATCTTGATCTCAAAAAGTGCTTATGCAAATCAAGAGTTTTACGATCTGTTAAGTAACACGTACACAAGGTACACAAATACTGAGTCTTCAATAATAGCCTACAAGATTTTAGGCGAAAAAAATAAAAAGACTATTGTAATGCTGGAGCCTTTTTCAAGCAGCATGAACAGTTGGGATGATTCGTTGGTTATGAGCCTGCTACAAAATTTCAGACTCATCTTTATAGATTATCCGGGTATCGGACAGTCCAGGTTTCTCTCAAACAACGATCCAGATATAAGAGAGCTGGCACAAGCTGTAAAAAATGTTTTAAGGAATGAGAAGATAAAGAGCGCAAATATTCTTGGATACTCTCTGGGAGGATTTGTAGCACAACAATTCGCAAGGATGTACCCTGATATGGTAGACTCCCTCATATTAATTAGTACCAATGCAGGAGGACCTAACGCTATAAAGCCTCAAGACTATGTAGTAGATGCTCTTTTCAATCCATTGCCAGACATAGAAAAGCAGGGCGAAAGAGTTATGAAGGTGCTATTCCCAAAAGACGAAGTTGACAATTACAAAATTAAGATGGCGCTCATATACCAAAGATCTTCTCCAGACATTACTCCAAGAGTTTTTAACTACGAGAAACAAATTATATCTGCATGGTATCTTAGCAATGTTAACCAAGAAGAGCTTAAAGGCAAAGATTTTAAAACTCTTATACTCTCATCCGATCAAGATCTGGTAGTCCCACCCGAAAACGCATCAATACTTCACAAGATTTTACCAAACTCAAAATTAATAATTTTCAAAGGCGCAGGTCACGCTCTTATCTACCAGATGCCATCAGAAGTAGCAACAGCTATTAGAAAATTTCTTGAGTAAATTTTTGTACGTAAAGAATATAGCCTTCTTCATCGTCCTTTGTGTGTAGTATTGAAAATCCTTTATCCTTTGCTATCTCCTGTACGATCTCTACGGGTAAAAGCACGTGGTCTTTTACTTCTTCTTTTCTTGAATGAACCATATTTATGTGCTGTCTCGAAGAGTTATGTAATATCAAGATTTCGCCTCTATTGTCCAATAGCTTTGAAGATTTTGTAAACACCTCCTCCAATTCCCCCAAATGCGGCAAAACATTTATCATAAGAATAAGGTCAAAAATGCCCTCTACATCGAAGAAATTCTTTATATTAACTGTGAACCTTGCATCCTGTATTCTCTCAATAGCCCTTCTAACCATCTTTGCTGATATATCTATTGCGAACAACTTTGCATTAGATTTTAATCTTTTTAAAATATAACTAGTTTCAACTCCTGTAGCACATCCAACTTCTAGCACTCTTGTAAACGAATTCCAGTTAACAAGCTCAAGCCCCCTCTCCAAGACGTCTATATCTCCTCTTGAAAAGATATCGTCCCATTCATCAGACAATCGATCAAAAAAGTCTACACTATCCATTCTACCTCCAAAACTTAAAAGATTAAAAAGGGTCTGCCATCTATATTTTTAATCTTTACCATAACTCCAAAAACCTCACTAAAATTTTCTTCAGTTATAATTTCCAATCCTCCTGAGGAAAATATTTTCCCATCTTTCATCAAAATAAACTTGTCTATAAATCTAAGCGCAAGGTTTATATCATGAATGGCCATAAGAGCCGAAATTTTTTTATCCTGCACAATTTGCCTGACAATATTCATAACTTCGATCTGACTCTTTATATCAAGATTGTTAGTCGGTTCATCCAGAAGAATTAATAAAGGCTCTTGAACCAGTGCTCTTGCAACTATCACTTTTTGAAGCTCTCCTCCACTTAATTCATCCACAAATCTCATGGAAATTTTCTGGAGAGAGAGCATTTCTATAACACCTTTTGTAATTTCAAGGTCTTTCTTCGATATTCCCCATGTAACGTATGGTTTTCTCCCCAATAGCACTGCATCAAAAACTGTAAGTCTCGTAACCTGATTTCGCTGAGAAACATAAGAAACCTTTTTTGCAATTTCAGAACCTAATTTTTCCACATCCTGTCCTTCAATCAATATTGTCCCAAATTTTGGTTTCAAAATTCTATTTATACACTTTATCAAAGTAGACTTGCCCGCTCCGTTGTTACCAAGGATAGCTATAAGATCGCCCTTTTCTATATAAAAACTTACGTCTTTTAATACATCAACACTATTATAAGAAAACCTTATATTCTTAGCCTGAATAAACATTATCTGGTCTTTCCTTTTAAATATAGAATATAAATAAAAAAGGGCGCTCCCAAAAATGATGTAATTGCTCCAATAGGCAAAATAACAGGTGAAAAAATTGTTCTGCTGACGATATCTGCTATTATAAGCAATATTGCACCCGACAATGCACTGGCAGGCAAAATAAATCTGTAATCAAAATCTATTATTCTTCTCATCGCCTGAGGCGCTACTAATCCAATAAAACCTATTATTCCCAAAAATGACACTATCACTGCAGTTATAAGAGAAGATATTATCATTGATATAAATCTTATCTTATCGACATTAATACCCAAACTCTTAGCACTTTCATCGCCTATTTCCATTGCATTATAGTTCAGACTGTTCAACAAAAAATATACAAAAGAAAAGGTTACTACAACAAACATTATCAAAATCTCATTCCAGTAAGCACGACCTACATCACCAAAAGTCCAAAAAACCATACTAGCAACTGCTACCTCATTTGAAAAATACTGAAGTATAATGATCATAGCCGAAAAGAGCGCCCCAAGAGCTACTCCCGAAAGAACTATAGACTCAGGACTAAAACCTTTGAGTTTTGCCAGAAATATTATTGTAAAGGTAGATATAAGCGATCCAAAAAAGGCACAAGCAGTAACGAAATATGGATTATTGATTATTATATTCGACCCAAGAGAACCTTGACCCAACATCACTATCCCCACACAAGCTCCAAATGCTGCTCCCTGAGAAACGCCCAGCGTAAAGGGTGAAGCAAGCGGATTTCTCAAAACGTTTTGCATCACACAGCCTGCTATTGAAAGCCCAACTCCAGCTACAAATGATGAGGCTATTCTTGGAAACCGCACATTAAACAAAACTGCGCCCTCTCTCGAACCCGGGTTAAAAAAGGAAAAAATAATATCTGAAAAACTAATGTTAAACGTGCCAGTCTTTGTAGAAAATATTATAAATAGCAAAGATAAAATAAAAAGCAATATCACAATGAAAATTTTTTTCTTGTAATAACTTTTATAACTCTTCAAAATATCTTCTTTGTTCATAAAACTTTAAAATCTATTTTTACAAATCCAGGATAATTTTTCGTAATTTCATTGAACATAGATTTTCCCAAAAATTCTTTAAATATCTCATCTGCTTTTGTATTAATATTTACGTCAGAAAATCTTTCAGGATAGATAACTTTGCCAGCAAAATAGGTGTCTATCAAGGCTATCTCTACATTTGTAGCATAATAATTAAATGGTAGCTGCCCATAGATCTTATTGTTTTTGAATGCTTTTAATTTATCATAAAATGCCCTATTTTTTTTATAGTCCTCTTTTACCAAGGGCAATCCCCCCTCGTCAAGAAATATAATATCGGGATTTAACTTTATTAGATATTCTTTATCCAGCATCAAGCTACCAGAACCCTTTATTTCATCAGCAACGTTTTTTGCATTAATTAAAGTAAAAGGAAGATATCTTGCCTGTGTACTTTCAATCCCGTGAACACCAGCCATTCCAAGCGCTCCTACATAAACGCTAGGTTTTTTATCAGGTAAAATATCTTTTGTTCTATTCCTTAAATCTTCTTCTATACCTTTTATATAGCCGATTAGCTGATTTGCCCTATCAGATTTACCTGAAACCTCACCTATAACTCTTAAAGAGTTATATATATCATTTATATCAAGACTAGCAAGCTGGCCATAGCTAAGCAATATTACAGGTATATTTGTCTTAGATTGAATTGCATCAGCCTGATCCTTCGTTAAATATGCAGCAAATATCACATCAGGCTTCACAGCTATGATACTTTCCAGATTGGGATTTGGACGAGGACCTCCTTGACCTATCCCTGGCAAATTTTTTAACTGTGGATATGCAAGAATATATGGTCGTGAGGTAGCGCCCCATTCTTTTTCTGAATCCTCTACTCCTACTACTGAATCTGCGAGCTTCATATAACAGACAAGTCTGAGCGCACCTGGTCCTATTGCCACAATTCTTTTTACTGGCCTCTCTTTCAGAACAACCTTTCTTCCAAAAACATCGGTAACGGTTAAATTAGAATTATCTTCCTGGGTTAAATTATTACAACCCGAAAGAAAAAATAACGCAGTTATTAAAAAAAGTATCTTTAGAAATTTCATTGTAAAATTGAATTTATAAGATTTAGGTCTTCAATAGTTAGTTTTTCGCCTTTGAGATTTGCCTTTGAGATCTCTCTATTAAACGGCAAAAATCCATTTACTTTTATTTTTTTCTCAGCAAGCAGTCTCTCAAGTTCCAATTTGCTCTCATCACTAACTTTGTTCAATATTACTTTATATGGTTTGGCATGCCTTCCCTCTGAGATTAAACCTATAGTTTTCTCACAAAGCGCAATTGATTCAAAAGATGGTTCTATAACAAGCCAGACGAGATCTATAGCTTCGTGTACGCCTCTTCCAAAGTGTTCTATCCCTGCTTCAGTATCCACCAAAACATATTGATTATCCTTAACTTTTAACTTTTTTAAAAACTCCCTTGTTACTGCCCCCATTGGGCAGGCACAGCCCTCCATACCGTGTTCAATTTTACCAGTTCGAATAAAACCTATATTGTCCTTCCATGAAGAAAACTTTTTCAAATCCTCAAATGTGAGTTCATTTATAAACATTGGAGTTTTTTCTTTCCCCTCAGATTTTAAAAAAGATAGAAGAGCTTTCTTTACCTCAGCCTTACCACCAAGATATCCCATTAAGGTTTTTTCAGAATCGATCCCAAGCATGTTTGAAAGACAAAGATTTGATTCATCAGCATCCAATACAAAAACCTCGCCCCTTTTTGAAAGGGTGTTAGCAGCAATTGCTGTAAGGGTACTCTTTCCGCATCCGCCTCTTCCGCAAACTAAAATCTTCGGCATAATTAATAAACCTCCTAAATAAGATAAGCCATAAAGGCTAATAACACAAGTTGTTGTGCATATAACAGCCTTCATGGCTTCTAAAAAGAGTTCTACTCTTTGTTTTTTTATTATACAATAAGTTCTAATTTTATAATAATTTTGAATACTATAGTAAGGTTTAAAGTGTAATTATGAGATAATAATTCCTTAATAAAGGACCGGTTTTTTAAAATTTTAATATTCAATTCGGAGGTAAAAAAATGAGAATTGATCCACAAACAACTAATGTAGGTTTCATTGGTACAGGGGTAATGGGAAAAAATATGGCCGGGCATATTCTAGATGCTGGATACAAACTTTTTGTCTATAATAGAACCAAATCAAAAACTGAAGAACTTTTAAAAAAGGGAGCTATATTTTTACCAATTGATGAATTAGCCAGAACTTGTAATCTGGTAATAACTATGGTTGGATTTCCAAAAGACGTTGAAGAAGTTTATTTAGGAGATAATGGGCTTCTAAAAAATGCAAGGAAAGATTCAATTTTAATTGATATGACTACTTCTCCTCCTTCTCTCGCCGTAAAAATAGATACAGAAGCAAAAAGGAGGGGCATATATTTCCTGGATGCACCAGTTTCTGGTGGTGACATTGGTGCAAAAAATGCTACCCTCTCTATAATGGTCGGTGGAAATAAGGAAATTTTTAATACTGTTCTTCCAATCTTTAATCTAATGGGTAAAAATATCGTTTATCAAGGAAAGGCTGGTTCAGGTCAACACACTAAGATGTGTAATCAAATTGTAATAGCTACAAATATGATAGGTGTAGCAGAATCACTTTGTTATGCTATCAAATCAGGACTTGATCCGGAAAAAGTACTAAAGAGCATCGGAGGTGGTGCTGCCGGTAGTTGGTCTCTGACAAATCTTGGGCCAAAGATGTTAAAAGGAGATTTCGCTCCTGGATTTTATGTAAAACACTTTATAAAGGATATGAAAATAGCGCTTGATGAAGCAATAAAAATGGGAATAAAACTTCCTGGATTAGAGCTTGCTCTCTCATTATATGAAGAACTATCAAAAATAGGCGAAGATAATAGCGGCACCCAGGCAATATTTAAATTGTATATGAAATAAAATAAAGAGCGCAAAAACACTCGAAGGAGGTGTTTTGCGCTATAAAGTTTAATAACTTTGATAAATCATCCTTTTTTGCTGATTTCTTGCTATAACCGAAAGAGTATAGTTAATTACAAAATACGTTGATGCTATCATCCCAAATAACACAAAAACTTGTGCTGGCTCTGCATATTGTCCCATAATTATCATCCCCCTGCCCGTTAACTCTTCGATGCCAACAGCCCATGTAAAAGATGTATCCTTTATGGTTGTAATAAATTGTGAAATAAGAGGTGGTATAACTTTTCTTATGGCTTGTGGCAATACTATATAAATAAGCGTTTGAGTATAACTAAGACCTTGCGAAGCAGCAGCTTCCCACTGACCTTTATCGATTGAATTAAGCCCCCCTCTAACAATTTCTGCTATCATTGCAGTAGTAAAAATAGTCATAGCAAGAATAGCCGCATGTATTGGGGGGATGGGTATCATAAATCTGCAAGCAAGTATAAACAACAAAAGTGGGATGTTTCTAATAGAATCTATATAAATTGAAGCAATCTGGCTAACAAAAGGCTTTCTTGAATATTTTGCTACTCCAAGAATTATTCCAAAAAACGTACTAAAAATTATGGTAAATACTGCTATAGTAAGAGTTACCTGCAATCCTTTTAGTAGAAAAATTAAAATATTAGGAGCAAAAAGTTCTTCTATCATGGATTCATCTTAGCCTTTCTTTCAAGATAATCAGCAAACCTAGCAAGTGGCAAGCAAAGACTTAAATATAATAGACCTACTACCACATATGCTGGCCCATAATATAAATTATTGCTTGACCATGAATCTGCATGATACATCAGATCTCCTCCAGCTACCATAGCCATTACTGAAGTATTTTTTATCAAACTGACAGCCTGATTAGTTAAAGGAGGAAATATTATTATCTTTGCCTGAGGTAAAATTATATATCTCATAGCTTGCCAGAAGGTAAAACCTTGAGAATATGCAGCTTCCAATTGGCCTCTGTGAATAGCCTGAATTCCTGCCCTTATAACCTCTGCAATATATGCTCCGTGATAGACTCCTACTCCAATTACCCCAACAGCAAAAACAGGTAAAACTATATCCAGATGTGGAAGACCATTATAAAGAAAAAACACCTGTATTACTAAAGGGGTATTTTGGATAAATTCAACATATATCCGATTAATTATTTTAGCACTTCTAAATTGACTGGTTGCAAGAACACCAAAGATTAAGCCTAATACAAGCGCTAATAAGAGACCAAGAAATGAAACTGATATTGTAGTAAAGAAACCCTCTGCAAAGATCCTCCAATCAGAAAATAATTTCTCCCATTTAAATAATGCAAAGGGTCCCGTTTCAAACACTACTTAAGTCCCCACTTCTCCTTTAACTTCTGAAGTGTGCCATCTTTTTGCATTTCTTCAAGAGTTGAGTTCACTAATTTAAGCAGGCCGTCATTTCCTTTTTTCATCGCTATACCATAATTTTGTGGAGCAAATCTGTCAGGAAGTATGGTAGTAGAATCGTCAACATAACCATAAAGTATTGCACCATCTGTAGAAAAGGCTTGAACTCTTCCAGATTCAAGTGCTGCCTTTATTTCTGGATAACTAGCAAATTCAAGCACATTGACCTTTATACCTTTTGCTTTTGCCTCAGCCTCTATTGCACCCTTTGTAGTTGCACTTTGTGCAACCCCAATTGTTTTGCCATTCAAATCTGTAAAACTCTTAATACCAGAATCTTTTTTTACCAAAAGTGCTACTCCATCAGTAAAATACGGTATTGAAAAGTTAAAACTTTTTTCTCTTTCTGGAGTAATAGTAAAGGTTGCAATAACCATGTCAACTTCACCGTTATCCAAAAGAGGACCCCTCGTTTTAGGTGTAACAGCTATCAAATTAACTTTATCAGGATTACCAAGGATCTTTTTTGCCATTTCGTGAGCAATATCAATTTCAAATCCTTCAACCTTACCTGTCTTTGGATCCTTATATCCAAACTTTGGAACATCGTACTTTACACCTACATTAAGAATACCTCGATCTTTGATGGCCTTAATGTCTGGTGGCACTGCAGAACTCTCCTGAGGCTTTTGCGCTTGTTGAGAGCATCCAGTAATAACAAAACCCAGAAAAATAACAATGCCTAAAAACAATAACTTCAAATTCTTCATTTTTATTCCTCCTTTTTTTAAATTTACTAAAACTTTTATTAAAAGCTAAATTTAGACCTGAATCTTGTTTAACTTTTCAAGAAAAGCCTGAGTTCTTTCATGTTGAGGATTATTGAAAATCTGATCTGGGGTGCCTGTTTCAATGATCTGACCATCGTCCATAAAAACAATTCTATCTGCAGCTTGTTTTGCAAAACCCATTTCGTGCGTTACTACAATCATCGTCATCCCCTCTTTTGCAAGAGCTACCATAATATCAAGAACTTCCTGAATCATTTCGGGATCAAGAGCCGATGTAGGCTCATCAAACAGCAAAAGATCAGGTTTCATATTCAAAGCCCTTGCAATCGCAACTCTTTGTTGCTGCCCACCAGAAAGTTGAGATGGATATTTATTATATACATCCTTCAAGCCGACCTTCTCAAGAAGAGCAATTGCGCTTTTTTCAACTTCATTTCTATCTCTCTTTTCAACAAGAATCGGCGCAAGCATCACATTCTCAAGTGCCGTCTTATGTGGGTAAAGATTAAAATGTTGAAAAACCATGCCTATTTTTTGTCTTACTTTATTTAGCTGAATTTTATTAGCAGTTATTTCCACACCGTTTACAAAGATCTTGCCAGATGATGGCTTCTCTAAAAAGTTAATACATCTTATCAAAGTACTTTTTCCTGAACCACTTGGTCCCATTATTACCAGTCTCTCTTTGAACTTTACATGAAGATTGATATCTTTAAGAACGTGATGAGTACCAAAGTATTTGTTTACATGCTCCATTTTTACCATAAAATTTTTACCCTCCACAAATAAAAAGAAAACGTTCGATTGTATATTATACATTAAAACTTGATTAAATTTTAATTAAAATTATATAAAATTTTATATAAGATATTTTTATACATTTTAAAGAAAAATTTGATATGATTATATTTAAATTTATATTATTAAGGAGGTAAGAAAATTGAATTTGGATCAAATTATTAAGATTTCTAATGCTTTAGCAAATGATTCAAGGTTTAAAATCCTTCAATCGATTTCTTCAAACCCTAAAATTTCTTGCACTGAAGTCATTAAAGCTCTTGACATAACTCAACCAGCAGTCTCTCATCACTTAAAAATTTTAAACGATGCAGGTTTAATTGAAATAAACAGAAAGGGTCAATATGGATTATGCTCTTTAAACAATGCTGTTCTAGAAGACTACCTAAAATCAATACAAAAAATATTTTTAAAAAGGTAAAACCAGGATTTTAAATCTTGTTGTTTTTAATACATAAAATAACCTTTTCTTTGATTTTTTATTTCAAAAAATTAAAGAACTAACTAAATTTTATTTTATCCTCATAAGATTAATAAGTGATATATAATTTTATTCAGATACTGTTTTAAAGAAGGAGTTGAAAGATATATATTTTAGACTTTTGAAATATCTAAAACCATATGTAAAATATTTTGTTTTAGCACTATTTTTTATGTGTTTAGTCTCGGCAATCATGGTAGCCATTCCTTGGACTTTAAAAGTTTTGATAGATTCTGCACTAATAAAGAAAAACGCCTTTATTTTAAATATTTTAGCCTTGTCAATGATAGGTTTATATATAATCAAAGGAATACTAAGCTTTTGCCAGAATTATCTAATGATTTATATTACAAATAGCGTAATATCTGATATTAGGGAGCAGTTTTTTACTCATATGCAACTGATGCCTCTAGAATTCTTTAAAAAACACTCTACAGGTGAGTTGATGTCCAGATTGACAAACGATACATTTATATTACAGCAAGTTTTTTCTACAGGTTTAGTAAGCTTAGTGCTTGATACTCTTACTTTAATTGGAGTAGTTTGTTTTATATTTTATATTGATTGGAAACTAACGATGGCTACAATATTTATTTTACCTCTTGCATTTTTAGCAGTTCAAAAGTTTGGCAGGAGATTAAAGAGCGTCAGCTATAGAATTCAAGAAAGGTCTGCTGACGTCTTTGCAGTTTTGCAAGAGATTCTCTCCTCTATCAAAATAGTACATGGTTTTGCGACTTATGAAAAAGAAAGCGAACGCTTTAAGAAAATAAATAGAGAATCAGTTAAAGCAGTTTTAAAGGCTGGTAGACTTAATTCTATTTATACCCCAGTGATGGAACTATTAGGAGCAATGGGAATAGCAGCTGTATTTTGGTATGGTGGCTATAGAGTTATAAATGGCCATATGACCATAGGAGATCTTATGGCATTTATTGGTTATATTGGTATCATCACCACTCCTGTAAGAAGAATGGGTTCAAATCTTGGAAATATCCAACAGGCAATGGCTGCAGCACATAGAATATTTTCTGTTCTCGATATAGAACCTAGTATAAAGGATAAAGAGGACGCAATCGAAATTCAAGAAATTAAAGGCATGATCGAATTTGAAAACGTGTGGTTCAAGTATCCTGATGACGAAGAGTATATTCTAAAAGGATTAAGCTTTAGGATAATGCCTGGTCAAGTTTTTGCAATTGTTGGGCCTTCAGGAGCTGGAAAAACTACTATCATTGATCTAATTATGAGATTTTATGACCCTCAAAGTGGAAGCATTAAAATCGACGGCTATGATGTAAGGGATTTATCTATGAGATCTCTTAGAAGGCATTTGGGACTTGTACCACAAGATATCATACTTTTTAACACAACAATTTCTGAAAATATTTCATATGGAAAAAATGACGCTACTACTGAAGATATAATTTGGGCTGCAAAAATATCAAACGCACACGATTTTATTGATAAGATGGAAAAAGGATATGATACTGTTCTGGGCGAAAGAGGAGTAAGATTTTCAGGAGGAGAAAGACAAAGAATTTCTATTGCACGCGCTGTAATAAAAAATCCAAAGATATTCTTGTTAGATGAAGCAACGTCCAATCTTGATGCCTCTTCTGAATCTCAGTTTCAAGAAGCTCTTAAGAGAGTTTTAAAAGGAAGAACCACTATAATAGTTGCTCACAGACTCTCAACAGTAATATTTGCAGATAAAATCCTGTATCTAGAAAACGGAAAAATAGTTGAAGAAGGTACCCACAGTGAACTAATGAGCAAAGAAAATGGAAAATATAGAATGCTATTTGAACTTCAAACAAAAGAAAATATGTTCGCTTCACTATGAAGTTTCGATCAGCAATATACGATCTTTTATTATTAATTGCTTCAATGTATGTTATTTTAAAATCTATCTCTAACGAGGGTTATAGGAAAACTATAAAATATAGATTTACTCTTTCTAAAAATGAACCGGTAATAAAAGATTTTAAAAATCAGCAAAAAAAGAGTTCTTTTAATGGCTTGTGGATTCATGCAGCTTCTGTAGGAGAAGTTTTAGGAGCAGTAAATCTTATTAACAAAATAAAACTCGAATATGAAAATTATCCAATATTTCTTACTGTAACTAATTATGCAGCACTAAAACTAATTAGAGAAAAATATCCCGACATTTATGTTAGGATATCTCCTCTAGATTTCAGCTGGCTAATTTCAAAATTGTGTTCTATTCTACAGGTTCCAAATATCGTTATTGTTGAAGCCGAATATTGGCCTAATTTAATAGATATCTTTTCTAAACATGGGCGGATATTTCACATCAGCACTAGATTTAGTAAAAAAGCTTTTAACAGATATAAGAGTTTTAATTTTTTGTTTAAAGACATATTTTCAAAAATTACCGCCTTTTTTGCGAAAACTGAAGACGATAAGAATAATTTAATTAAGTATGGAATAAAGGAAAATAAAGTGTTTACAGTTGGAGACATTAAAGCCTATCAAAATTACAAAGATTTCTGTTCAGAAGAAAATATATTTGATCTAGTAGCAGGTAGCACCCACAGGGGGGAGGAATCAATTTTGATAAAATTGTATTTGAAGTTTGAGAAGAATATATCGCTCGCAATTGCTCCCAGACACCTTTCAAGATTGGACGAAGTGATAATCGAATTAAAAAGAAATAATATTAAATTCCTATTATGGTCAAAAGATAAAGATTTTATAAAGAGATATAAAAATCAAAAATCAATTATCTTGATAGATACAATGGGAGAGCTTTCTGATATATATTCTCTTGGAAAAATTGGCTTTGTTGGTGGTACGCTTCAAAAGATTGGTGGACACAATCTATTTGAACCAGCAATATGTTCTAGACCAGTACTTTTCGGAAAATATTATCAAAGACAATCGTTTATGGCAGATACATTATTAAGAGAAAATAAAGAAATTTCAAATAACACACATAAAGGGGCTTATGTGATAGAAAACTTTGAACAATTCTATAAGTTAGTAAAATATTTGCTTCAAGACAATAATTGGCTTGAAGAGGGGAAAATAGCCAGAAAGAAATTTGAATATGCCTCACATTCTCTTGAAAGAACCTATAATCTCTTGAAGGACAAGTTTAATGTTTTTGTATGAAAAGCTTTCTTTTTACTGGATAGAATGCGTTAAAAGCGGAAAAAATAAAATATTTTTATCATTTTTATACCTTTTGAGTCGCATTTATAAAATGTTTGTTTTAAGGAGAAGAGAAAGAATCTTAGCGCTTCCAAAAAAGAAATTTGATTTAAAGGTTATTGGAGTTGGAAATATAGTCCTTGGTGGCACAGGAAAAACACCCCTTGTAATCTGGCTTGCAAAGAAAAATTTAGAAAAAGGCCTACGAGTAGGAGTTGTTTTTAGAGGATATGCGGGAGAGGCAAGGGGAACATTAATAGTACAAGATGGAAAAAATATTTTATCAACTCCTTATATTGCAGGAGATGAGGCATATCTCGTTTCAAAAAAGGTACCAAACGCAATAGTAATTGTAGACAGAGTCAAAGAGAGAGCTATCGAATTTCTTCAAAATGAACATGGTTGCGATATTGTGATATTAGACGATGCATTTCAATATTGGAGCATACAAAAAGATTTAGATATCGTAACTATCGATGCGATCGATCCCTGGGGTGGTGGATATATGTTCCCGAGGGGTTTCTTAAGAGAACCAAAGGAATCTTTATCAAGAGCTAACATAGTAGTAATATCAAGATTTGACCTTATTGACTACAAAGACCTGTTAAAATTAATACAAGACATAAAAAGTATTAATTTTAACGCAAAGATACTATTGATGAGATATGTTCCTAAAAAACTTGTAGATATGTCATTGTATAAAGAATATAATTTTAATGTTTTAAATAACAAAAGAGTTTTTGCATTCTGTGGTATTGGTAATCCTGATAGTTTTTTCCTTACATGTAAGAATTTAGGAATAAATATAGTTGGTTCAACGTCTTTCCCCGATCACATAAGATATACAGAAAAAGATTTATTAAGATTATATAATAAGTCGAAAACCCTAAATGTTGATGTTTTCTTAACAACAGAGAAAGATATAGTAAAATTAAACTTTTTAAAGGGTTCAAATCTTTTGTTATATGCATTATTAATCGAAGCAGAAATTTTTTCAGAAGGGGGCAAAAATGTATAAAATTTTAGGTGTAATTCCTTCTAGATTGAAATCTACCAGATTACCAGAAAAACCTTTAAGGAAAATTTTGAACAAGCCAATGATTCAATGGGTATATGAAGGAGCATATAAAAGTAAACTATTATCAGATCTGATTATTGCTACAGATTCAGAAACCATAATAAGTATAGCAACTACTTTCGGTGCAAAGACACTTTTGACATCAAAATCGTGTAGAAGTGGGACAGACAGAGTAGCCGAAGTCGCAAGAATGCTAACAGATTATGAAATCATAGTAAATATTCAAGGCGATGAACCAATGGTAAACGAGGTAATAATTGATGCTCTTATAGAACCGTTCTCTGATAAAAAGGTAAATATGACTTCTCTTATGACCATTATTAAACCAGAAGAGGAGTCTGATCCTGCAGTAGTAAAGGTAGTATGCAAAAAAAATATGGATGCTTTATACTTTTCCAGGCATTCCATTCCATTTGATAGAGATGGCATTGGAGTAACAAGATATAAACATTTAGGTTTCTACGCTTATAAAAGAGATTTTTTACTAATTATTTCCAATTTATCCCCCACTCCTCTAGAAAGGGCAGAATCGCTAGAACAACTCAGAGTCCTCGAAAACGGCTTTTCAATCCGTATGAATCTTATCCCTTTCAGTACAAAAAGTGTAGATACAATAGAGGATTTAATAGAAGTTGAAAGGATATTGAAAGAAAAAATTGAGAAATTTTGATATAAAAAATATTAAGAAGATAGGTGTAATAGTAGGCAACCCTGGATTGGGTGATTTATTATTTTCTTTCCCTCTTTTTTCTAATTTAAGAAGAAATTTTCCTGAAGCAGAAATATATTTTATTGGAAACCTTAGAGAATATACGATGTCTTTAGTATTAAGATCAAAAAATATTGACGACATAATTTATTATGAAGAGTACAAAATCCAGAAAATTCCAGGAGATTTACCTCATTTCTTCCTCAATTACAGAAAAGAAAAATTTGATTTGATATTCGATCTCCAGAGGCATTTTTTAATAACAACATTAACTAAATTTTCTGGAGTAAAAATATTTCAAAGCTTTTCAATGAAACAAATTTTTTCAACCTACAAAGCTGATGATTCGCTAAGAAGAAAAGAACACAATGCTTTGCACCACTTGAGACTTTTAGAACCATTAGGAATAAATCCAGAACTAATTTGTGAATTAAACTTATTTGAAATTGACTTTAAAAAACCAAAAATATTTTTAAAAGAAAAAAATATTGACAAGTTCGTTGCTATAGTAGCTTCATCAGGATATAAATTGAAAAATTGGTCTCAAGAAAATTATGTTCAGATTATAAACTATCTATACAAAAATTTTGGTTACAAATCAATTTTAATTGGTTCTAAAGAAGATAAAAAAGTTTTGGAAGGAATTTCAAATTTTACAGAAAATGCAATTACAATGCCTGATGACTTCAAAATTGAAGAAACTGCTGCGCTCCTCAAGCTTTCCGCACTTACGGTGGGCAACGATTCTGGCCCCTTACATCTTGCATCTTTTCAAAACATCCCTGTAATAGGGCTTTATGGCTCAACAAATCCAAACCTTTGTGGTCCTCTAGGCAAAAATTCAGTAGTTTTACAAACTACTGTAAGTTGTGCACCCTGCTCCCTTTACTCTTGCCCTTACAATATGAAGTGCATTGATCTTATCAGTGTAGACGATGTAAGTATGTCAATTTCAAAAGTTTTAAAGCTAAAATAGTGTTAAGTGATATAATTTTCATTATGTTTTGATATTTTGAAAGGAGACGTCATGGGCAAAAGGATTAAGTATGGCTTTATTTTGTTTTTGGTTTCAGTAATAGCGTTCTCGGCAGGCTTTACTCTGAAAAGCAATATGGCTTCAGGTAGTACCAATTGGGGAATGTTGCAGTATGTGTATAATCTTGTTGAAAATTATTATGTAGCACCTTCTACTCTAGATCCCACTAAACTGGTTGAGGGCGCAATTAGAGGTATGGTACAGGCGGTAGGCGATCCATACACAAGATATGTGGATCCAGAATCCTTTGCTCAGATGAAAGACCAGCTCGAAGGATCGTTTAGCGGCATAGGTATTGAAATGGGCGTTAAAGACAAAAGTATAGTAGTTATAGCCCCTATTGAAGGAACACCTGCATACAAAGCTGGCATAAAAGCAAACGATAGAATAGTTTCGGTAGATGGAAAACCAATTGACGGAATGGACATAAATCAGGTAGTAAAGTTAATTCGTGGACCTGTAGGAACTCAGGTAAAAATAGGAATAGAAAGAAAAGGGGAGCTTAAAGAATTTAATATTACAAGAGAAACCATAGAAATAAATAGCGTTACATTTAGACCTATTACCTATCAAATAGGATATTTGAGAATAAGCACGTTTAATGACAAGACATACGATGAATTCAAATCGTATCTGCCAGAGATAGAAAAGATGAAAGCATTGATTTTAGACCTTAGAAACGATCCTGGTGGTACCGTAAAAACATGTCTGGATATCGCAGGATACTTTGTTGGAGATAACCCAGTTGTAATAACTGTGAACAGAAACGGTAATCAGACAAAAGTTTACTCTCCTTATAAGGATTCAAAATTAGATATCCCAGTAGTAGTTCTGGTAAATGAAGGATCAGCTAGCGCTGCAGAAATCTTATCTGGTGCTATGAAAGATTACGGATATACTCTGATAGGTGAAAAAACCTTCGGTAAGGGACTAATTCAATCTGTTATACCTTTATATGACAATAGTGCTCTTGTAATAACGACTGAAAAATATTTGACTCCTTTAGGACACGACATTAATAAAATAGGGATAGAACCTAATATAATTGTCCCAGATCCAAAAGATTGGCAAGATATGGGTAAAAATCCTGAAAAGGATCCTCAATTAAACGAAGCTATAAAAATTCTTCGCGAAAAAGATGGTATTTATTAGTTACTACTTATTTATAATAAAAAGGGGCGCTTATAAGCGCCCCTTTTTATTAACTCTAAAATTAATCTTCTTCTTGTTCCCCCTCAAAAAGATCTTTGTCCGAAATAGTATCCATTTGCCACTGAACTTCTTTATCTTCTGTATCCAAGGGGTAAATTCTTATAGAAAAATCTGGAGTGAACAATTCAAAATAAGACGTATTAGTATTTGGATCTGTGTGTATCTGTAAATATTCAAAGCTATTTACGTTTAAGTATATGCGACCATTCATAAGTATGCTTGAATTAGTAGTATTATTATAAACTCTAAAAACTCTTCCTTCACCAGTCTTTTTTAGACCACTGGAATCATATTGTTCGTATTTAACAAATAAAAGATCAGACAAAATTCTTAACATATCCTTTTTTTGATATATGATACCATCATTTACAAAACAAGCAACCAAACCACTCTCAACTCGTTTTTGCACTTTTCACCTCATAAATTTAAATTATCATATATAATATTCTATCATTTTTATATGTGTTTAGTTAAGCGTACAAAATTACAGATATTTAAAATTATATAACTTTTTATTTATTTTTTCGATTTTAAAAAATCTATGATCTCATTAATGTCAGGTACTTCTTTTATAGGATATATTTTTTTAAATATTATTTTGTGAGATTCATCAAGAAGTATGTTTACCCTACCAGAAAAACCAAAATCCCCTAGAAAAACACCATATTGCTGCGCTAAACCACCATGTGGCCAGAAATCAGCCAACAAAGAAGTATTCTTTACGCCAATTATATCTGCCCATGCCTTTTTGCAATAAACTGAATCAATACTGATTCCTAAACAAACTGTATTCAGAGACTTAAAGGTATCAAAGTTTGCCTCAAGCGACTTCATTTGTTCTTCACACACAGGAGTAAATGCAAGAGGATGAAAAGACAAAAGAACATTTTTACCTCTTAAAGATTCAAGAGATACTACACTGTCATTTTGATCCTTTAAAGAAAAATTTATTGCCTGTGAACCTATAGGTAACATTTTTTACCTCCACAATTGAATTTTTATTAAAACTACCTATACTGCTCTAAAACTTCTTCTAAAATATATAAAGCTTGCTACTGAAAAAATTTGCGCAGTAACTGAGAAAGCCACCAGATATACTGGCGATATACCATACAAAATTCCACAGACAAAGCTCCCAACAAACCAAAATATTCCCAGCAATGCATTAAATATGCCAAAGGCACTACCTCTTTTACTAGCAGGTACTATGTTTGCTACTGCGGCTCTGACAATAGATTCAAGTGCTCCCAAACCAATACCCCAGCAAATCATTCCAGCTACTATAGGGTAAACTGATCTTGACAAAAATATAAGAGGATTTGCAAAAACTGATATAACAATTGCAAATAGAAGCGCAATAAATCCATTTTTATCAAAAAGCTTACCAAACACAAGTGCGCTTACTCCATCTACTCCCATCGTAAAGGCATAGAGTAAGGGTATTATAGGTTGTGATATTATCTTTGCCCTTTCAAGGTGAAATGCTATCAAAACAAAATCCAAAAACCCAACGGCAAAACCTAATACACAAAAACAATATATCCAAAAAAGTTTTGGCAGTCCTTTTGAATCAATCTCTATTAAATTTACCTCCAATTTAGATGGAACAGGATATAAAAACCATGATAAAAATAATATCCCTATTGCACACAATGCCGGTATAAAAAGAAAAAAGAACGCATATCTAAAATTATTTTCTCCTAAAAAAAACAAAACTATAGCTACAAAAATGGGGCCACTAACAGCACCCAATTGATCGAGGAATTCATGAATTCCAAATCCCCAACCTCTTCCAACAGATTTTGTAGCGAATGACAACATTGCATCTTTAGGTGGTACTCTAATACCCTTTCCAATCCTTTCCGTTATCATTGGAAATATTGCCCACTGCCAAAGGGGTAAAAGAGCTATTAATGGAACCGACAAAAGGTTTATGAAGTATCCAAAAATAGTTAGTAACCAATACTTGTGGGTTCTATCAACAAGTCTGCCTGAAAAAAATCTAATAGCATATCCCATAAGCTCGCCCAGCCCACCTATAAACCCTACAATAGCTGCGCTAGCACCTAAAATTTCCAGATATTGACCTGAAATGGACCTTGCACCTTCGTATGTCATATCTGCAAATAGGCTTACCATTCCTATAAGAACTATAAAAACAATCGACTTTCTCCTGAGGTCGTCCAAAAAAGGCACCTCCTTAAAAACCAATCTTAATAGAAAATATTTTAGAAAGAATCTACTGTATTTAACACGCTTCCATAAAGAGACGAATCGTCGCCAAGGGAGCTTTTTACTATCTTTATCTTATTTATTGGAGCCATTTTTACATGAGTCGCTGCAAAATTTCTAATTTCTTCAATGATATAGTCTTGATTTGTAAGGCCTCCGCCCAAAACTACGCATTCAGGGGAGAGCACTGTGATGACGTTACTGATTCCAATGCCCATATATGTAATAGCTTTATTTAGGATTTTCCAGGAAATGTCGTCGCCCTGGCTAGACGCCAAGAAAACATCACTTGCATTTATTGTTCCATTTTTCTTATAAATTTCATAAAGAATACCAGATTTTCTAACTAAAGCTTTCGAAATAGCATCTCTTGAAATAGCATAGCCTGAAGAAACTGCCTCCAGGCAACCTTTACTCCCACATCTACATTTTGGACCATTTGGTAGAACTATCTGGTGTCCAAATTCTCCTGCACTATCCATAAATCCTCTGTAAATCTTGCCATTTATAATAATTCCTCCGCCTATTCCAGTAGACAGAGTAAAGTAAACCATATTCTTATATCCTTTGCCAGAACCAATTTTGTATTCTGCAAATGCCGCAGCATTTGCATCGTTTTCAAGACTTACATAAGTATCAAATTTATTTTTAAAAAATTCGCTAACTCTTACCTCACCCCAACCAGGTAGATTAGGCGGGTTTTTTACTATGCCCAGTTTTGTGTCGCATGGACCAGGAGCTGATATGCCAATTGCAAATTCTGAATTTGGTTTTTTTAAACCTAAGATTTTCTTCGCAATCTCTTCTAATAAAAACTCAGGACTTTTTTTATAACGAATAGTTTCTATAACTTCCTTTTCTTCTAATTTACAATCTTTCGAAAAGCGCCCCACCCTTGTTCTTGTGCCGCCAATATCAATGCCTATATAATAGTCAAATTGTGCTATATCTGCCATAGCAGTATTGTATATCATTTTTATTGTTTTGTAAAAATTAAGTATATTAAAAAATAAATTGCAAGTATTACAAAACATATAGTAAATTAATATTTAAGACTAAAATTACCTTCAAAAGGGGTGACAGGTTATGATAAATTTTTACAAATTTGGATATATAGAAATAGATGGCAAAGAATATACAAAAGATTTAATATTTACCAAGGATGAAATACTCGTTTATCCGTGGTGGAGGAAAGAAGGACATATTTTTTCTCTTGGTGACATTGAAAGCATATTAAAAAAAATTGAAAATGTTACACATATAATATGTGGGACAGGCGCATACGGTATAGTAAGGGTTGAAGATAACTTTATCAAATATTTTAAAGAAGCTAAAAAAGAGATTTTGATATATGATACGAAAAAAGCCGCCGATATTTTTAATAGTCTTGTAAGTAATGGGATGGCGCCTCTAGCACTCTTTCACCTTACGTGCTAAATAAATTGATTATTTGAATTTTTTGGTATATCATTAATATAAATAAGCCAGAAATTAAGGGAGAAAATAGTGAATAAAAGAGGAGTAACTCTAATAGAGCTCTTAATAGCTTCTTTTTTTTTGCTCTTTGCTCTCATTGTTCTTGCGTGGGGCCTGTCGTCATCTCTAAAGGCATCTACAAACAACTATATCTTAAACCAGGCTAATATACTTGCTGATTCCCAGATGGAAAGTTTGAGAGCCCTTAGTTTAGGCAGCTCTGTAAATATCCAAAATTCTAATTATTGCGTTAACAATAGCAGTATATGCTTTAAATTGAGCGCTGTGCGCTCAAAGGATCCAAACTCTAATTGTGACTTACTAAGCGTCACAGTCAGCGATACAGCGACTCCTGCGAGATTTCAAAATATCAATTTACAGTCTGAGGCATGCCAATGAATAACAAGAGAGGTTTTACTCTTACCGAACTCTTGGTGGTTATAGTAATAGCATCAATGATCGCTATTGCTGTAATATATGTTCTTTCAAGCGGCGGCAAATCATTCGTTAAAAATCAGGAGATAGATAACATATCTATCAGTGTCCCAAATATTCTTTATAGCATGTCAAGGGAGATTAGAGAGGCTGGGTATATAAATCTTCAGATAAGCCCTGGCACTACCGTAAATGCAAACATAGTCTGTGTTCAGGGCAGCTCTGGTTATATATCGTTTAACCTGGATGTTCCTACTTCGCAAAATCCCGATGGGACTGGCGCATATAGTGTAGTGAAATATCAATTGCAAAATGGAAACCTGTCAAGATGTGTGAATAACACAACCTGTTCAGTTCTCAATCCTCCAAATGTGGTCTTTACGGCATTCTCTCCTGTATTGGGTTCGGTAAATTCAAGCGCTAATTTTGTCCCAAATCAGGTGGATCCCTTTGGGAACTATAACGTGGTCCAGATTGTTATAACTGCAAGATTAAAATCGAGCAATAATTCTTATACCTTTACAAAGGAGGTGAAATTAAGAAATGTTCAGTAAAAAAATTCTTGACAAGAGCGGATTCGCTTTGCCAATTGCTATTGGTGCTTTAATATTTTTTGTAATAGTAATTGGAGTATGGGCAGTTTTGAATCTATCATTATTTAAAACTTCCTCTGCCCAAACAGGTTCTGTTCAAGCTTTGGCTGCGTGTGAAGAGGGAATATCTTATGCGACGGCGAAAAATTTGCCTTATGGCAGCTCACAGTATACTTCGCAAGAAGGGCTAAACGTAAATATTGTGGTAAAACAGCCAGCTACAATTTCAGGTTATATTACGAAAATTATAACTGCTTCAGTAGACACACCGCAAAAGAGATCTGTAACGGTTTATCTTGGAAATGTAATTCCTGGGGCAGTCATAGCAAATGGTGACATAAATATGAACAGTAACTCTGCTATTACCACAAATAACCCAAATATACCAGGCGCTCTGCTCAGCGGGGCTTTATCGAAAGATTCGAACTCATCTGTTATAGGTCCCCCTCAGCATCTTTCTGATTTTACGCCTTACAAAAACGCTATTCATCAAGTAGTTAGCAGCATGACGCCAAGCATTCCTGCTAAGCCCACAGACTATACTATGCTTTCAAATCCGACTTGCGGTCAAACATTGACTGGAAATTATATCTTGACGGATGGCAGCCTTAACAATAACTGCAACCTAACTATAAATGGTAATCTCGTTATAAACTCTTCAAATTTTTTAATCAATACAAATAGTTCTCTTACTGTAAATGGAAACATGTGGTCAAATACAGTCAAACTAAATTCAAATGCCAACTTAACAGTTAACAAAAGCTTATACGCAAATGGTAGCGTAACAGATAATTCTAATTCACAGATCAACATAGGTGGCAATATTATTTTGACAGGTAGCAATTCAAATCTCATCTTAAACAGCAATTCTGATACAATTTCAGGAAACATCATCACAATTGGAAACTATACCTCAGTAATATTTGACAGTAATTCTACAGTTGGCGGTAATATAATAATTTATGATGGAAATTTAACTTTCAACTCTAACGTACAGGGTTTAACTAACAGTTTAATTTATGTTGGTGATAGTTCTGGTTCTTCTTCCTCAGGGAATCTGACTATTAACAGTAACAATACTATAAATGGACTTGTATACGCCTCAGGCTCTGCCCAAATAGGAGAAACAACTGTCCAGATGAATTCTAATTCTAATATAAACGGTGCCTTGCTGGTAGAGAGCGGAAACTTACAAGTAAATGCTGGCAGTGAAATAGTGTATAATCCTGCTAATTTCAGTAATATAACCAATCTTTTGTCAAGCTATTTAAGCTCACCTATTATTACTGGTTCATGGCATGAACCTCTTATATAACATTAAGCTTCTTTTTTGTATTATAATCTATAGTTATGTGTAGTTATGACTACAGGCAACCTTTAAGGGGTTTGTAATGCTTCGCGCTATAAGAAAGAATAAAAGGGGTTTTACTCTAATAGAGCTGATGGTGGCGGCTGTTCTTCTCACCTTTGGCCTTATGACACTTGCTATGTCTTTGTTTGGATCTATAAGAGCTCAAGAGGCAGCGGCTCAGCAAACAAATGCTCAAGGGTTGGTAAACCAAAGGTTAGCTCAGCTATCAGCTATGGCAAATCTTCAAAATAGCTCCGATGTGGCCGTTGGTTGGAATGCCCTCCTCGCTCAAAATGGAGTGACAGAAATAGTAAAGATAAATCATTCCCTTAATGGAAAAAGAACCACTACTGTTTCGGATAATAATCCTGGCACACAGTATGAATATGCTGCTGTAATTGTTAGCGTTAGCTGGAATTGCGGCAAACCTGGAGGGGCGCTTTGCCAGGTAGAAGGATTTGAACGTATAGACAAGCCTCAGGGAGTCTTACCATGAAAGATAAATCTGGTTTTACTCTTATTGAGCTAATGGTAACACTGATTATACTTGTGATAATCACAGCAGGAGTTACAGTGCTTCTTATCAACGCAAACAACACGCTTATCTCATCCCAAAACAGAAACATTACAAGCTCTGCTATCTCTACAGTTCAAATTCTTATGTCAAAAGACCTTACTCTGGCTGGCAGGGGTGTAAATCTGGACGTTGGTCAAAGTATAGCAAATGCCACTACGTTTGTTCCCGTACAGACTACTGGTGGGATAATCAGATTTAAGACTGCATGCGTTTATTATGATAGCTCAAATCCTTATAATACTTCTTATAAGATTGGAACAGATCCAAATAACCCTGTGTATGACGTTTCCTGTACTGCAAGCGATCTGACGCCGAGGAAAGAGATAGAATATAGTTTAGAAAACAATCCGGATGGCTCAAAAAGCCTTCACAGAATCGTGACCTTTTATCGACAAGACTGGACTATAGTGGTGGGTAATCCAATAGACAATACAGTGACACCGAAAAATGTAAACGTAATAAGTGTTGTCCCTACCTGCTATAACTATTGTAGCGATTCAACCTGCTCATCTATAGTAGATCCTCCACACACGGTTTCTTGCTCTATAAATAATACCAACCCAGTGGATCTGAGTAAAAACGTGCAAAGCATTCAAATTTCTATTACTCTGGAAGCCAACACCGGAGTCAGCCCTTCATTAAGAGGGAGTCAAACAGGGACATTTCAGGTTACTCCAATCTTTCTTGTAAGGGGGAATTAGATGTGAACAAAAATGGTTCTGCACTGATAATTGTCTTAATAATTATGACTTTGATATTAACTATTTCGGTGGCCATAGCAGCTCTAGGCATAAACCCAATTAAATTTGCAGCGCAAAATGCTCTATACGATCAGTCAGTTTATGCTGCACAGGATTTTTCGAGTAAATATATAAACGCTATAAAGCAGCAATTCGTAGCAAACCAAGGAATACCTCCAGATCCAAATAGTTTAGGAATCCCTACCAGCCAGCAATACAATACAAAGGGTACAGGAAATCCCAATATAGAGGTGGACTTAGCAAGCGCTGATTATGCATTTTACCCCGATCCAGCTAACTGGACAGATTGTCACTACGATCTTTCCTTTATAACAAAGGATCTAATCAGTGGGAAAAATGTATTGCAATATAACGTACACTTTGACATAAACAACTCTCCCCCAAATGCAGCACTTCTTACTAATAAGGATTATCATTCAGGTGGAACTCAGGGCGGTAACTGGTGGCTGGGCGGCTTTAGCAGGGTGGTGGGACCATATTATACAAACGATGATATAGGCATCGCCTATTGGCAAAACGCAAACGCTAATGCGAAACCTCCTACTGCACCGATGTTTGACGCTCTAAATAGATTCGTGCCCACTGCTCCAGCGCTTCCCGATCTGAGAGTGGGCGGACAAATTATATGGTATGGTAGCCAACCTGGTAGCTCTTCAGACTGGGAAAAGATTGCCTATCAGGGGAGCGCGGGCGTTAAAACAAATTACCCAAAATATTCTTTCGCTCAAAATGTCCTGAAGAGGGGAATCAACCTTTTACCAGCAGAGGCTAAAGGGAACAGCACGCTAGCAGGAAGTAACAATAGCTTTGTAGCCTTTAATAGTGGATTTAGCTCAATTGTAGGAGGCAACTATTATTCCCTATATATAAATCCAAGTACAATAAACAACAATTATTCCGTGGATAAATTCGAGTTCTCTTCTATGAGGATGAACTTTCAGGTTAATGGAAGACCAAAATATGCATCAACCTATCGAATTACCCTTTCGTCAAACTCAGGTGCGCAGTATAGGATATGGCTTATAGACATACCAAGAGATAGTGGTTCTACTGCTACTGATACTGAGCTATCCACGAAGATATTCTATGTTCAGAAATATAACAGTAAACTTGGCAAGTGGCTATATACGAATGATCCCCCATTTGCATCCTGTCCCGCTGTTATAAATAGTGACAGGTGTAATCCTTATATAGTTACCGATCACACAGATTTTAATCTAATATACATAAATGGTCACGTTCAAGAAATGCAAACAAGCACTCTGCCATCAAGCGACTACAATTCTCTAAGTGACCTGTACAACGCACTTACGCTTTCAGGACACGGGACTTCCTCAAGTGGCAATCTGGCAGATCTTGTAGCTGGTAAAGCTCCTGCTAACCCTCAAGATCCCAACAATCCCTGGCAATACTACGTATCTGGGAGGCTTACTGTGGCAGCAGCGGGCGATATTGTAATTGGAGACGGTGGGACCAATTATCTTAATTATAGTCTTACATATCCTGAGAGGCTCGTTAACCCTGACGGGAGCTTCACGTCGTATTCTGGGACAGATGATTCCAGATTTCTACTGGGTCTTGTGGCAAGAAATATATTCTTAAATGTAAAATCTAATGCCAGTAAACCTCCTTCCAAACCAGACTATGCTAATGATGGGACGAACGTTTCTGATAACCAAACTTACTCATTTGATGGACAGATCCTTACCTTTGGGACGCAAACGGGAAACAATGACAATACTATTCAGACAGGGGTATTTGATAATTATCACTATTATAGCAATGTGGCAAGTGGCAATCCTGCAAGCACCTCAAACTATCCATACTTCTCAGTGGGTTATGGCAGCGATAATTTGCTCGGATATGCCCTTACAAGAGGTATGTTAGTTGAGAACTGGCACGGGGTATGGGGCTTCTTCAATGGTAGCGCTCTGACAAATGGCTATCAAGATGAATATGTGTACGATAACCGCTTAAGATACTTTGTCACCCCATGGTTTCCGCTGCCAAAAAGCCCAAATATGTCGGCAAACTATAGCATGACGGTAGAGATAATAAAACTATGAAATATTTACTTTTTTCCCTAATCTTCTTATTTGTATTTTCTGGCTTGTCTCATGCTCTTATGTGGAGTCCAGACGATCCAAATAGACCGAAGGTTATGCCAGAAAGCAGCGCTATGAGCAGCGAGAGTTCAAGTAAAGACCAGGAAATGACTAAAAATAACGATATGAATAATCAAGAAAGCACACAGCGCTACCAGAATAAAAATGTCCAAATTGCCAATAAAAATATGAATGTAACGAATCAAAATTACGAAGAAACAACCCCTGTAGTTTTTTATTTACAGATGTTCGCAATACTTATAGGAGTTATTTTTAGCCTATTTTTATTTTTTAAGATTTTGCGCTCAAGATAGAAATTTTCTAATTTTCTTGACATTAGAAAATTTTTTGATATATTAAAATAAAATTAAAATTCTATTAGAAAATGTCCTAAATGAATTAGGGCGCTTTTAAATTTATTAAATTTAGCATTAAAGCCATGAAGGCTTTTTGTCTTCATGGCTTATTTTTTTAAGGGAGGTAGAGGATATTTGATTATTGTGTTAGTTTTTTTGTTTTTTGCTTTTTTTTATTCAGATTTGGCAGAAATTGGATTTTGTGATGACTCTTCTCAGTTTCAGGAGATTGTAGTCTACGGTAACAAGGAAAAAGAGAAAAATGCAGATGTGGTAAACGTATTCAAAGTAAACCCCGCTATGAGTTTTTCTATTACTGATTACCTCAAGGATATGGCAGGGGTAGAGATCTCAGAAAAATCACTTGTAGGAGACACGGGCGATGTGGTTAAGATCAGAGGTTTTGGGAATAGCAGATTGAAAGTATTCGAGAATGGAAGAGATATCAATGCCACAGGCGTTTATGGCGGCTTTTATGTGGACTGGAGCACCATACCGCCAATAAACGTTGACTCTATTAAGGTTATAAAAAGCGGCGTAGACGCTAAACTTGGAGTTTTAGGCGGCGCAATAGAGATTAAGAATAGAGTCCCGACTGGCACGCCAATAACAGAATTTTTTGGTTCATATGGGACTAGGGATACTCAAAATTACAGGTTTTATTTTGAAAACAAGATAAAGGATATACCCTTTAATATATCTATCGATCATCTCTCTTCTGACCCATTTTTACGAAACAATGATTTTCTATCAAACTCGTTTAACTTTTCCACGGTCATTCCAAACGTTTTCGATGGTAAAATCAATGTCTCAGCTTATTATACAAAAGTAAAAAGAGGCCTTATAGTAAATAATAGAAAATCAAATGATCCTCAAAGCCCACTGTGGAATGTACCCATTGATCCATCATATCCCACATCACTTGGAGAATTTATGCCTCCTGGCGGAGGACCTACAAGAACGCCTGTAATGGGTGCGTACTGGCAAAAGGAAAAAACTCTTCTGGATCTGTCGTATGAACGAAAAATATTTGGATGGAATGCGAAGATTGCAGGCTTTACAAATAGGGAAGAAAGATACGAGGTAAATCCTGGGCTTCTTATAAGAGATCTAAAGCCTGATAAGACCGATGGATTCTATATGGATTTTAGCAAGGATTTTTCAAAGCACCACGTGAGATTTGGCTATTACTTTAAAAATCAAGGCTCAGGGGACACATTTATAATTTATGAAAAAACAAACCCTCCCACTTACAATCAAAATAGCCCATCGAGCCAGAAGATAATTTACAATTCAGCATATCTTGATGACAGATTTAAGATATCAAAGAGATCATCTCTTTATATGGGCGTAAGATACGATAGCTTTCACGCAGAGGGAGCACCCATATTGCAGGATGGAAGAGGAACTTATGTTCAGGGTATATCTCTAACTGGCGATGCGATCACCCCAAGAATAAGCTTAGACTACGAGCTAACTAAAAACGATACTGCAACTCTTTCAGTATTCAAATCTGCAAGGATGCCTACCAACCCTGAATACTATTGGTGGATCACAGGTTATAGCGGAGCAAAGCTCGCAAATGGTGCACCCGCTCCCGGTTATAGGCCAGTAAACTATCTTTTAAAGCCAGAAAAGGAGGACGCAGTAGAACTTAGCATTAAAGGAAAAAGGCTCGGAGTTGACTACTCTATTAATGGCTATTATTATTCTATTCACGACTATATTATGTTTAGAATTGATCCAAATCCTACAAACAGAGTGGCTTACAACGTAGATGAAGTAAATATATATGGAGCTGAAACAACGCTTAAAAAGAGAATAAAGGGCATTGATACGGTACTAACTTATACTTATCAGAAAAGCACAAAGGTTAACGACGCGCTTGACACCCAGCATCTGTTAAACGGTTTGGACTATTTTCCAAGAAGCATGGCGAATCTGACCTTTCAGAAAAAGTTTGATAACGGCTTGATTTTAGATTTTGACAATCACTACGTATCAAAGCAAAATTTGCTCTATGCACCAAATAGCAGTAAGCTTGAGCTTGTTTCGATAAAGCCATATTATACTGCAGACCTTGGGATATCATACCTTGTACCAAAACACGACCTGAGGATGGATCTGATGATCTATGACATTTTTAATAAAAAGTATCAAGAGGTATTTGGGTATCCCATGCCAGGAAGAAGCGTATTTGGGTCTCTCACTCTAACTTTTTAACCACATAAAAGCCCCCAACATAAAAAATTGGTTGGGGGTTTTTATCTTAGTATTTTGTGTTTTTATCTCTTGCACCCCAGTATCCTGCAAGAGTAGAACCTGAGAGGTTGTGCCACACACTAAATATTGCACCAGGTAGTGCTGCTACAGGATTTAGATGTGCAATTGCAAGAGCGACAGCGAGAGCTGAGTTTTCCATACCCACCTCAAAAGCAATGGCCTTCGCTTTGTAGTGAGGCATTCTGGCTCCTCTTGCTATCCAATATCCAAGACTAAGACCGAGTGAGTTATGCAGAATTACTGCAACAAAAGCTATCAGTGCTACTGTTGCTAGTTTTGCAGCACTTAAACCTACAACAATAGCTATTATAGCTATTATGCTGACTACTGAAATGACAGGGATTATTGTGATTATTTTTTTAATAAAGTTAGGTATAGTCATTCTAAGCATTATTCCAATTGCAATAGGCAAAAGTACTATCTTTAAAATATCAATAAAAAGACCACCTGGATCTATAGGGATAAATTTGCCTGCAAGGAATAAAAAAATAATTGGAGTAAGAAGTGGAGCTAAAAATGTATTTACGCTTGACACTGTAACAGAAAGTGCTGTATCGCCTTTAGAAAGAAATGTCATTACGTTTGACGCTGTGCCGCTTGGGCAGCATCCTACAAGAATCAAGCCAGCAGCGAGTTCGGGAGGAAGTCTAAGAAGCAGCGCAACAGAAAGCGCAACGCCAGGCATCACAAAGTATCTAATTAAAACGCCTAATAATATATCAAGAGGTCTGGTAAGAACTAATTTAAAGTCATCCAGAGTCAGAGTTAGTCCCATACCAAGCATTATTATCCCCAAAAGCCATGGAATCCAGGAACCATAAGGCTTAAAAGGTTCAGGAAATAAAAACGCAACAACAGCAAAAATTACAACCCACAATGGAAATAGCTTTGTGATCCAATTGGAAACCCTTTCAAAAAATTCCATTTACCCTCCTTAGTTTGTCAGATAATATGATAAAAAAAATATAATATTTAGTATAAATTATTTTATAATATTTTTCTATGTTGAAAAGTTTACTTTTACAAAATCTTTATTATAAAATGCAATTATTAATAGGGACGAGAGTAAAGTAAATTTAAATTATTATTATAATTCTTTATACTCCACATAAGGCTTTATGTCCAAAATAGGCGTGCCATCTAACATATCAAGCCTTTTAACTTTTATTATATTTTCTGATTTATCCAGGACCTCAAGAACAGAAAGTCCTATTGGGTTTGGCCTGTATGGTGAACATATACTGAATACTCCCATTTTTATACCTATATGAGGTGGAGATTGAATAAGTTTTTCTTGAGAAAAAGGAGGAGATTTGTGAAAACAAAAAATTACACATATCTTATCTTTTGGCTTTATATCCCTAATTCCATCTTTATACTCAGGTAAGATAACCAGCTCTCCTTCAATATCAGAAACGCTCCAATGTCTGGGAACGCTAACAGAGCTATTTTTTACATAGCCAATTGGCACAAAGTTGCATTCAATTTTATTTTTCATATTTTTCTCCTTTTTTATATATTTTGGAACTATACTCCTCCTTTGTAAATCATTAACTAATCTTCTAACACAAATCTAATAGGTAAAATTGCCCTTGATTTAACAAATGCTCCGTTTTCTATAGCCGCCCTAAAAGTTGATTGTTTTACAGCATTTATTGCAGCCTGAGCAAAATCATCATTTGTGCTATTTAGCACCCTAACACTTATAAGTCGACCATTTTCGTCAATTAATAACTCTAATACTACTTTACCTTCGATTCCCAGTCTTTTTTCTCTTAGGGGATATTCAGGAATTACCCTCTTTATAAATTTTGGACCATCTGATGAATCAAATGTTTTCGAATATATCTTATTGTTGCTTTCTCTTGGAGAGCCATCCTTAATCCCTCTATCCATTTTTTCATTGTTTGAAAAGCCAGTGTTAACTTGACGTGAAATATCTACAGCCGAAATTTGAGAGGTAACTAAATTATTTATATTTACAGCTTGTGTACTATTAGAAACCTTTTGAAGATTTGGCTCGGTTACATTTTTCTCTAAAGTTTTGCTGCTATTATCTTTACTACTTTTTTTATTTACAGCTTTTTGATTTTCTTGAAGAGAATTTAGACTCATAATAAATATCGGTTCACTCTTTATAACGTTAGTAGCTCCCACTAGAAAAACAGTGCCAAAGAGTAATAAGTGAAATACTATGGAAAAAACAAAACTAAGAGAAAGTCTTCTGTTCAAATCCTTTCGTCCTTAAGCGTTTCTATGTTGTATCTTTCTATCCCAGCAGCCCTACACGCATCAATAGCCTTTACAACATAGCCAAACTGAGTATTTTTGTCAGCACGAATTTTTATTATTATATTTGGGTTATTTGCCTTAAGAGTTCTTAGCGTTTCAGTAATCAATTTTGGGTCAGTTTTATCTTCATTTATAAACATCGTCCCATCACTTTTTATGGTAAGCGGGATATCCTTAAGCTCTTCCTTTATAACTGCAGTCTTAGCCTGTGGCAAATCAATCGGGATGGCCCCCTGGGCTATCAGGGTAGCAGTAACCAAGAATATTATAAGTATGACCAAAACCACATCTACCAATGGGACAACGTTTATTTCTGCTATTTCGTCGTCATGATTTGGGTTGTGCATTATTTATATGCTCCTCATATGCATAGCTCAAATCTCTTGCTTTTCTAACAAAATAGTTGTATGCAATTACACATGGCACAGCAACAAATAGCCCCAGTGCAGTAGAGCTAAGCGCCTCTGCAATGCCATTCATCACCACTCTTACTCCAAAATCTTGCGAAATGGCAAGATCGTGAAATGCCTTCATAATTCCAAGAACTGTGCCAAATAGACCGATAAAAGGTGCATTACTGCCAACAGTTGCAAAAAAACCAAGCCTTTTGTTAAGAATCGATCTTAGATCAGAAGGAGTATAACTAAAGAGTTCCTTTTCAATTTTTCGCATAAAAAATATTTTTTCGAAAATAAAAGCAACAGATATAACGCTTAAAATTATTAAGAGCACTAAAACAGGATCCCCACCTACCATTGCAAGATTTAATATTAACTTTGCCATAATTCCTCCTAAAAAAATAAGCCATAGAAAGATGTGCAATTTTTACACAAACCTTCATGGCTTTATCCTAATACTTTAATTTTATAATTTTAACAAATTCGATCTAAAAGTCAAACTATTTTTCCTGAACTTCTGCGTTGATTATCAATTAAAGGCTTTATATGTTATTATATTATTATTCTAAAGAGTATTGGGAGCAAATATGAGAAAGTTATTATATATCCTTTTTGCTTTTTTATTTTTTGCAATTTTAGGTACAAATTCTGCTTTTGCAAATATAGAACTAATTGGGCCAGGTAAGCCAAACCCTCCTGGAGATTATATTTCAAATCTAAATCCTGTTTTGATCTGGAGTTCAGATAAAGATAGTTCGTATTTTAAAGTTGCTATATATCTAGAAGATAACAACTCTTTAGCACCAAAAATTGTTAGAGAATGGCTCTTTATAAAGGGTACTTCTATCAGAGTTCCAGATGGTGTTTTGTCGCCAAATAACACATACTTTTGGACAGTTACTGATATGCAAAACTCTACCACTAATAATTACCTGTATTTCACCACTGTAAATCCAATAATAGTTAAAATTCTCGAACCAGGATCTGAAACATTTCCAGGATTTTTTGTCAACCCAGATGACTTAAAATTTATCTGGAGATCTGAAAACGCAGATAAAATAAATTTGATAGTCTTAAGAATTGAAAAAGAAGGAAAAACTACTATATTATCAAAGGAATTTAACTCAAAAGAAAATGAATTTGACGTTTCTAGTAATCCTGATATTAAAAAGCTTTTTACCAGTGGTGATTATGAATATTACATTGTTGCCACATCAGGAAGTAATACAAAGGTAACATCAAGCAAGTTTTTTAGGATAAAATAACTATTTAAACTATTGGATCTTTCAGGAGAGTTGGTAATGGACAAAGAAAATAAATTAAAGATAGACGATTTAGATATAAAACTTATAAAGCTTTTACAAGAAGATATTCCTTTAGTAGAAAGGCCTTTTTTAGAAATATCAAAGAAATTAAACATAACTGAAAAAGAAGTTATTTCCTGGGTCAAAAAGTCATTAAATAGTGGTCTGATGAGAAGATTTGGGGCAAGAATTAGCCATAGAAAGATAGGAATAAATGCGAACCCAATGATAGCATGGAAAATTCCAGAATCAAGAGTAGAAGAATGTGGTAATATCCTTGCAAAAAATCCAGATGTAACTCACTGCTATGAAAGGGCTACCTCAGATGAATGGCCATACAACATTTATACAATGATACATTGCAAAAGCAAGTCAGAAGCTGACAAAATTGCAAAAAGTCTATCAGATCAAATAAAAATAACTGATTATATCTTATTGTACAGCATAAGGGAGTTGAAAAAGACCCATATGGCTTATTTTACCGACAAAAAGGGTAAATAAAAGGGAGTGAAAAATTTGTTTTTTAAAAAATCAAAAGAACTTTATGACGAGGCAAGAAAGTATATACCTGGTGGAGTAAACTCACCAGTCAGGGCTTTAAAAGCTGTGGGCTGTAATCCTGCTTTTATAAAAAGTGGCAAAAAAGCTTATTTATTTGACGAGGATTCAAACAAATATATAGACTATGTTTGCTCCTGGGGCCCACTTATCTTTGGTCATGCAAATAAGAAAATTATAAAATCTGTTGAAGAAGCTTTGTATCACGGCTTTACTTACGGTGCTCCTACAAAAGTTGAAGTTGAGTTAGCTAAATTGATAACAAAGTGTGTCCCTAGCATAGAAAAAGTAAGATTGGTATCCTCAGGCACAGAAGCTACAATGACTGCTATCAGGTTAGCAAGGGCTTATACAAAAAGAGATAAGATAATTAAATTCAAAGGTTGTTACCACGGTCACGCTGATAGCTTCCTTGTTCAGATGGGATCAGGAGGCCTTACTTTCTCTATTCCTACTTCACCAGGTGTCCTTGAAGATGTAGCAAAAAATACCCTGCTAGCAAACTACAACAATAAAGAAGATGTAAAAAACATTTTTAACACCTTTAAGGACCAAATCAGTGCAGTAATAGTAGAACCAGTAGCAGGAAATATGGGCATAGTAAAGCCAGAAGATGGCTTTCTTAACTTTTTAGCCGAAATTACGCGCGAAAATGGATCACTTTTAATATTTGATGAAGTTATTACAGGCTTTAGATTAGGGCTTGCTGGCGCTCAGGGAATTTATAACATTAAACCCGATATCACTACGTTGGGGAAAATAATTGGAGGAGGTTTTCCACTTGCCGCATTTGGTGGAAAAGCTCAAATAATGGATTTGCTCTCACCCGAAGGTCCAGTTTATCAAGCTGGCACATTATCTGGTAATCCAATAGCCTGTACAGCTGGGATAACAACTATAAAGATGTTACTTGAAGATCCCCCATATGATAAACTTGAAAAAATTACCAAATATCTTACAGAAGGAATGAAAGACATATTCAAAAAATATTCAATAGACATATACATTTCACAGTGTAGTTCAATGTTTACGCCATTTTTCTGTAGTGGAAAAGTTACAGATCTTGATTCGGCAATAAAATCAAACACACAAATGTATTCAAAATTCTTTCAAGGGCTTTTAAATAAAGGTGTATATCCTCCAGCATCACAATTTGAAGCATGGTTTGTTTCAACAGCCCATTCACAGAAAGATATTGATGCTACTCTTGAGACAATTGAAAATGTTGCCAAAAATTTCTAAAAATAATTTAATCGTTGGCTTTGTTGTACTCTTTGTATTAAGCGTGCTTATACCTATAATTTCAAAAATACTACTTTTTTTTATAGCATTTCTTTTAATCTACCAATATTTCTTAAAAAAAAGACAATGAAAGTAATTGCAATAAGCGACGTTCATACTCCTCAATATTTATGGATGTTAAAGAAAAAATTAGAAACCTTAGATAACGATATTGACCTCATAATTGGAGCAGGAGATTTAATATACAAGGGGGCAAGTTTAGCAATTAACAGTTTAACTTCTACAATAGTTGAAAAGTTCAATAAATTTGTGCCCTTTTTTACGTGCTTCGGAAATGAAGAGTATTTCAACACAGAACCTAAATTAAAGCAACTTAAATATCCTATTTATTTAGATACAGACTTTATCAAACTAGGGAAACCTGAATGGACATTTTTCTTTACAAGAGGTATTTTAGCACAACCAACTACCTGGCAAAAAAAGCATATGAAAGATGCAGAAGGAATATATGAAAGAAAGCTAAGTGAAATACGTTCTATAATTGAGAATCTAAAAAAGCAAACAGACAGAATAGTTTATATAAGTCACTATGCTCCTACATATAGAACCCTGGAAGGAGAAAACCAAGAAAGCTTAGAACTATTAGGAAGCAACAAGGTTGAAAAACTTTTATTAGAATTTGATATCCCACTTGCAATACATGGGCACTCTCATCACTCAACCAAACCTATTGTAAGTATTGGAAAATCAACTATAATAAACGCTGCTATAATGGTTAATAAAGCTATCCCGACTATAATTTTAAAGGACGGTGTGAGTATTGAACATATTAGCTAATGTTGGTAACACTCCCTTAATAAAGCTTGGTAGCTTTAATGATAAAAATATATTTGGCAAATGGGAAGCAAAAAATCCTATGGGTTCAATAAAGGATAGAGCAGCTCTAAATATGATAGAAACAGCAATCAAAGAGGGAAAAATTACCTCTGAAACGATAGTGGTAGAAGCTACATCTGGAAACACAGGAATAGGACTTGCTTTTGTCTGTGCAGTTAAGGGTATAAAATTAAGAATTTATCTCCCAGAACACATGAGCGAAGAGAGAAAAAAGATCTTAAAAGCATTTGGCACCCAATTGATTCTCACCCCAAAGAATAAGGGCATTTCAGGTTCTGTGATAGCTGCAAAAGAATTTGCAAAATCATCTAATGCTTTTTATGTTGATCAGTTCAACAATCCCTCCAACGCTATGGCACATTATATTAGCACTGCTCCAGAAATATATAGAGATATGAAAGGAGAAATTGGAGCTATCGTTTGTCCGATAGGAAGTGCGGGCACCATAACGGGCATTGGTAAATTTATGAAATCAATAAATAAGGAAATAAAGATAATAGGAGTAGAACCAGAGTTAAGCCCCACCATTAAAAGGGGCATTAGTGCACCTCATAAAATTCAAGGAATAGCGCCAGGTTTTGTTCCTGGCATATATAATCCTAATGTCGTTGACGACATTATATGCGTTTCAGATGATGAAGCATACGAAATGACTAGATATTTAGCTAGAAAAGAGGGTCTTTTTGTAGGCATATCATCAGGAGCAAGCTTAGCAGCATCGTTAAAACTCAATGTTGAAAAGCCAATAGTCGCAATACTCCCAGACACGGGGGAAAGGTATCTCTCAGTAGAAAATCTATTCAATGCATAGAGCAATACTTCTTTTTTCAGGAGGCTTAGACTCCCTGATTGCAGGGAGAATCATACAGGATCAAAATATTGAGGTAATTCCAATCAAGTTTACTACCCCTTTTTTTGAAGCTGACGAAAGAGTTAAGGTATACGCAAGAGAAGCAAGATTAAAAGAACCTATATTTTTTGACGTTACTGATCAATTTTTTAATATATTAAAGAATCCAAAATACGGTTTCGGAAAATCACTTAATCCTTGCATAGATTGTCATAAATTAATGATTGAAGAAAGCATAAAGTTGCTTAAAGTTTTTGACGCATCATTTGTTATAACCGGAGAAGTTTTAGGTGAAAGACCCATGTCTCAAAACAAAAGAAGTCTAAATTTAGTTGCACATAATTACTCGGATTTAGTATTAAGGCCACTTTCAGCTAAGCTATTGCCAGAAACCAGCATTGAAAGGTCTAAAATTGTAAACAGAGAACTTCTCGAAGGCATTTCAGGAAGATCGAGAAAAAAACAGAAAGAACTCGCAAGGCTTTTAAACATAAAGAAATATCCCGCACCAGCTGGCGGCTGCGTTCTCACAGAAAAGCAATTTGGAAATAAGATTAAGAAATTAATTGACCTGGGTATGTTAACAGCAGATTTTTGCAGGCTGATAAAAAATTCAAGGGTGCTCTTTGTTGAAAAGTATAATAACCTCCTGATAACTGGTCGTTGTGAAAGAGAAAATCAAATGATCCAGAATTTTGCTGAAAAGTTTGGAATATCTTATTTTATGCCAAAAAATGAGAAAGGGAGCTATCTTTTGCCCATAAAAGCAGCATTTAGTGAAGAGGAGAATATTTTCTACGCAAAAGTTACTGCCTCATTCAATGATGAAAAAGATAATGAAGTCGAAATCATCACCTCTGATCACAGCCAGAGCTATAAAGTTTTGGCTCTAGAAAGAGAAGAAATAAATAAATTCTTATTTACTTAGATTAAGCCAAAATATTTAAGCAAAGAACTTCACGTAATTAAGATCCTTCTTAACCACCACTAATTTTGGTAATACTCTTCCCAAAGTAATTTTGAGCAAATTCAGCAACCTTTTCTTTGTTAATGTCTCCTTCAATAGTGCCAATATTTACTCCCGAAACGCTTAGATCCCAATCTACCATCCATGCTCTTCTGGCTTCAATTTTGGCAAAAGTGCCATCAGAAAACCAAACGTCATAAACCTTATAGAAAACAAACTGATCGCTTTCTGCTCTAGCCGGCACATTGGTGTTTAACACGAAGTCATAAGAAGTGAAAACAAACGTTGACACACAAAGGATACACAAAAATATTAAAAGTCTAAAAAATTTCATTTATCCTCCTGAAAACGAAATATTCATTTCATAAAGTAAATTTTATCACACCTTAATTACTACTACAAAATCTAACCCCTAATCCTTTCTACATATATTCTCTCTGGATAAACAATAAGCCCAGAAGGGTTCGGTTTAGAAAGCCCCTTTACCCAATTTCTGTAAGCTACAATACTTTTTGGATACCAAAGAAATACATATGGCTGATCTTGAACTATAATCTTATATACTTTTCTATAAATCTTCTTTCTTTTTTCTTGATCAATTGTTTGCCTACCTAATATAATTAATCTATCCACTTCTGGATTATTATAACCATTTAGATTAAACCCATTAGGATATTCTTTCGAATACCATATTCCATATGGATCTGGATCAATGCCCAAACCCCAACCCATTATTGTGGCATCAAAATCCTTTTTTTCTGATGTCAATCTTTGTAAAAGACTGCTCCATTCTAAGGTAACCAGGTCCATCTTTATTCCTCTTTTTTCAAGATATTGTTGAATAATAACTCCAGCCATTTCTCTATCTTTGCTGCCCTGTCTTATAAGACAGGTAAATCTGAATGGTTGATTATTTTTATACCTTAAACCATTAGAACCTCTTTTCCAGCCAGCACTATCAAGAATTTCGTCTGCTTTCTCAGGATTATATTCCGGATACCATAACCCTTCAGGATAAGACCAATCAAGAGGACATGTTGGATAGTTAAGTACTCCACCATAACCCATCAAGACTGCTTTTACAAGCGCATCTTTATCGATTGCATGAGCAATTGCTACTCTTACATTTCTGTCTTCGAACAATCTATTTTTTAGGTTAAACCCCAAATAAGTATAGGCTTTTATTGGATAAGAAACAACTGTACTTGTTGGATCTTCTTTTATCCACGCCACATCCTTTGGTCTAAGATCAACCATATCTATGTCTCCAGTTTCATAAGAAAAGACTTGAGAACTACTATCAGGAATTATTTTCATAATTAAAGAATTTAATAGTGGCTTTCCCCTGTAATATCTTTTATTCGATTCAAGTAATATTTTGTCAGCAACCTGCCATTTTTTCATAATAAAGGGTCCCGTCCCAATTGGCATTCTATTAAAATCTGATGTATTTATATCTTGATTCTCCAGTATATGTTTGGGTAATATTCCAATTCCTAAATTAGATATAAATGGGGAAAAGACTCCAGGCAAAACAAAATCCAAAGTAAAATTATCAACCTTTATAACCTTTATCGGCACGTTGTCAACGACCATATCAGATCTTCTAACAGTATTTGTTTTTGGATCAAGAATTTTTTCATATGTAAAAACGACATCATCAGCAGTTAATCTAACGCCGTCATGAAAATAAACGTCCTTTCTCAAAACAATTCTATATACCAAACCATTATTTAAAATCTTTATACTTTCAGCCAAATCCGGTTGGATCTTTTGATCCTCATCAACTCTTATAATTCCATTGAAAAGAAAATCTATAACAGAAAGGGATGCCGAATCAGAAGCAAGTATAGGATTAAGGGTTACAGGGTCACTTCCCAACGACAAAACCAGACTATCCTTGGGAAGATTTACTGTAGAACAACCTGAAACAAGAGAAAATCCAGATAGAGTTAGAAAAGCCAAAAAACTCCTTCTAGTCAAAATATCTCCGATCCTTAATCTTTTAACAAAGCTATTATAATATAATGGTATCAAATAAACAATTATTTTTATACATCCAAATTTAATTGCAGGAGGAGGAGAAATTTGAAAATCAGATTTGATCAAAAAGAACTTGTAGAATGGGCAACACAAGTGTTAAAAAAAATGTCTATGTCTGAATCAGATGCAAAAACTACAGCCACAATCCTTGTAAAAGCAGATCTAAGAGGAATCGAAACACATGGTCTAGCAAGGTTACCTATCTATGTTGAAAGAATAAAAAAGGGGGGTATAAATCCAAAACCAAACTTAAAAGTTCTAAAAGAAACTTCAGTAACCACTTTAATTGACGCCGACAATGCAATGGGTCAAGTCGCAGGACAGTTCGCCATGTCAAAAGCAATTGAAAAAGCACATAAAACTTTTGTTGGTATTTCATCAGTTAGAAAGGGCAACCATTTTGGAATAGTTGCTCATTACCTTGAAATGGCATTAAATAATAATATGTTTGGTATAGCTACTACAAACACGTCTCCCCTCCTTGCTCCCTTTGGCGGCAGAAAGGCAATTCTTGGTACTAACCCAATTGCTTTCGGATTTCCAGGAGGACAATTTTACCCAATAATTCTGGACATGGCATCTTCGGTCACATCCAGAGGGAGGATAAAAATAGCACAGTTAAATAACGAAAAAATACCTCTTACTTGGGCTGTTGACGAAAGAGGAATTCCTACCGATGATCCAAACGAAGCCTTAAAGGGTGCCCTACTTCCATTTGGAGATCATAAAGGTTACGGTTTGGCTGTAATAGGGGATATTTTAAGCTCAGTATTAAGCGGTGCAGGATATCTCATTCATACTGGAGAACTTTATAAAGAACCAGAAAAACCTCAAAACTTAGGATTCTTTATGATGGCAGTAAAATTAGAAGCCTTTATAGATGTAGACGAATTCAATCAAAGAATAACAGATTTTATCAAGACAATTAAAGAATCTCCTAAAGCTGAAGGGACAAAAGAAATATTTATGCCAGGAGAAATTGAATATATAAGAGAATCAAAAAATATAAAAGAAGGAACCCCCTTAGGTGAAAACGTAATAAAAGAACTAAAAGAATTGGGAAGTTCAGTAGGAATAGAATTTAATTTAGCGCCAAAAAATTAGAACAAAACATTTTAAATTAAAAAATTACTTTATATTCAAACCCTACACTATAAGCCCCGCGAAAGAGATTTGCGGGGCTTATAGTATTTATAATTATAAATCAAGGGCTTTACTGATAGCTTTTAAATCCACAAACTCCTCTACCATAGCAGTTGCCCTCTGGATCTTTTTCTCTTCTCTGATGCGAGCTCTGCCAAAAACTCTCTCTACAAGCTCAACTACAGTAAGCGTATCTTGTTTCACAAGAACAATTGGGACACCTGCATCCTCAGCTTTGGCCAAAACAACATTACTTGGATAAAAGTTTCCCGTTAATACAAGTACTTTGGTAGGCGTTTCCAATGCAGCCATTTGAATATCTGATCTATCTCCACCAGTTATAACAGCCTTGTTTATTACCCGTCTAAAATATCTAAGAGCATTATCTACACTCATAGCACCAACAAGAAATCTTTCAACTAGTTCATCAAGTTTGTCTTCCTGACAAAGTATTTCACCGTTTAATACCTCTACCAGTTCACGGATGCTAATAGACTTCAAAGTTTCATCCTGAGGAATTGCCCCAAGGAAATTAATACCTTTACCCGTCAGATATGGGATCAAGAGTCTGTGATGATATTCTCTGCAAGCTTGTGTTCCACCTGTTACAACAAAGCCTACAAGTCTGTCTTTAAAAATTTCCTTCGCTTCGAGAATGTGATCTGCAAGAATATCTGTTTCACACCTTGCAACCACTATCACCTTTAGATCGAGTAACTCAGCTACATCTTTTGGAGCAAGGCTATACATCTTACCCTCTATAAAATTACCTACTCCCTCTACAAGAATGACCTCATTCTTACCTAAAAGCTTTTCATAGCTTTCCTTTACCTGTTTTGTAATATCTGTCACCTGAGATTTCAGAAACAGGACAGCTAAATCAGGCGTCATTACAACAGGTACCATTTCATCAAGAGGATCTTTCAAACCCAATGCCTTACGAGCAGAAACAGCATCTTCGTCTGTCAACAAACCCTCTTCTCTCGTCGGGAGATTCCCCAGAGGCTTAAAGTATGAAACCTTCTTTCCTTGAGCTTGGAGGTTTCTCCCAACTCCCAAAAGTACAGTGCTCTTTCCTACAAATGATTCCGGTGATACAAAGTAAAGCCCTTTCATTCTGTCCCACCTCCAACGGTTAATCTCATATCAATTGCTACCGCTCCCTCTTCAAATACTCTTAATGGATTGATATCTAATTCTACAATTTCCGGGAAATCGGTAACCAGATTTGATACTCTTAGTATAGCATCAACAATCGCATTTTGATCAACACCTTTTTCACCTCTTATGCCTGATAGTAGCTTAAAGGATTTAATTTCCCTTATCATATTCAATGCATCACTCTCAGAAACAGGGACTATTCTAAAAGAAACGTCCTTTAAGACCTCTACGTAGATACCCCCAAGACCGAACATAATCATATGGCCAAATTGAGGATCTTTAACAGAACCTATTATTACGTCTTTTCCAGGAGGAAGCATCTGTTGGATTGATACACCCCAAATTTCAGCATCAGGAAAGTATCTTCTAGCAGATATCATAATATCATCAAAAGCCCTAATCACTTCATCTTTATTTTTAAGGCCTACTTTTACTCCACCTACGTCAGTTTTATGTAAAATATCAGGAGATGCTATCTTCATAACTACTGGAAAACCTAATTCTTCTGCAAAATCACTCGCTTCAAGACTAGTGGTAGCAAGAAGCGTTTTCGGAAGAGAAAACCCATATCCCTCAAAAACTTCTCTTACTTCCCAATCACCCAAACTAGGCCTTTTTTTTCTATCTTCTGATCTCAAAGACTTCGCAGCTAGTTCAAATTTTGTATCAAACTTTCTGTATATGGGCTCAGGTTTATTTAACCAGACTCTTCTGTCGTGCATAGACTTAAAAACAAAGCCCGCCCTTTCCGGAAAAGAATAATTTGGAATGCTATTTTCCATTAAATATTTGGTAGCAGCCAATATTGTTTTCCCGCCCATAAATATTGAAAAAATTGGTTTTTTAGGATCTTTAGCTCTAACAATACTTTCTGCAGTTTCCATTACCTGAGTATAAACTTGAGGAGTAAGTATTATCATAATTCCATCAACATTTTCATCCTTCAAAACTTTACTCAGAGCAAATTCATATCTATCAGCTAGGGCATCACCAAGCACGTCTACAGGATTATAAACCGCGGCAGCAGAAGGGAGGTTTTTCCTCAATTCTTCTACAGTATCGTTTGAAAGATTTGCAATTCTCAATCCAAAATTCTCAATAGCATCAGAAGCCATGATGCCAGGTCCACCCGCATTAGTAACAATGGCAATATTGTTTCCGTTTAAAAGCGGCTGATATGCAAATCCAATTGCAAGGTCAAACAGATCTTCAACTGTAGACGCCCTTATAACTCCGCATTGTTTAAAAGCACAAGTATATGCCTGATCAGAACCAGCAAGAGAGCCGGTATGGCTTGTTGCAGCCTTTGCGCCAGCAGCCGTAGTGCCAGATTTTAGAACTATTATAGGTTTCACTTTAGAAGTTTTATATGCTATTTCCATAAAGGCTCTTCCATTATCAATGCTCTCCAGATACATCAATATTACATCTGTATAGCTGTCATCCTTTAAAACTTCTAAAAGATCTATCTCGTTAACGTCAGCCTTATTCCCAATGCTGATAAATTTTGAAAACCCAATATTGTTAGCTGCAGCCCAATCCATAATAGCAGTAGCAAAAGCGCCGGATTGTGATATAAAGCCAATATTACCCCTCTTTGGCATAAACGAAGCAAATGAAGCGTTAATGTTATTATGTGTATCAATTAAGCCTAAAACATTTGGACCAACAAGTCTAATATTATTTGATTTAACTATTTCTTTCAGTTCTCTTTCCAGCTTTGCGCCCTCTAATCCTGTTTCTTTAAATCCTGCTGTAATAACTATAGCTCCCTTTATCCCTTTTTGAGCGCACTCTCTCATAACAGGATTTACAAATTTTGAAGGAATAACAAATACAGCAAGATCCAAATCGCCTGAAATATCTAAAACGCTTTTATAACACTTGTAACCCAAAATATAATCGGCTTTAGGGTTAATCGGATAAATATTTCCCTCATATCCTCCATCTATAATGTTTTTTAACACCGCATAACCCAATTTTTTTTCCTCGTTTGAAGCTCCAATTATTGCAATAGATTTGGGCTTGAAAAACATATCTAATTTGTCCATTTTATACTCATCGCCTCCATAATTTTTTAATAACAAATGTATTATTTATAAAATCTTAATCAGAAAACGTACCTATCGGGAGAAAGAATATAATTGGGATCTACTGACTTTTTTAAAGAATCCATTAGTTCAACATAAATTTTGCCTGCCCTTTCAAGGAACAACTTTCTCTTTGGTTGCATTCCAAGCTGCCTTTCTGCGATTAATGAACCTTTTTGATTCAAAACTATTTTATAAATTTCATCGTCCTCTGATGGAACTTGCTTTCTAAAAACAAGCACCCCCCCATCCTGAGCGTGAAGCAAAAAATCATAATGCGCCTCTTCCAAATACTTTAAAAAATTTGGGCAAGCTTTAATTGGAAGGGTAACGTCATCAGCAAAAAGTTTATCATCTAATGTTTTTTTCCCCATACTAAGTCTGTTTTCATACATAAAGTTGAAATCTTCTCCTTCGAATGTTTGCGCTTTATCTGACTTGCCAAATTTTAACATTTCTTGTTTTAATCTTTCTACCTCTAATTCTCTTCCCTCAATTAAAATAAACGCTAAATATTTTGAATCAACTTTCAAAATATAATTTGCAATTTTATTACTCATAAAATCAAGCGCACTAACAAATATCTTCAAAGAATTAAAATCCTTTTTAAAATTAAAAAATTCATCAAGCGATTCAAAGGGTAAAATTATTATTGATCTTTTCTCTGGGAGTGGCAAAAGTTTGTACATAAGTTTAGTAAATATGCCTAGTGTACCCTCACTACCGATCCACGCTATTTTTGCATCATATCCAGAAACGTTTTTAACAGTTTTTCCTCCTAATGTAATGATACCGTGAACTGGATTAACTAATTCAATTTGCATAGTGTTAAGTCTTGTATCTGAATATTTTGCAAATCTCATACCTTGATAATTTTCTCCTGCTGCCCCACCAGCAGTCCCATTATAAGAAGAAAAAGAATCAATCGGGAAATAAAGGCCGGATCCTTCAACTTCAGAATAAATATCCTTTATCTTAGTTCCAGGTTCTACAGTAAGTACTAAATCGTGAGTATCCATTTCAATAATTTTGTTCATTTTTGAAAAATCAATTACTAATGAATCTTTTGTAGCCTTAGCACCACCAGATAAGCTGCTCTTTGAACCTCTTGGAATAACCTTTATCTTCTCTTTATTTGCCCAAATAAGAACGTCAAGTACATCCTTGCTACTTTCAGGATAAACTATAGAATAAGGTGTTTCATCTCTGAAATACGTATCGTTATCGAACAAATTTTTTTCTATCTTTTTTGGCTCCAACAAGTATTTTTCACTCCTTTCTGTCATATCAACATAATCCAAACCCTCAAAGATTATTCTGTTTTCCTTTTTTAATCTCATCCCACAAAAGACAAACTGTATGCTTTGTATCTATATTTAATCCTTCTTGTTTAAGAGCACCTGAAATTTGTGCCCTACATCCAGGACATCCAAGAGCTACAACCTTTGCACCAGTATTTTTTATAGCTTCTCTCTTTCTATTAACTATGCTGGTAGAAATATCTTGATAATAAACTGTAAATCCTCCCCCCTCACCACAACACTTTGTTGAATTTTCCATTTCCACAAATTCATAAGAAGGCATTATATCTAAAAGTTCTCTCGGCTGTTTAAACACACCTTGAAGTCTGTTTAAGTGACAGGCATCATGATAAGTTACTTTTACTTTCTCCTGTATATTTTTTGGCAACATCTTCTTCAGGTCAACCAAATGTCTCTCGGCTAAAAATTCAGATATATCATATACCTTTGCACCAAGAGTGCTCGCATCGTCCTCTTTTGTTATCTCAGGATAAACATCTTTCAAAGCTGACCCTCCTGTAGCGCAAGAAATTATGATTGCATCTAGCTTATACCTCTTAAATGCGCTTGAATTTTGTGCTATCTTTTGTTTCAGAGTTTCAAAATCTCCCGCACCATAATGAGGAAAACCGCAACATCCCTGACCTTTTGGAATTATTACTCTATAACCCAAAGAAAGAAGAATGTTTACCGATGCCTCAGCAACGTCCTGGAAAACACTATTTTGGGCACAACCTACAAAATATCCAATATCTCCTAAAGGTATACCCTTCGGTTCTAGCACCTCAGGAAATCTATCCGTAAATGGTCTCGAAGGAATATCTGACAAATCCACAAAAGAAAGTCTCTCCACACTTTTTCCTAAGATTTTTGGAATCGACAAAGACCTTGCAATACTAAAGAGTTTTAATCTATTTGCAAGAGAGAGAATCCCAGTTAATGAAGAAAGCTTTCCTTCGCCTAAAAGCTTTCTGTATATCACAGATTTGATCCAGGGCATATTAAACCTTTTTACCATCTCAGCGCGTGCTGCAGCAAAAACCTTATCAGGAGAAAGCCCTACCGGACAGGCTTGAGCACATGCGTGACAAAGCAAACATTTATTGAAAATCATTTCAATTTTATGATTTGGCTCAAGCTTACCATGTAATAAGGCTTCTGATAGTGCAAGTTTACCTCTTGCACAACCTGTCTCAAGAGAATCCTCATAATAGACAGGACATGTACTTTGACACATTCCACACTTCATACACCTAATTATTTGTTCTTCATAATACCCTTCTAACAGAGGTAAAGAATTGTCATTAGATGTAGTCAAGATGAACCTCCTTAGTACTTACGATCTTATTTGGATTTAATTTGTTATCTGGATCAAGTGCTTTCTTTATATCTCTAAAGAAACTAATACCCTCTTTTTTAAATTCATTTTCCATAAAAGGCGCTTTTACTATTCCTATTCCGTGCTCACCAGTTAAAGTGCCACCTAATTCAATACAATAATCAAATATCTCTTTGATAGCCATATCAACTTTTTTCATCTCTTCTTTGTTTCTTCTGTCAACAAGGATCGTTGGATGAAGATTTCCATCTCCAGCATGACCAAAGCTCCCTATCATTAAATTATATTTGTCCTGAATACCGTGAATCTTTTCAAGCATTTCTGAAACCTTACTCCTAGGAACAGTTGCATCTTCTAATATGGTGGTGGGTTTGAGTCTTGCAAGAACAGGCAGTGCAGCCCTTCTTGCTTCCATAAGATCTAATCTTTCTACATCATTTTTAGCAATAGAAATTGACCTTGCCCCAACATCTATACATATTTTTTCTAAAATATTTGCTGATGCTTCCACATCTTCTGGTTCTCCATCAACTTCTATAAGTAAAAGTGCCTCAATATCTCTCGGAAGACCAATTTTTTTAAAGTCTTCTATCGCATTTATAGTAATTTTATCTAAAAATTCCATTGTAGATGGAATAATTTTGTTTTCTATAATTTTTGCTACTGCATTCCCAGCTTTAGCTACTCTATCATACAACACCAAAAAGGTTTTTCTCGCTTTTGCAGGATATATGAGTTTTACAGCTATCTTAGTTACTATTCCAAGCGTACCCTCTGAACCAACAAATAAATGAGTTAAATCAAAACCAGGAGAACCTCTCAGTGATGAAAAACTCCCCGTTGTTATAATATCCCCATTTGGAAGAACTACCTCGAGACCTATGATATAATCCTTTGTAGTACCATATTTTAAAGCCCTAAGGCCCCCAGCACCTTCACATACACAACCACCAATAGTAGCAACTGCAAGACTTCCAGGATCTGGTGGATAAAAAAGACCTTTTTTTGCAACCTCACAATCAAGAGTTGCAGCAATTACACCTGGCTCAACAATAGCTATTCTATTTTCAACATCTATGTCAATGATTCTGTTTAACCTGTTCAATTCTATCACTATACCACCATCAACTGGAATTGAACCTCCGCTAAGGTTTGTTCCTGAACCTCTTGGATAAACGTTTATATTGTTCTTTCTAGCAAATTTTATTATCTTTGAAACCTCTTCAGGACTGTGAACAATTACAACCAGATCTGGGATTCTATGTAGCTGAGTAGCATCATAAGAATAAAGCATTAATTCACTTTCATCTACTAATACATTTGAATCCCCAACAATATCCGTTAATTCTTTTATTTTAACTTTATCCAACAAGATATCACCTCCTGCTAGCATTTTACAACTATTTTTATAAATAAATTGCATGTTATTAAATTCAGACAATTCGCAACATTATATGTAGTATTTCAGAATAAAATATACCAGCATATTAAAATCCCAGTTTGATTTTATTTTTTTTGTTTAAAAATAAACTTTAATAAAAAAATTTGAAGTTAATCAAGTATCTTAAAATTCTGAACAGTTTATTACTTCACTGCAATATAAATAGTACTAACCCCCGCACACACATGTGCAATATAAACCTTTTTAAAACCTACGCGTTTTAATAAAAGGGTAATCTTTTCAGGCGATAAAAAAGCTCTAAGAGATTGCCCAAGATATTCATATTCTTCTCTACAGCCTATTTTTTCTCCAAAAAAGGGTAAAATTTTATCTAAATAAAACCAAAATAAATTTTTAAAAATTTTTGGTTCAGAAAGTTCAAGAAAACCAAAAACTCCTGGTTTCTTTGTAATTCTATATATTTCCTTAAAAGATCTCTCTATATCTTCTAGATTCCTCACGGTATAAGAAGAAATAATCGCACCAAAGGATTCATTTTCAAAAGGCATGTCTTCAGCAAAAGATTTTACAATTTCTACATTTTTTATGTTGTTTCTCTCTATCCTTTGCCTTAGTTTCTTAATCATATTATCGTTTATATCGAGAGCTACAACTCTAACGTCTGGATATCTTTTTTTAACCAAAAAAACCAAATCACCAGTTCCACTACCTATATCAAGGACGTCTGAGCCTTTATAAAATTTAAAAGTTTCCTTGATAAGCAAGTTTTTCCAATCCCTGTGCATACCAAGCGTCATAAAATCATTCATATAATCGTAAACGTTCGATATCTTAGAAAACGTTTCCAGAACCAATTCTTTTTTTGGCAATTTAACCTCTAAATTTCTTAATTATTAAACAAGCATTATGTCCGCCAAACCCAAAAGAATTAGATATAGCATATTCACACCTTTTCATATTCTGACCATTATTTGGTACAAGGTTCAATCCTTCAGCCTCGTCACAAGGATCTTCAAGATTAATAGTAGGAGGTACAAAGTTTTCTCTCACGGACATAATTGTAGCAATTAGTTCTACAGCACCAGCTGCACCAAGCAAATGTCCTATCATAGATTTATTTGAAGTAATAAAAATATTTTTCGCATGGTCTTTAAAAACTCTCTTTATAGCTTTTAATTCACCTTCATCACCAGCAGGGGTGCTTGTGGCATGCGCATTAACCAAATCTATCTCTTCATATGAAATGGATGCATCTCTCAAAGCTCTATTTATACACGTATATGCACCATCACCTGAAGGATCCGGAGCTGCCATATGATATGCATCGCAGGACGCACCGTAACCCACAAGTTCGGCATAAATCTTTGCACCCCTTTTCAAAGCGTGTTCTAACTCTTCTAAAACTATTATGCCAGATCCTTCTCCCATTACAAACCCATCTCTTGATTTATCAAATGGTCTACTTGCAAGTTCTGGCGTGTCGTTTCTACAGGTAGACAATGCTCTCATCACACAAAAACCATTTATTGCAAGTGGAGTAACAGCAGCTTCTGCCCCTCCACAAAGCATAATATCAGCATCTCCGTAAACTATACTTCTAAATGCTTCTCCAATAGCGTGATTACTTGAAGCACAAGCTGAAACAGGCGCAAAATTAGGCCCCTTCAATCCAAATTTAATAGCTACGTATCCGGAAGCCATATTTACTATCATCATGGGAACCATAAATGGCGATCCTTTCATCGGTCCTTTTTCATAGAGAACCACAGCCTGTTCTTCCATAATATCTATTCCGCCAACTCCTGAACCGATACATACGCCTATATTAGATCTATCAACAATATCCAAAAGCCCTGAATCTTCAATTGCTTCTTGAGCAGCAGCCACCGCAAATTGAACAAACTTAGAAGTACGTCTTACGTCCTTTTTATCAAAATACTTCTCAGGAGCAAAATTTCTAACTCTACCAGCAATCATAGATGGAAATTCCTGTTTAAAATCATCAATTTTAATTATACCACTTTTCCCATTTTTAAGCATATTCCAAAACATATCTACATTATTACCAAGAGGGGTAACACAACCCATCCCTGTAACAACTACGCGCTTTCTCATGACAGCTCCTCCTCGGCTTCATGTACAAAATTTTCTATAATTGTCTTCACGGGAAGAATATCATTATACCTGAAAACGTTTGAACCGCTGAAGAAAAGCCCATTCTCATAATCACCAAGCCTTGCCGATTCTAGAGCTAATCTTATACAAAAAGATCGAGTACACTTTTTTATACAACCCTCACATACTTTCGGCTTAGGGGGATTACCTTCAATAATCTTTTTTGATAACGGGGTAAGAATAGCCCTTCCAGGAAAACCCACCGAACTCATTATCTTAACCACATCTTCAGCTTTTGCCTCTAATAAAACCTTTTTAAAGACAGGACTAACGTCACATTCTTCTGAAAGAATAAATCTTGTAGCTACCTGAACCCCACTAGCTCCCATCTTTAAAGCTCTAGCCATTTCTTTGCCAGAATAAATTCCACCAGCTACTATAAGCGGAATAGAAATAACTTCCAAAATTTCAGGCATAATGTCCCAGGTAGATCTGTCAGTACCCAGATGACCTCCTGCTTCTGTACCTTCGAGTATTATTGCACTTGCTCCCAACTTCTCGGCAAGTTTGGCCAATTTAGCAGAAGAAACAATGGGTAAAATAGGCGTTTCAGATTCTTTAGCCCATTTATAGATGTCTCTCGAGAATCCAGCACCAGTAGCAATAAAATCGATTCCCTCTGCAATAGCTGTCTTAACAACTCTCTCAAATTGGCTATAAGCAAACATTACATTTATACCAATAGCTCCATTACCTTCAGAGATCTCTCTTGCCAATTTGATTTGATTTATAAGTTCTTCATCACCCATTCCAGTTGCAGCAATAATGCCACCTGCACCTTCCCTTGCCACAGCTCCTGCAAGGGGTGCAGTGGATACTCTAATAGCCATTCCCCCCTGCAAAATTGGCAGGGGGATAGTTATTTTTCCAATTTTAAGCGGTTTAAGGATACTGCTCTTCAAATTTTGCTTACTCCCAAAAAAATTTATAATAACCAAACAAATTTTTAAATTTATTTTAAATTAAGAATTTCTATTCTCCTACTTTCTCGTATAGGAATTTTACAGCATCTCCAACGGTTTTAATTTTCTCAACCTCTTTATCTGGAATTTCAACTCCGAATTCCTCCTCAAAAGCCATAACCATCTCAACTGTGTCCAAAGAGTCAGCTCCCAAATCATCAACAAAGGAAGAATTCATTTCTATTGTTCCCTCTTCTATTCCAAGCTGATTTGAAATAATCTTTTTAACTCTATCAAATATTTCATTCTCACTCATTAAGTTCACCTCCTTTCAAATTTAAAACATGCCACCATTTACAGAAATAATCTGCCCCGTCACATAATTCGCAGATTTAGCCAACCACAGTGCAACATCAGCAACGTCTTCAGGAGTACCGAGCCTACCCAAGGCAATCGATGAAAGTAGTTTGTTTTTTATCTCATCGGAAAGCCCTGATGTCATATCTGTAACAATATAACCAGGAGCAATAGAATTGACAAGTATTCCTCTTGAACCTAGTTCTTTTGCAAGAGACTTCGTCAAACCAAATAATCCTGCTTTTGAAGCAGAATAATTAGCTTGACCTGGATTCCCTATTTGTCCAATAACTGAAGAAATATTTATAATTCTGCCACTCTTTTGTTTTATCATCCTCTTAGCAGCCTCCTTTGAACACAAAAAAGCAGCTTTAAGATTAACATCTATTACCTCATCCCATTGGGATTCTGTCATTCTTAGTATTAATGCGTCTCTAGTTATTCCAGCATTATTCACAAGGATGTCTATTCTACCAAATAAATTATCCACTTGTTCGAAAAGCGCTTTTACTTCAGCCTCTCTTTCAACTGAAGCCTTAAAAATTTCAGCTGTACATCCCATACTGATTAATTCTTCTTTAATTTCTTTAGCTGCCTCGTCTTTAGAAGCATAATTAATCAAAACCTTCGCTCCATCCATAGCAAAGGCTTTAGCTATAGCTTTACCTATGCCTCTGCTCGAACCAGTAACTAGAGCCACCTTTCCTTCTAATGTCATATTCAATCACTCTCCATCCAAGGCACTACACTCTAGCTTAGTCCAGCGCCTTAACATTGTTGTAAGGATATTTTTTGGACCCACTTCAACACAATTTTCATATCCATCACGAATAATATTCTCAATAGTATCAATCCATTTTACCGGACTGATTATTTGCTTTGATAAAATATCTGGAATACATTTAGTATCTTTGTAAGGAAGCCCATCAATATTTTTATAAACTGGCACTTTAAAATCTTTAAACTCCAGACTCTCTAAAAATTTTTTAAACTCTTTTGCTGCGTCTTCCATAAGAGGAGAGTGAAATGCACCTTCGACCTTTAACTTTATAGCCTTCTTTATATTAAATTTTTTGTAATTTTCCAAAACCCAGCCTATTGCATCATTTTCACCAGAAATTACTATTTGTTGAGTAGAATTTTCATTTGCTACAACACATATTCCGAAACGTGAAGCTTCTTTGCAAATATGTTCAATCATCTCCCTTTCAAATCCGAGCAAAGCTACCATACTACCTCCATATCTTGCAGCACATTCGCCCATAAGATGACCTCTAATATACACGCATCTCAGAGCATCTTTAAAGGAAAGAACATCTGCAGCAACCAAGGCTCCATATTCTCCAAGGCTGTGGCCAGCAGACGCCTCAAAGTTAAAGCCTCTATCGCTTAGATCTTTCAAAAAACCTAAGCTCGTTACTAAAATAGCAACCTGTGAAACATTGGTAGGCAGTAAAGACTCTTCAGATGTTGACATTAATTTTAATATATTTGTCAAATTTAAATCTTCCAATATCTTTCTTACAAATTCTTGAGACTTCTCGCTCAACTTTAAGTGCATATTCAAATATTGCGAGCCTTGCCCTGGAAAAAGCAAAACAGTTTTTTTACTCATAAAGATATCAACCCCGATCCAAATGCAAAACCTGCACCAAATGCGGCAAGAACTATCTTATCGCCTGCCTTGATAACACCAGATCTATAAGCTTCATCAATAGCAATAGGAATTGACGCTGCTGAAGTATTACCAAAGCGCTCTACGTTAACATAAAACTTTTCACTTTCTAATTTAAGATGCTTTCTTACTGACTCTATTATCCTCTTATTTGCCTGATGAGGAATAATCTTTGATATGTCATCAAAGCTTAACTTAGATTCTTCAATAACATTCTTCACAGATTGAACCATAGACCTTACAGCGAATTTAAAAACCTCCTGTCCGTTCATTTGTATAGTTGGCAATCTTTTTTGAAAAGTTTCAAAGCGATCATGATTACTAGAACCACTCCCTGATATCTTAAGGTGATCTGCACCGCTTCCATCACTTCCCAAAAAAAACCACCACTCATTACCGGGCTTACTCTTCAAAATACAGGCGCCTGCACCATCACCAAAAAGTATTGCTGTTTTTCGGTCAGACCAGTCAATAAATCTTGTAAGAATATCTGCTCCAACAACTGCAACACACTTATAAGAATCATTTTGTATAAATTGCGATCCCACACAAAGAGCATATACGAAACCAGTACATGCCAGTGACAAATCAAAAGCAGCAGCTCTTTTTGCCCCAATAGCATCCTGTACAATACAGGCAGTAGCAGGAAAAAGCATGTCTGGAGAAGACGTTGCCACAATAATTAGATCAATCTCATCGGGATTTACATCCCCTAATTTCATTGCATTTTGTAAAGCAGTGATAGCCAGATTAGAGGTTTTTTCACCTCTACACGCAACGTGCCTTTTTAAAATACCAGTTCTCTCTTTTATCCACTCATCTGAGGTCAAAACCATACCTTCAAGCTCGAAATTTGTAACTACGCCTTCAGGTACACATGAGCCCCAACCATATATCCCTACGTCCTTAACTTTCACCTACAATTTTTACCTTTTCTATTAAATTTTCAGAACAAAGTTTTACAGTCTGTAATATAGCATTCTTTGCAGCAATACGTCCACTTCTTCCGTGACCAATTAAAAAGACTTTTTTTACTCCTAAAAGAGGAGCAGCTCCATAATTAGAATAATCAGCACGCTTTACTATTCTTGCCAAAGCTGGATACAAAAGCATTCCCCCTAATCTTGTCATAAAATTTTGTCTTATAGCGTCTCTCATTTCATATCTTAAATAATCTGAGACTCCTTCTGTAGTTTTTAAAAAAATATTTCCAATAAAGCCATCACAAACTAGAATATTGCACTTCCCAAAAAAAGCATCCTTACCTTCCATATTGCCAACAAAATTAATATCACTTTTCGAAAGAAGCTCGTAAGACTCTTGTCTTAGTCTATCTCCCTTACTCTTTTCTTCCCCCACATTAAAAAGACCGACGCTTGGATCTTCAAAACCAAGAAATTTCATATATACACTACCCATTCTAGCAAAATCTAGAATATTTTTGGGCTTTACATCAACATTTGCTCCAGCATCAATTAGAAGAAATCCTCCCCGCTTCGAGGGCAAAAGAACGCCTATCGCAGGCCTTTCAATCCCTTTCAACCTACCTATTCCTAATGTACCTGCAACCAAGCATCCACCTGTACTACCAAGAGATACACAACCAGAAGCAACTCCTTCATTAACTAACTCTATCATCTTATGCAAATTAGATCCCCTTTTTTCTTTCCAAGCTTTTACAGGTTCGTCGTCCATTTCAAAAACTTTTTCGCAAATAATTTCTTTTAATCTATCTGAAGACAAAAAGGGATATAAAACTTTTTGATATCTATCAAAAATTTCTTTTGTGGCTACAGCATAAGTAACAAAATCCGATCTCGCCTCCATTGCAAGCACGAGACCGCGCACAGTTTCTTCAGGTGCCCTATCTCCGCCTAAAAGGTCAAAAGCTATAGAAATCAAGTTGTTATGATCTTATCCTAATATTTATTCTTCCGCCTTTTCTGCTTTGGTTGTAAGAACAACCCTACCTCTATATGTTCCACACTTAGAACATGCCCTATGCGAAAGTGTTGGAGCTCCGCAATGAGGGCAAGTAATAATATTTGGCATATCACCTTCTATGATATACGGCCTTCTTGTATTTTGACGCATTTTAGAACGACGTTTTTTTGGTACTCCCACTAATATTAACCTCCTTAATATCTTCTCTACAAAGAACGCAAACGGGTTTCATTGGAAACCACAACAAAAATTCTTGCCTCAACAATTCCGAAAGATCAATTTCCTTACCATGAATTGCAAATTGATCTTCATTAGGCTTACCCTTAACAAATTCATCGTTTAACTCAAACTCAATCCTCTGCTTAAACTTATTAAGACAGATTGCACACTCCATCACAAGCGTTCCCTTAATTTTGCCCTGTACCAGTATAGCCTTTCCTACATTCGTCAAAGTCAAATCAAAATCAATTGGTGAACAAAATTCAAGAGAGGGCTCATCAAATTGAGCAGCTTCTTGAGTCTTAATCCTGATACTGCTTCCCACATCATCAAGGATTTGCGAGACATCTACTCTCATCTGAAACCCTACCTTTCAAACGAAGCTATTATAAAAATCCTTTTAAAAATTGTCAAACATCAAATATCAAAATCTACAATATCACCTATGCAAACCTTGCCACCTTTTAAAACCTTACAAAATACGCCCTCTTTTAACATTTGATTATAGGGTCTATTAAACTGCAAATACCTAGACTTTTCAAGATGTTCATTTGGGCCCTTGCCTATCTCAACTATTTGTAACACAACCTCTTTTCCAACTTTAAATTTAGTGCCTACGCTCATCTTATATACATCTATTCCCTCAACTGTAATATTATCAGCATAATCACCTGGTTTCAAGTTAAGTTCTTTCGCAATCCCTTTCGAATAGGTAGACAAACTTGAAACACTAACTTGTCTTTGTGAAAGACCGGCATGTGCATCTCCAACTGCTCCATAATTTTCGATAAGTTCAATGCATTGAACGCTGTTTTTTGGAACTCCTCTCTCAGTTGAGATAGCACAGTTTACAACTTTGCCTTTCAAAATTTCCTCCTGGCAATTTAAGTATTTATTTGTAGCTTGCTCTTAATTATTTTTGTTACTTTTATTCTACTACAAAATATTTATTTTTTTTTGAAAACTGAAAATAATTATATTACTAGTATAATTAGTATGTTAGAAACAAAATATTTATTTTACGGAGGATATCTTTGCAACAGACAGGATATATATTTATTTTTCTCGTAATAATAGTAAATTTGTTTGGAGTCTTTTTAGAATTTTTAAATCTCAAGAACATTAACATAAACAATTTAGAAAAAATTAAAAAAATATTCCCTGTTGAAAACCCGGTACTCCTAATAAAATACCAAAAATCTAAAATAGCCACTCAAATAATTAAAGGAACTATAGAAATTCTTATATTTTTTTATTTATTTGCATTAAACATTATCCAATCAATATCTGCAGAAATTTATAAGTTCCAAACATTTGAATTTGTAAAAGCTTTTTTATTATTTATTTCTTTTTATGCCATATTTAAAGTAGTAGATCTTCCCTTTGTTATTATTGACACCTTCTATATTGAAAAATTTTTCGGCTTTAGCAAAATAACAAAAAGATTATTTTTGAAAGATATGTGTTTACAGACAATTTTAGGAATAATTTTACTTTTTGTGATCTCATTCATAATAATAAATTTTATATATATATCAGGACCAATTTGGTGGATATTATCGTCTTGTTTTCTTATATTGTTAAGTTTCCTTATTCTATATATTTATCCAATATTTATTGCTCCGATGTTTAACAAGTTTACACCTCTATCAGATATAGAATTGGAATCAAAAATAAAGGATATTTTAGAAAAAACAGGATTTTCTCTTGAAAACGTCTTTATAATGGACGCTTCAAAGAGATCAACTCACTCAAATGCTTATTTTACAGGTTTTGGAAAGAAAAAAAGATTAGTCTTGTTTGATACGTTTCTTAAAAATCACAATCACTCTGAAATAATATCGGTTCTTTCTCATGAACTAGGGCACTTTAAACATAATCATATTTTTAAAATGTTTTTGCTAAATGCTTTAGTTATAATTTTAGCTATGTTTATCAGCGAAAAATTACTTCAAATGAACTGCATATCTAATATTTTTGGTTTTAACAATTCTTTATATAACAAAATATTTATAATCTTCACAATATTTTTGCCGCTTGGAAACATAATTTTTAACTTAATATTTATGCCACTACTAAGATTAAACGAATATCAAGCAGATGAATTTGCAATAAAGTTAACCATGGATCCAGAAACTTTTAAAAATACTCTCATTAAATTATATAAAGATAATCTGTCCAATCCTATACCCCATCCTCTTTATGTATTTTTTAACTATTCCCATCCGCCCTTAGTAGATAGAATAAGACACATATTTAACTTTTATGATAGATACAAAGCCAAATGTAGTGAATCTAATTAATTTAGCTTGGCTCTTAAGTATTGAACAGGCCATTCTATATTTTGTTTTAATATCCTTGCTGCATACAGTGGCCAATATGGGTTTCTAAGTAATTCTCTGCCAAGAAGCACAACGTCGGCTTGTTCAGTACAAAGGATATGTTCAGCTTGATAGGGATCAACGATCATACCCAATAGAACGGGTAGATAGTGTGTAATGTGCCACTCATTAATAATTCCATCAACCGCACTATATTGACACATTGGCGACATAAAGATCCTGTTTCTAAATTCTAAATCTCTTATTTTGATCCTCGAAAAAAGTTTGTTCTCCATAATAAACCTCATAAGTAATAAATTATTTAACTTCTATTTTACACCAATTTGCCACCAATTTACTCTATTATTTTTTTGTTGTTTTATTTGATACATTGCAATATCAGCCTTTCTAATTAATTCTTCTGGCTTGGTTGAATCAATCGGGTAAATTGATGCCCCCAATGACATCTCGATTCTTACACTTTTTCCAGGTATTAATTCATAATCTTCCTCAACTGCAAGATGTATCCTATTAAAAGCACTCTTTAGTTGATTTAAATATTCTTCATTATTAAGTCCATCTATTAGAACTATAAATTCATCCCCTCCAATTCTTGCAACTAGATCGCTAGATCTAAGATTTAACCTAAGCCTGTTTGCAAATTCTTTCAGAAGCTTGTCCCCCATACTGTGTCCAAATGTATCGTTTACAACTTTGAAATCGTCAAGGTCTATCATGCATACTGCAAACACACTTTTATTTCTTTTCGCCCTTGCTACAAAGTATTGTAAATCTTCCATTAAAGCCCTTCTATTTAGCAAATTAGTAAGAGGGTCAATTCTTGCTTGATCGTGTAGCTTAATTTCTAAATTAAATCTATCGGTAACGTCAATAAGCGTCCATATAGCTAATTCTTCGTCCTTTATTTTTACAAGGCAAAACCCTATATCACAGTAAATCTCCTTTTTATTCTGTGTTATCATCTTTATGTTGTTTATAAAAACCTTTTTATTATCCTTAGTATCAGAATAAAACTTCTTTATTTTTTCATACTCAACTTCAGAAGAAAATAAGATATTCATAGATTTACCCATTAGATCAACAGCCGAATGATATCCAAAAATACTTAATGCCCTTGAATTTACGTTAATAATATTTTCTTCTTTAGTCATTACAACTCCAGCCAAAGTATTCTCAAGAAGCGCTTCCTGAATTATCATAAGATTTCGTTCAGTTTGCAAAAGCTCAATCCTCTCAAGACCATTGGAAATATCTCTCACCAAATCTTCCAAAGCCTCTTTTAGTTCTGAATCGAAATAATTAGGTTCGTCACTTGCTAAAATAAATATAGCATACAACTTCTCATGAAAGTATATTGGCAAACCAGCCCCTGATCTAACGCCTAGAGCTAATAATTTTTCTTTAATGTTTTTAGACACATCAAATTCTTCATAAGATTGGATATAGACAGGCTTTTTTGTATTCCAAACATAAGACATAAGGTTTTTGCCTCTGTTCTCATCTAAATTTACGCTAAAATCTATTTGATTTAAAAAGTCAGTGTTTCCTGATTTTGCATAAAAGATTATTTCACCGTTGGGGTTTGGACATGCTATATAAGAAAAAAGCATTTTTGTATAATAAAGAGTAAGATCGCATACAGACTGAAAAAGGTCTTTCTCAGATTCTGTGCTTAAAATTATTTTATTCACATTTGCTCTGAGAGTGTTGATTATAGATAATTTCTTTAGCTTATTTACATACTCATGTTCTTTCGCCCTTTGCATTTGATACCTTTCTGTAACGTCAAAAAAGGTCCAGACAGTCACTGAATCCATCAGATTCTCTTCTTCGTTTATAACTCCGCCAGAAATATCACAAATTATATATCCTCCATCAGCTTTTAAAAGTTTAACGTCTCTTAACTGAGCAGTCTTTTTAGTAGCAAGATCTTCATAAAGCTTTCCTGTCCTTTCAAAATGTTCATTATCAAAATACAGGATCTTTGAACTTTTCCCAATAAGATCGTTAATATTTTTATATCCAAGCATATTTAAAAATCTTTTGTTAACTGATAAAATTACTCTATTTTTCAATACAACTATTCCAGCAAGAGTGTGCTCTATCATTGCACTGTTAAAAGCCTGTCCTTTTTCTATTTGGTTCTTCAATACAGAAAATAGCAGTACAGCAAAGCTCATTGCAGAAGAAAAAACTTCAACATCAAAAATGGGATTGCCTTTCATAAGTAAATAATATGGCCCAAATCCAAATATAGTGGCATAAAACATTAACAAAAATACTAAAGAAATAAGAAAATAAGTAATAAGAAAGTCGAGGCTAAATACAGACCAAACAGTAGGCAAAATTACAACGAATAATAGCCCTATTCTCATACCATCGTCTAAATTTGGCAATATGAAGCAAAGATACCATAAAGTAATAGTTAAAATGATGAGAACAAAAAATTCTACAATATCTTTCTTTGATTTAAATACGTTTACCAAATTTCTCCTCTTAATCCACAGCAAATAAAGAAATGGTGTAATAGATATAATAGTAGCAAATTCTGATATAAACCAATTTTCTATAAAATTTAATAAATCACTATAAACAATCCTTCCATAAGTTAAAAAGATAAATGAAACACACAAAGATGAAATAAGCGGTTTTATGATACCTAAAAAAATTGCAAAAATTAGAAAATTTTTAACGTCCTTGAATACATCTCTAAAATCAAATCTAAGTCTTTTCACAATAAGAAGGCTAATCAAAAGCGAAAAAGTATCTATAAAAGCCACAAAAAATGAAAAATTTATCCCCCCATTAAAAAACAATAAGCTTGCAAAATATAATCCCGAAAATATGCCAGGAAGAGGATATTCTCTCCATATAAGTACTGAAAAAACTGCAAACGCATCTGGTGGCCAGAAAGGCGAAATACCAGGAAAGAATAAAGAGGGAATCCAAGAAAGCAATAGATACCCTAAAAAAATTAGAATATTTATTAAAGTAAACCTTTTAATTTTTGACATATTCCTCAAATTTAGAAAAAACAATGCAAATTCTATACTACCATAAAATTTTTAAAAACATAAAGAATTTATTTTATCAATTCCTTTCCAACAGATATTTGGCCAAGAGCAATAGAGGAGTCGTTTAAAGGAATCCTATGAGGCAAAAAAACTTCAAAACCAAAAAGTTCTAAGGCCTCCCAGATTCTTTTCAACAATATTTTATTTACAAATGCACCTCCGCATAGCACAACTTTTCTGATTTTGTGCATATCATAAATAGCCTGAACACAATTTACGCTGATTTGTGATATTGCATTGTGAAAGGATAGGGCAATATCCTCAACAGGCACGCCTTTTTCTTTCATCTCCAATATATTTTTTATTATTTGATTGACAGGAATTTCTACTTCATTAGATAAGTCAAGATCTATTTCAAATGGATAAATTTTTTTCCCAGTTAAAGCTAATTCTTCCAGTTTTTGTGCAGCTTCAGCTTCAGTACTTACAACACTTGAAACCCCTAATATTGCAGCAACGCCATCAAAGAGCCTTCCAATACTGCAAGTTAGCGGACAATTTATGTTCTTATTTAACATACTTAAAATGATTTCTATACTATCTCTATCCACAATTTTTATAAATTTTGCCAATTCAATATCGGTTAACCCTAAGTCGTAAAGCAAAGAAAGCCCGATCCTATATATTTCTTTAATTGCCTTTTCAGAGCCTGGCAACTTAAAATATGAAAAATGAAAAACTCTTTTGAATTCTTTTCTATTAGCAAGCAAAAATTCGCTACCCCATATTCTTCCATCCGTGCCATATCCTGTTCCATCAAATGCAAGTCCTATAACTTCATCGTAAATACCGTGCTCTTCCATCACAGCCGCAATATGTGCGTGATGGTGCTGAACAAAGAGTCTCTCTGAATTAAGAGATATTTCATCTGTAAGCCTCGTGGTAAAATAATTTGGGTGTAGATCAGAAATAAAAACTTCAGGCTTTATATCGAAAACCTTCTCAAAATGAGCAAGAGTATTTTTATAAACACTATAGGTATCAACAGATTCAAGATCGCCAAGATACTGGCTCAAAAAAATTACATTATCTTTAGATAGCGCAAAACTGCTCTTCAGATCTGCTCCTGCTGCAAAGATATGTTTTCTAAATTTTTTTGTAAAGAAGGGAATTGGAACGAATCCTCTCGAACGCCTGACAAAGAACTCTTTTTCGTTCAAAACAAACATTACGCTATCATCGCTTTGAATTGCAATTTCTCTATTATATGTAACAAAATAATCAGCAATATCATAAAGTTTTTCAAAAGCTACGTCGTCTTTATATACGATTGGCTCATCAGATAAATTCGCGCTGGTCATAACCAGAATCATAGCTTTATCTTTATCAAATAAAAGATACTGAAACGGTGTATATGGAAGCATTATTCCAATATAAGTTAAGTCAGGAGCTATATACCTACTAATTTTTTCTAAAGCTTTCTCTTTTTGTTTTAATAAAACTATAGGTCTTGCCCTTGAAGTAAGAAGCTCTAGTTCCTTTTTTGTAGTATATAAAAAATCACTAACTGCATTAATATTTGCCATAAGGGCAAACGGCTTAAATGGCCTTCTTTTCCTTTTTCTTAGTTCTAAAACAGCTTCGTCGTTTTTTGCATCAACTGCAAGATGAAACCCCCCTAAACCTTTAATTGCAACTATTTTCCCATTCATTAGGAGATTATAAGTTTCTTTTACTATATCATCAACGTTATCTTTTATTAGGTTTTTGTCTCTGTCATATAAATAAACGCTAGGACCACATAAAGGGCAAGCAGTAGGTTGTGTATGAAATCTTCTATCAAGTGGATCAGAATATTCTCTTTTGCATTCGGGACAAAGTTCGAAAGGGTTCATAGTAGTATTCTTCCTGTCATATGGAATGTCATAGATAATACTAAATCTAGGTCCACAGTTTGTACAGGTTATAAATGGATAGTGAAATCTTCTGTTAGTTTTATCAAATAGCTCCCTAAGACAATCATCACACACATTCGTATCAGGAGGTATAAAAGTTGTCTTTTTGTCGGTTTGTTTGCTCTTGTCTATGACAAAACCCCTATATCCCACCATTTCTCTTTGTTCTGAACGAATACTGCTAACTACTGCTAGAGGTGGAAAATCATTTTTTATTGCTATCAAAAATTTACTTAGATTTTCTTCTTCTCCTTCAACCTCAATAGTTACTCCTTCAGTATCGTTTAAACAATAACCATTCAAAGATAGTTCTTTAGCTAGTCTATATATAAATGGTCTAAAACCAACTCCTTGAACTATTCCTTCAACTCTTGCAAAGATATGTTTTAGCATATATAAATGATATCAACTTGTAAAAAGAATAGCAATAATTTGGAAGTCTAAATGCCTATCTAATTTTGAAGTTAAATCTTGCTCCTATGACCTGTCCTATTACAGAACCAATTACCAAAAGCGGTATAAAGTATACACTTATACCTAGAAAAATTCTTGGTAAGGCTATAAAAGGTATTGGGAGATGAACATATAAAAACCATTTTTTAGAAAACTTATTAACTTTTGATCTTAACCTACCAAAAGGAACATTTAGTAGTATAGAAAGTACAAACACAATTAAAACGTTATAAGTTTTTTCCATATAATCACCTTCTGAATTACTGAGGGCGCTTATAAGCGCCCTCAGTAATAATAATTTTAATTATTATATATTATTTAACTACTTTGCTACAAATTTCGATACTTCATCTCCTCTTTCTTCTACAATCTCCTTAATATCATCAGTGTAATGCGCACTATTTACTGCCCAGAAGAAGAAAATTATTGATACAGCAATCAATATAAGCTGATCAAACGGATATTCTATAATACCAAGTCCCTCAAAGTGCTTGCTTCCAATGTAGCTCATAAGAGCGATAAAAAGCATATAGAATATAAGCCAAATTCCTGATTTTACATTTTTACCAAGGTCTTTCTTCAATTCATCTCTAGTAGCCACAAAGTAGAAATAGAGTAAAAAAGCTATTAAGTCTACAGCAATTAAAACAGAAACGTTTGACCATCCGCTCCAGTCTATGAGAAGTGTGCATACAATAAATGCTATTAAAGATATAAGAGTTATTGGTTCAGCTTTAAATGGCCTATAAAGATTTGGAGCAAATTTTCTAAGACTCACTACGCTTACAGGACCAATCATGTAAGTCAATACAATTGCATTCGAAACGACACCCACCAATTTGTTCCATGACGGGAAGGGAGCAGTCCAGATTAGAGCAAGTATCAAACTCAGCCAGAGGGCATATCTTGGAACGCCAGTCTTTTCATCAACTTTTACAAATATTTTCCAGAAAATACCGTTTAAAGATTGAGCATTTATAATCCTTGAGGTTGAAGTCATATAAATTAGACCGGTACCAGAAGGAGATATTACAGCGTCAGCAAATACTATAGTAGCCAGCCAATGAATATTCAACAATAGCAATATTTCAGCAAAAGGTGACCTAAAGTTAATATGCCCCCAACCCTTTGCAATTTCTTGAGGAGGCAAAGATCCTACAAAAGTCAGCTGCAAACAAACATACAATACTATCGCTAATCCCACAGCTAAAGCTACCGCCAAAGGAACATCCTTCGTTGGATTTTTCGCCTCACCTGCAAGGTTTACAGCCTGTCTAAATCCCAGGTATGCAAAAATAATGCCTCCGCTTGATACCGCAGCCAGGATAGCAGGAAAACCAAATGGAGCAAAGCCACCATACTGAGTAAGGTTCATCGGATTAAAAACAGTAAACAAAACCAAAACCGTTGCAGTCGGAGTAAAAAATTTAAATATCGTAACAATTGTATTAGTTTTGCCAGCAATTCTTATGCTCCAATAATTTAGCAAAAAATAAATTACTATTATGCCCATCGTAAAAATCCAACCTATAAATGTTACCTGATGGTTATTGTATAAAAATGGTAGATAAGAACTTGCAAATTGAACTGTCGCAAGAGCTTCAATAGCTATAACTGAAGAGTCGCCTATAATCAGTGCGACAGCTAAAGCATAGCTGACAAAATTTCCGTGAGTATATTGTGGATATCGGATCAAAGAACCTGATTCTGGAAGCATTCCTGAAAGTTCAGCATAAACGAGAGCAATGAAAAATACACATATCCCGCCAATAACCCAGGCAAAAACTGCAGCAGGTCCAGCAAGATTAGCTGCTTTTTGGGAAGCAAAGAGCCAGCCAGAACCAACTATTCCGCCAAGACCTAACATTGTTAGATCTAGAAGATTTAGCTCCTTTTTTAGTTTCGATTTCAAAACCTTCATCTCCTTTTACTAAGATTCATACTATAGATCTAACTTAATCTTTAAGAAAAGTTTTTCTTTTTCCTAAAGACTAAGTCCTTAAAGCCAGAGATATCTTCCCTCCTTTCTTAAGAACTCTTTCTATAGAACCTAATTGTCCAAGAAACAAAATTCTTTAATTTGCTTTATAATTTTTTCCAGGTGAGAATATTAAACTCACCTGGAAATTTATTGTTTTTAGGCCTGAAATTTTTCTCTATCCGGATGGTGAAACAAGAGTACACCAAGTACCGATGTAAGATTAAGAAAGAGCAAAAATCCAAAAGCACCTGCAAAAGAACCTGTAACTTGAACAATCAAACCCGTCAAAGTAGATGCAATAAGCCCTGCCACAGCAAATCCAAAGTCCATTATGCCAAGCGCCGTTCCAGATCTTTGTCTAATAACATCAATGTTTGTAGCATAATAATTTGGATTTGCAGCCATACCCAGGCCAACAGCCAAAGCAATAAATATCATTGCAATGTTTACGTCATGATAAAGTATAATGGGAATAAGACTTAAACCACTTAAAAGCTGGCTTATCCAGATCGGATGTGAGCGAGCTTTCCTTAAGCTTTTTGTAGCTGCAAAAATTCTGTCACAAAGTCTACCGTCAAGAAATAGCAAAATCGTAGCCAACGCCCAGGGTAAAACAGTAAACAAACCAATTTTCATAACATTCATATGATAAGTTTTATCCAAAAATGTCGGTAACCATCCCATAAAGAAAAACAAATTATAACCAAACACAAAAAATGCCCAATCATTAGATAAAAGTGTAGGATTGGTGAGCAAAAATTTCCAAAGACCTTTTGGTACATTAGTGTGTTCACGTCTAATCTCATGACTTGTTCTGTTTCTATCAACATTAGCTTCTTCTCTAATATAAGCTAGCTCTTCATCGTTTACAAATTTTGACCTTTCTGGAAAGTTTCTAAAGAAATAAAGCCAGACGGGTGCCCAAATCATACCCACAATACCAAGGATCATAAACATAACCTGCCAACCAAATAATGTTGAAAGGGATGTAACAATAGGACCACCTATCATCAATGCAAAGGGAACAGCAACCAAACCATTTGCTAAGGCAGTAGATCTTTCTTTTAACGGTAACCAATCGCCCACTACCCTATTCATGGCAGGAAAATTTGGACCTTCAGCCAAACCAAGAATTAGTCTCACAGTAAAAAGGTATGCTAATCCTGTCGCAAAAGCTGTTGAGAATATGCTCGCTGACCAAATTAGCGCCCCCCAAAACCAAACTTTTCTAGCACCCCAATTGTCAACAAGTAAACCTCCCACAAAAACCATCAAAGCGTACCCAATATTAAAAGCTCCTAAAGTTAGACCGATGTCCTCTGGACTCAAATGAAATAATTTACTTAAAATCGGCATTGCAAATGCAATTGCACTTCTGTCTACATAGTTAATAACAGTAATAAAAAAGACTAAACCTATAATAACCCACCTGAAATTTGTTTTGCTCATTTACTATCCCCCTTAAATTAAAAATAAGACAATAGAAAACTTAAAAACTTATATATCCTATGTCCTATCCTCCCTTCTATCAGAATTGTCAGCCAGTTTGTATAAGTAAGTAAATTACTTACTTATATGTCAACTTTTTAAGATTATAACATTCAAAAGTAAAATACATATATACACAATTTTTATCAATTATTTAAAAATTACTAATTGATTTAAAGATTTTTAAGTCAAATTTTATATAATATAAAGCCATTTCTAATAATATGAACTCTAAATATTAATTAAAATAATATTATTTTTACTATTTTTTTACTAATTAAAAATATTACTAATTTAATTTTTTATTATTATAATCCAATAATATTCTTAATTTCTCCTTCAAAAAATTTATTATATTTTTCACAATAAATTTAGTAATGTATCCTATGTCTTTAGCCTTATCAATTTTCTCTTTGCGCCATCCTTAAATACAATTTGTAATAAATTTGAAATTGGGAAAATATATAGATAAAATACATAAGGGATAAAACCATACGCGCTTACGTTCAAAGTTGCCGTACAACCTGTATTCCCGCTTTAATATACGAGTCATTAAACAAACTTCCGCCAATACATTGTTAAATAGGATTTTTCTTGCTTTTTTCATCGTTAAATAGTATGTTATATGTAGCGATGATTGTTGATAAACAAAAATTCTATTTAAATTATTATTCAGGACAATAACCTGTTTAAAGACTATACGATGCAGGAGATGCTTGATGAATTAGATGTAATAGAATGCTTTGAACTACCCAACAAAAAAATACATTTAGGCGAAATAACTAAAAAATAGATTCAATTATATGAAAAATTAGGAGTAGAACCGCCGACCTCGTTACAATAGCACGGGAATTTATGATATATGCCTCAAGAATTAGCTGGCACATCAGAGAATGGCCCTGCAAAAGCGGGAACTGCAAGGGAGGTAATTAGTGATGCTACTACGAAAACAAAAGCTAATTTTTTCAACTTTCAAAATCCCCCTTTAGGAAAGTTTAGTTTTTTTGTTTCATATATTAGCCTCTTTACAGAATCATTTCTTGCTTTCGGGGGATTTCACCTCCTTCTTTCGCAGATTGAAATCATCTGTAAAAGGCTCTTTGAAGGCTTTTAAAAAAGCCTTTCAAAGCTTTGGGAGAAGCAAAACAAAATTTAGTTTTCAATGAAAGTTAGGATATGACTATTTTGTTTATAGCATATTAAAATAATATGTCAAGTAGTTAATATCGAATATACAGTTATGTTGTTATAACAAAAAGCCCCTGATTTCTCAGGAGGTTGAGGTGTAGTTTTTAGAACTTTACGTCCATAATAAAGCCTAAATTTTTAGATCAACTTCTATTGCGCAACCAGCGCTAAAATCATTCGACACATAGAATCCCGCTCTTTTCATAGCAACCTGACTAACGTTATTTGAGTCCTTAAAGTTATAAATTGTTGCTGTGTTCTAAAGGCTTATCGCCCTAATATTCATATCCTTTAGAGAATATATTTGATCGTTTCCAGAGGAATCTTTGGTTAATACAATTAGCTTGTTATATACGGGATCGCCTTCATATATAAAGCCATTGTGGTCAGAATCATAAGCGCTTAGCTCGTTAAAAGCATTACCAGTATTTAGCCCAAAGAGCTCGCTGCCGTTGTTTATGACGCCATCGTTATTTTTGTCCATCGCAAGAAAGCCGCTACCATTCATAGGAAAGCTTATCTGTACAGGCTTTCCGTCTGAATTTAGATCAAATGAATAAGTCTTGTCTGAAAAGGCAATAGTATTGTTTTGGAAATTTATCACCAGTGGATCCACATTTTTTGCATCTGAAGCACTGATAGAAGTGGAATTTTCTTGAAAGAACTACATTTGATGTTGAAATTATCATTTCTCTCTCCTTAGATCCTTTCTCAGTTTATTTACATTTACTCTTTATATTTTTAATTTAAACTAGCTTTATACCAAAATATAATTTTAAAAAATGTGAAAATTATTTATTATACAAAGATTTAATCAGAAGAGTGCAGATTTTTTTTGTGCGTTGATTAGGTTTGCAAGAGCAAAAGCGCATTCAAATATATGACAATTATTGCGATTATCCAAAGGATAGCGTTTAAAAGCCTGGAATTTTTGTATATACCCATAACGCTTGTCCGAGACGTAAGATACAACTGCAAGATAATCGTAATAGGAAGCTGAAAGCTAAGGAGCACCTGAGACAACAAAAGGCCCTGAAAAGGGTCTGATGTAAAAAACATTAAAAGCAGAGCGAAAAATACTGTTATGAATATTCCGCCCTTAGTATGGATGTCCTTTACGTCATACGGTTCAGAAAATATCCCGGCAAATATAGTCCCCCCAGCCATAGATGCAGTGATAGAGGATGAAAAGCCAGCAAACAGTAGCGCCAGCGCAAATACAAGAGACGACGTATCGCCAATCAGTGGCACAAGGATCTTTTGTGCCTTTTGGAGCTCGTCCACGTGAAGCCCATGTGCAAAAAAGGTTGCCGCAGCCAGGATGATCATCGCACTATTTATAGCCCAACCTATCCCCATTGAAAATATCGTGTCAAGGTATGACATCCTGATTTGTTTTTTGAATTTTTTTTCATCGCTTATGTCAAACTTTCTGCTTTGTACTATCTCAGAGTGTAAAAACAAGTTGTGAGGCATTACTACAGCGCCCAATACGCTCAATATTACAAAAATTGATCCGTGAGGCATACTGGGTACCACCCAGCCAACAACAGCAGCTCTCCAGTCGACGTTTATGATTGAGAGCTCGTATATAAAAGAAAAACCTATCAGAGAAACAAACGCTATAATATATTTTTCAATGTGCGCATAAGACTGTGAATATAACATAAAAACCACTATCAGGCTCGTGAAAACTGCACCCAATATTAAAGGTATCTTAAACAGCATATTAAGTGCAATCGCCGCCCCCAATACCTCTGCAAAATAGGTAAAAATGCAGGCAGTCACTGCAGTCCCCAGAATCAAGTAGCCGTATATCGGCTTTAGAAACTTCATAGTAGCCTCAGACATACAAAGTCCCGTAACCATACCTATCTTTGATGCATTTTGCTGCAACAAAATTAGCATTATTGTAGAAAGAGTAACCATCCACAGCAAGCTATAAGAGTAATCAGAGCCAGCAGCAATGTTCGATGCCCAGTTACCAGGATCTATAAATCCCACAGTAATTAGAATCCCAGGGCCAAAATACTTTGACCAATTTAAGACAGTCAGGTTTGCTTTGTGTTTGGTTTTAAGCTCTTTGAATATAGAGATAATATTCAGGCTTTTATCTTCCAATCCGATCTGTAATCCAGACTCAAGTCATCTGAAATGCCTCTAAGAATCATGTCATAGCCACAAATTGCCACCATAGCAGCGTTATCAGCACAAAATTTTGGAGATGGCACTATAAAGCCCAAGTTATGTTTACTACAGACTTCGCCCACCTTATCCCTCAGAATCTTATTAGCAGCCACTCCGCCGCCCAGGACAATTTCTTTTATTTTATAGTCTTGTACTACTCTTTCAATCTTTGAAGAAAGAGAACTAAACAAAGAATTTTGTAGCCCAAGTGCAAATGCAGGATAATCTTCCTTTAAAGTAATTTTTCTAAATTCTCTTAGAGCAGCTGTCTTTATCCCGCTAAAGCTCATCATATAGCCTTCCATCTTTAGCTTTGGTATCTTGATCTCATACGTTGTGCTCCGTGATAATCTTTCCATTTCGCTTCCAGCAGGGTATGATATGCCCATTTCTCTGCCAATCTTATCTATTACCTCACCTATTGCATCGTCCACTGTCCAACCAATCCTCTTGTAAACGCCCCATCCACTCCACAAAACCATCTCAGTATGACCACCAGAGACTATCACCCCCAATGCAGGAAACTTCGGATAGCGATATTCCAATAAACATGCCAGTAAATGCGCTTCAAGGTGATTTACTCCGACTATTTTAACTCTTTCACAAAGGGCTATAGTCTTTGCAAAGCAAAGGCCTAGTGAAAGAGATCCAGGTAAACCAGGCCCTACAGTTACAGCTACCGCATCAATATGTTCACTAAACCTTTCTTTTATCATGTTATAAAGTGGTAAAAGTGTCTTAAAGTGTTCCCGAGAGGCAACTTCTGGCACCACGCCGCCAAACTTCTTGTGAACTTCTTCTTGTGTAGATCTTACCTCACAAATTAACGATCCATCTTTTACAACAGCAATACCCGTATCGTCACAGGACGTTTCTATCCCTAAAACTATCAAACTATATTAGCTCCTTTATAGATTTAGTTTTCTCTTATCTATCACCCTTTTTGCCTTACCGCTAGACCTTTCTATAGTTTTTGGCTCGACAAGCCTGAGTTTTATGTCTATCCCAAGAACAGATTTCAGCTTATGAGTAAGACCTCTTTCCATCTCTACCAGAGATCTCATCTTATCTTGAAAAATATCGTCTGAAACTTCAACAAAAACTTCTATAATGTCCAGATGATTCTTTCTGTCCAAAACTATTTGATAGTGGGGCAATACTCCTTGAGTACTAATTAATACCTCCTCTATTTGAGAAGGGAAGACGTTAACCCCTCTTATAATAAGCATATCGTCCGTTCTACCTTTTATCTTGCCTATTCTTGCCATAGTTCTACCACACCCACAGGGCTCTTCAATAAGATATGTAATATCTCTTGTTCTATATCTGATGATAGGAAGTGCTTCTTTGGTAAGCGAGGTAATTACGAGTTCCCCAACTTCTCCAGGTTCAACTGGTTCTAGCGTCTCGGGATCAACAATCTCCACCAAAAAGTGATCCTCCCATATGTGCATACCAACCTTTAGTTGGCACTCTCCTGCCACTCCAGGGCCCATTATTTCAGACAATCCGTAATTATCCGTTGCAATAATACCAAGACTTGACTCCAATTCCTTTCTTATTTCCTCTGTCCATGGCTCAGCCCCAAAAAAACCAACCCTCAATTTTAAATCATCCCTTTTTATACCCATATCCTTCATAACCTCAGCCAGGTGAAGGGTATACGATGGAGTTCCTATTATAGCCGTAGTACCAAAATCTTTCATAATATTAATTTGTCTCTCGCTATTGCCCACAGAAGTAGGAATAACTGTAGCGCCGATCTTTTCAGCACCATAATGCATTCCAAGACCTCCTGTAAACAAACCATATCCCAAAAAGTTTTGTACCTTATCGTCGTGTCTTAAGCCACCTGCATAAAGTACCCTTGCGGTAAGCTCAGCCCATGTCTCTAAATCCTTTGCGGTATAACCTACTACTGTAGGCCTCCCTGTAGTTCCGCTTGATGCGTGAAGTCTTACCACATCTCGTTCCGGGACAGCAAAGAGCCCAAATGGATAGGTATCTCTTAGATCTTGTTTGGCCGTAAATGGAAATTTTGAAAAATCCTCAAGAGTTCTAAGATCTTTCAACGAGAGACCTTTTTCTTCCATCTTCTGCCTGTAAAACTTAACGTTTTCCCAAACCCTCGAAAGAATCCCTCTCAATCTTGAAAGCTGCAAATCCTTAATCCTTTTTCTTGGCATGCATTCATAGTCTGGATTAAATATCATATACGAACTCCTCAAAAATTAAATTAATTATTTATTTTTCTTGCCACAATATCAGAATGAGACAGAATGCCTATGTTATTATCTTGAAGTACCTTTATTCCTTTCTCGGTATCGGAAAGATCAAAGACCACAAATCCACCAACGCCAGAATACAAATATTCAACGTTTATCCCTTCATCTGCAAGAATTTTAAGGGTTTTATGTAGTCCTCCTGGAATATCAGGAACGTCTACACATATAACATCGGTCTCCTTTACTGTAAAACCCTCATTTTTAAGCATCTCTTTAGCCTTTGCCGGATCATCTACAAGAACCCTGAATATACCATATTCTGCAGTATCTGCTACAGAAAACCCCCTGATGTCAATTTTCCCTCTTGCTAAAACCTCTGTCAATTCAGCAAGCCTTCCTGCTCTATTCTCCATAAATATTGCTAATTGTCTTACTTTCATATTCTCCTCCTCCTAAGGCTTTTTTTATAACCTTTATTTGTACTTTCTCCCCACTGTAAAAGCTCTCAAATTAATCTCATGAAGTTTTTCTGGCAAAAATTCCTTTATTGACTCCATCCAAAGATCTTCCGGAATATCTAGATATTTTGATAGTAGCCCAATCATAATAATATTTATAGTCTTTGGATTTCCCACATCCTTTGCTAATTTTAAAGCGTCAACAAGATCGAAATCGAAACCGAGATCTTTTATCCTATCCATTATGTTTAGAGGATATTCAGTCTTCCCAGATATCACGGGCAATGGAGGTAGCATCTCATCTGAAACCAATAGTTTTCCATCTGGCCTTAGATATTCCAAATACCTTGCAGCCTCCATGCACTCAAACGCTACAAGGAAGTCCACCTCACCTTTTGACAAAAGAGGAGAGCGAACTTTTCTAGCAAACCTTACCGCGCTCTCTACACTCCCCCCTCTTTGTGCCATACCGTGAACCTCAGTTAACTTTACGTCATAACCGCTTTTGAATCCCACATGAGATATCAATCTAGACGCAGTTAATACCCCTTGCCCTCCTACACCTACAAATAAGAAATCAATTTTATCCATCAACTCTTCCTCCCAGGTCTAAAGTAGCACTTATAATTGCTTTATTGCACCGTGTAGACAAGCATCTACACACAATCCACAACCATAGCACAGATCAGCTCTTATCTTCACCTTTTTTACATCTTTATCAAAACTCATCGCAGGGCATGCTATGTTCAGACATACCTTACAACCCTTACACTTTTCTTCATCCACTACATATTTAGCGTTTTGAGCTCTTTCAATCAGAACGCATGGTCTTTTCGAAACAATAACGCAGGGTTCATTAAGTTTTAACATCTTCTCAATGGTTTTTTGAAGCTTTTTAAAGTCTATAGGATCTACAACCTTTACATGATTTATCCCCAAACCTTTCAAAACCTTCTTTATCTTTATGGGCTCTATTTCATCCCCTCTTGCCCTTATGCCAGACATAGGATTGCCTTGATGCCCTGTCATTGCAGTGGTTCTGTTATCAAGGATTACTACAAGCACAGGAGCTTTATTGTAAACCAATTCAGTAATACCAGGTAGCCCTGCATGAGTAAATGTAGAATCTCCCAGGGTAGCTACTACTTTAATTCCATCATCTGATTTAAGACTCTGAGCAAGTCCTGCAGCCATCCCAAGGCTTGCACCCATACATATAATCGTATCTGTCGCGTCCAAGGGCTTAAGTGCTCCAAGAGAATAACACCCTATATCAGATGTTATATAAAGATCCTTTTTTTTCATCCTTATTTGATTCAGAGCATAATAAACTCCTCTGTGTGGGCATCCGGCGCAAAGAAGCGGAGGTCTGGGAAGAACTGGCAAATCATATTTTGGAGCCTCTACGTTAAATAACGTCTTCTTTATTAGATCTGGAGACATCTCAAGAGAGGGCTCGAACACCTCTTTCCCAACAACCTCTACTCCCAAATTCATTGCCCTAATCTCATCTGCCACAAAGGGATCTGATTCCTCAATGACATAAACTCTGTCAAATCTTTTAACAAAATCAGATATTAGAGATTTAGGCAGGGGATAGGTAGTAGAAAGTTTTAGAAATGAAGCATATTTAAAGACTTCCCTTGCGTGCTCGTAAGCAACGCCGCAGGCAATAACTCCAGTACTTCCATTGCCCTCTATTTTATTAAAGCTTGATTTTTCAAAGATACCAACAGCCTTTTTTATTTTATTGTCAAGATTTACCCTGAGTCTTCTTGCATTAGCAGGCAAAACAATATATTTTTCTGGATTTCTGTCAATATTCTTTTTTGGGATCTGTATCCTATCATCCAGCTCTACTATCGAAGAAGAGTGAGATAGTCTCGTAGTAGATCTAATTATTACAGGCAAATCAGTCTCTTCTGAAACTTCAAATGCCCATCTGGTTAAGTCTTTCGCCTCTTGAGAATCCGATGGTTCAAGGACTATTGCTCTTGACATCTTTGCAAAATACCTGGTATCCTGCTCGTTTTGAGAACTGTGCATTCCCGGATCATCAGCAACCACAATAACCAATCCTGCATTTATTCCTGTGTAAGTCATAGTCTGAAGCACATCTGCAGCAACGTTCAGTCCAACGTGTTTCATAGAACATATACTCCTGTTACCTGAAAGAGATGCTCCAAAACAGGCTTCAAGAGACACTTTCTCATTTGGAGCCCACTCTACATATAACTCTTTATATTTCTTAAGATTCTCCATTACTTCAGTACTAGGCGTTCCTGGATATGCCGATGCAAAATTCACACCAGCCTCCCATGCCCCCCTTGCAATTGCCTCGTTGCCTAACATTATCTTTTTCAAAATTCACACTCCCCTTAAGAACTTATTTGTTAATTTTTCTTTTATCTATCACCCTTTTTGCCTTACCCTCTGATCTTTCTATGGTTTTCGGCTCAACAAGCTTTACCTTTACCGATATCCCGCATATGTTATAAATGGAGTCCGCTACCTTCTTTTGAAGCCTTTCAAGAGATCTTACTTCTGAAGTAAACAATTCTGGCAAAACCTCAACCCAGACTTCAATAGTGTCTAATTCTTTCTCTCTGTCTACTATTATCAAGTAATGAGGAGAAGTTCCCTCCACCTGAGCCAGTGCAGATTCGATCTGAGAGGGAAATACGTTTACCCCTCTGATAATAAGCATGTCATCGGATCTCCCAAGTATTCTTGAAATTCTTGCATGAGTCCTGCCGCATACACAGGGCTCAACATTAAGTTTCGTCAGGTCTCTAGTCCTATATCTAATAAGAGGTATTCCCTCTTTTAGAAGCGTAGTTATTACCAGCTCTCCAACCTCACCTGGAGGCAAGGGTTCTAATGTATTCGGATCTACAATCTCTGCAATAAACGCATCTTCTGCAACGTGAAGCCCATCCTTTTCAAGACACTCACAGGCCACTCCCGGCCCCATTATTTCAGAAAGGCCATATATATCCACTGCAGTAAAGTCAATTCTTTCTTCAATTCTCTTTCTCATTTCTTCAGACCACGGTTCGGCTCCAAGTACCCCAACCCTTAGTTTCGAATCCTTAAGGCTAACCCCCATATCCTCAGCCACATCAGCAAGGTGTAGTAAATAAGATGGGGTACAAGCTATAACTGTTGCCTCGAAGTCCATTATAAGTTGAATTTGTCTTTTCGTCTGGCCTCCAGAGGATGGCACTACCGTACCGCCAAGTCTTTCAACGCCATAATGAAGTCCTAAACCACCTGTAAAAAGTCCATATCCATACGCAATGTGTACAGTGTCATATTTGCTCACTCCAGCCCCCACAAGTGCTCTTGCCACTAGATCAGCCCAAACGTTCAAATCGTTTTGAGTATACCCAACCACAGTAGGCTTTCCCGTAGTGCCACTTGATGCATGAAGCCTGACTATTTCTCCTCTATTTACTGCAAACATGCCAAACGGGTAATTATCTCTAAGATCGCTCTTTAACGTGAAGGGGAGCCTTCTGATATCCTCAATATCTCTAATATCAGAAGGGCTTATCCCTAATTCGTTAAATCTCTTTCTGTAAAATGGGACAAATTCGTAGACATAGCGCACTAATCTTCTAAGTCTTGATTCCTGTAAACTAATTATCTCTTTTCTGGGCAAAAGCTCCACTTCGGGTTTAAAATATTTCATCATCTCCTACTCTTCGGCTGAGTCCATAGATCTCAGGTTGGGATATTTTTAGTCCGCCATTACAAACCCTACTCCCAACAGGCGGAACTTAGGGCAAACTGCTTTAGATGTATTTTACTATATAGCAAATAAATTTAAATAGTCATAACCTATCAACTAAACTTATAGCATCGTTTTTACAACCCTTTACACAAACTCCACAGCCTACACATTTAGTCTCATCCACAAACGCTTTGCCCTCTACCATTGATATTGCCCCTTTTTTACAAAATCTTAGGCATATCTCGCATCCCTTGCACAAAATAGGATACACTCTTGCAACCTTTAATTTTCTTGGACTCTTTTGAACAGTATTGTTAGTATTTTCAACTTCGTTTAACTGAACACCTTCAATCTGAGGATTAACTACTCCAATTCCAAAAAAATTATTTAAATTATTTCTTGAAAAACACCCCAATTTCCCCTTATGATGCCTTCTACCTCTATATCCGCACATTCGGCCTCTCATTTATTATCACCTCTAAAGTTTAATTTTAACAAAATTAATATAAAATATCCTTTATCGACTTTTTAATCTAAATTTACTCTGGAGGAAAGATGAGAATTCACACTCTTGATCTAAATTTTTTAAATTCAAAGCAAGTGCTTAGTAGCTATCTTGTAGAATCAGATCCGCCATTTCTGGTAGAAACGGGTCCTGATTCTACCTTTGAAAATCTGAAAGCTGAATTGAGAAAGTTTGGTTATGAAATAAAGGATATCAAATATGTATTTATCACCCATATACATCTGGATCACTCTGGAGCCGCATTCAGATTCGCAAATGAAGGTGCAAAGATATACGTTCACCCAAATGGCAAGAGACATCTCGTGAACCCTGAAAAACTTATAAGATCAGCCACAATGGTTTATAAAGAGAGAACTTATGAACTCTGGGGAGATACCCTCCCTATTGACGAAGAAAAGGTAATTGAGACCTCAGATGGGCAAATTATAACTATAGGCGATATCCAGGTTAGAGTATTAGACTCTCCAGGACATGCAAAACATCACAACGTTTATTTAATTGACGATCACCTGTTTACGGGTGATACCGGAGGAGTAAGAATAGGCAATGGCCCTATTATGCCAGCAGTCCCACCTCCTGACATAGACATCCCCATCTGGTTAAAAACTATAGAGAAAATGAAAAGTTATAATGCTACTTATATATGTCCATCCCACTTCGGCTGCTTCAGCGATGTTGAATATCATCTCGAAACTTTAAGAAAAAACCTTATAAAATACGATGAATTCATAAAAAAGCAAATCAAATTTTCAGATGACTATAATACACTTTTTCCTATATTTAAAGAATATGTAGACTCATTTTTCACAGATAAAAAGGTTAGAGATTTCTATCAGTTTGCAAATCCTGATGAAATGAACCTTGCAGGGCTGATCAGATATGCGAAGGTAAATAAGTTTGACGTAGAATGATAAAATCCTGAACTAAGTAGAGTCTAATATAACTTTCATTTCTTCTTCTTCTAGATCATTTACATTTTATCCCAATTCGTTTTTCCATGATAGAAAACTACTGGAATAATTGGCTCTAATGACCTTTTATTTTTTATATTCTCTTCCCATATTGCAAGCATATATGAGAGTATCTGGATATTACTAAAGTTCCATGTCTCTGATTTGTGCTCCAGGAGATAATACACCTGGACTGAACTATTCTTTGTCTGAAATCTAAAAGCAATGTCTAAATTAAACCTCTTTGACATGAAAAAATAAATCAATATTGAACAAATGTCCAAATAAGTTTAAAATTGTACGAAAAATGGTGAGAGGGGAATTAAAATCAATACAGATCTAACCTTTATTACGAACGAAAATGGGCAAAGTTTACTTGAGCGCTTTAAGGTATTGGTAAAGGACGCTGAATTTTTCGACTGTCTAGTTGGCTTTTTTTACACAAGCGGCTTTTATAATCTTTATGAGGCCTTTGAGAACACAAAAAGAATTAGAATTTTAGTTGGGATTGGCACAGATAAAATAACTCATGATCTTATTCAATATCAAACCTCCTATCATCAGATAAGAGAGCTATATTCAGATAGGGTGAAAGAAGAGATAGAGAGCTCAGAAAATAAATATGAAGTAGAAAATGGAATTGAACTTTTTAAAAAGTGGCTTAAATCTGGAAAAATTCAGATCAGAGCCTATCCAGAAAGAAATTTACACGCGAAACTATACATAATGAGCTTTTCTGAAGATGACAGGGATACAGGGCGCGTCATAACAGGTTCGAGCAATTTCAGCCAATCCGGCCTGATTAATAATTTAGAATTCAACGTCGAGCTAAAAAATGTTAGCGATTACAAGTTTGCCAAAGAAAAGTTTGAAGAACTTTGGGAAAACTCTGTTGAAGTAAGTGAAGACTATATAGCAACCGTAGAGCAAAAGACATGGCTAAGAAGTGACATATCCCCTTATGAATTATTTTTAAAATTTTTATACGAATACTTCAAGCGCGATTTGGAAGAGTCAGGCGAGCTATACAATTTAGAGCTTCCAGATGAATTTTTACACCTTGAATATCAAAAGCAGGCTGTCATAAACGCAAGGCGTATCGTGGAAGAATACGGAGGGGTCTTCCTGTCTGACGTTGTGGGGCTTGGCAAAACCTATATGGCAGCAATGCTTGCCTCACAGCTTGATGGCAGAACTCTTATATTAGCCTCTCCTGTTCTAATAGATCCCGAAAATCCTGGCTCATGGGTAAACGTGTTCAGGGAGTTTAACTTAAAATTCGAAGCAGAATCCATTGGGCAATTAAAAAGGATAAAGGAAAGATTCAACCTTGATAAGTACAAAAATGTCATAATAGACGAGTCTCACAGGTTCAGAACTGAAGACACAGTCTCTTATACCTTTCTTTCTGAAATATGTCGTGGCAAAAGGGTAATATTGGTTAGTGCAACTCCATATAACAATTCTCCAAAGGATATCCTGTCTCAGATAAAACTATTTCAAAATCCACGAAAGAGCACAATACCAGGCATATCAGATTTAGAGGGTTTCTTTAACAATCTGGAAAAAAATTTAAAAAATATAGACAAAAGGGAAGACCCAGAAGAGTACATCGAAGCAGTTAAGGAAAACGCATATCTCATAAGAGAAAAAATTTTAAAATATCTTATGATAAGGCGAACAAGAAGCGAGATAGAAAGGTATTTTTCTAAAGACTTAGAAAAAAATAAATTAAAATTCCCTCAGGTAAACGATCCAATAGCTCTATTTTATGAGTTAAACGACGAAGAAAGCGAAATTTTTGACGAAACCATAAAATTAATAACCAAAAAAATTCGCTACGCAAGGTACACCCCACTTCTTTACTTGAAATCAAAAGATCTCTCGGCCATAGAAAAATATGGACAGCTAAATATGGGTACATTTATGAAAGTGCTACTTGTAAAGAGACTGGAGAGCTCTTTTTATGCATTTCGACTAACGATAGATCGCTTTATAGATGTCTATAAAAAATTTATAGATGAATTTGATAGAGGAAGTGTATATATTAGCAAAAAGTATACCAATAAAATATTCGAATATATAGAAAATGACGATGACAAAGCTATTCAGAGGTTAATAGAAGAAGATAAGGCTGAAAAATATTCAAGCGATGAGTTTGAAGAAAAATTTAAAGAAGATCTAAAAAATGATTTCGATACTTTTTGCAGGATAAAAGAGATATGGGAAAAGGTTAATAGAGATCCAAAGCTTGAAAAGCTCCTTGAACAATTAAATACAAATAAAATTTTGAAGGATAAGAAATTAATAATTTTTAGCGAATCAAAAGATACAGTAAATTATATTTCAAAAGAGATTAAAAAAAATCTTAATAAAAAAGTGCTGGTATTCAGCAGCTCATCAAGCAATAATACAAAAAACATCGTTATAGAGAACTTTGATGCCAAAGCGAAGAATAAAAGAGACGACTACAATATACTCATTTCTACTGAAGTGTTGTCTGAAGGCGTGAACCTACATAGGTCAAACGTGATCATAAACTATGATATCCCATGGAACCCCACAAGGATGATGCAGCGAGCAGGCAGAATAAACAGAGTTGATACGAAATTTGATGAACTATATGTTTTTAATTTCTTCCCCACCCAACAGTCAAACGATCAGATTAACCTCAAAGAAATAGCACAGGCCAAAATTGATGCCTTTCTCACACTACTTGGTGAAGATGCAGCAGTGCTAACTGAGGGTGAACCAATAGGCTCACATGAACTATTTGGAAGATTGACTTCAAAAAATACAATTACTGGAGAAAGCGATTTAGACAATAGCGAATTAAAATACTTTAGACTTCTTCAAGATATCAGGGAAAACAATCCAGATCTGTTCCAAAAAATTAAATACCTGCCAAAAAAGGCAAGAAGTGCGAAGGTTAATAAAGAAAACACTGGTTTGCTCACTTATTTCAGAAAAGGCAAGGTTGAGAAATTTTACCTTGCAAAAAGAGGCAAATCAAGCGAATTAGATTTTATGAGCGCAGCATCCCTTCTGGAAAGCGCACAAGAAGAAAAAAGAGTAAGTCTGCCTGAAAATTTTTATGATCTTTTAGACTTAAACATAGAACAATTCTCACAAACCTTAGACAGCGCTGAACCCATTTCCACAAGAAGAGGTAAGGATAAATCCCAAACTATATTAAAATATCTTAAAGCAATGGACAAAACTCCTCTTACAGATACGCAAGAACAATATATAGAAATTTTGCAAGAGAAATTAGAAGGTGGCGCAATTCCTAAAAAGATTTTAAGCAAAGTATTAAAATCTATAGAAAACCTAAAAGAGCAAAAGATAAATTCTTTAAAGCTTCTGGGCGCAGTGCAAAATGCTATACCTGAAAGGTTACTAAAAGATCACTACTCAAGCTCTTCATCTGATGAAAACATCTCAAATAAAACAGAAGTAATTTTGTCCATGTATCTAAAGGAGGGGTAATGAACGAAAATCTATTCAAAAATTTAATAAAAGATATCTTTGAAAAATCGTTTGATAAAGTTCAGTTCACAAAATTTTTAAGAAATCTTCTTAACGATTTTGAGAAAGATACTTTCAAATACGTTGGCAATTATATTCCCGACAGCTTTGAACAATATATTAAATCTTTTGAAAGAATTGGCAAATATAAAGATAATAAAAAAGAAATAGATCTATTAGTAGTTCATTTAAAAAGTGAAACCTCTCTATTAAGGGCAAGAACTGCTCAGAGAAATTTTATCGGATGGTTTTTAAACGGCAGTAGAGGCGGCAAACTTAAGGACGCAGCGCTCGTCGCTTTTGTATCGCCTGATCAAGAAAATTGGCGCTTTTCCTTAGTAAAAATGGAATACAGGTTTGATGAAAATGGCAAGGTGATAGAAGAGCTTAGCCCTGCAAGAAGATATTCATTTCTTGTTGGAAAAAATGAAAGCAGTCACACAGCACAGTCTCGCTTTCTACCCTTACTCTCACCCGATAAAAAGCCTACACTTGATGACCTAGAAAAGGCGTTCAGTGCAGAGCGCGTAACCGATGAATTTTTTGAAAAGTATAAAGAGCTATTTATAAAAACTGTAGACGAAATAGAAGAAAGAGTAAAGACTAACGAATCCCTAAGAAAAGAATTTGAAATCAAGAATATCAACGCTGTAGACTTTTCCAAGAAACTACTGGGTCAAATTGTATTTTTATATTTCTTACAAAAAAAGGGTTGGCTTGGCGTTCCTAAAGCAAAAAATTGGGGAGAAGGGGATAAAAATTTTCTGCGCTCACTATTTGAAAGATGTATTGAAGAAAAGAAAAACTTTTTTAACGACTACTTAGAATATCTTTTTTACGACGCCTTAAACAATGAAAGAAGCTCTCAGGCAGATCCTAGCTGGCATGAACGTTTAGACTGCAAGATACCGTTTTTAAACGGCGGTCTATTTGAACCATTTGGTGAATATGACTGGAAAAATATAGATCTATTAATACCAGATGATCTTTTTTCAAACAATGCCAAAGAAGGTATCCTGGACATATTTGATTTATTTAACTTTACGGTAAAAGAAGATGAACCGCTTGAAAAAGAGGTAGCAGTAGACCCAGAACTTTTAGGCAAAATCTATGAAAAGCTAAACGCAATAAGAGAGGACAATTTCGAAGAATATAAAAAAGCACTGAAGAGTAAAGGTTCGGAAAATAAGTTTAACAAAGAATATGGAGTCTACTACACCCCCAGAGAGATAGTGCACTTTATGGCACAAAACGCTCTTGTAGAGTATTTGTTTGAAAATCTTAAAGGTAAATCCCAAAATTTAGAAAGTCTGAAAGAAGATTTAAAAGCTTTTATTTTTCACTCTGAAAAGTTTATAGAAAATGATAAAACTGCAATAGAAAAGGGAGAAAAAATTGAAAAAGGAGAACAAAAAAGTACAAAATATACTTCAAAGATCCCCGCTTTTATACAGGAAAACGCTAAAACAATAGATAAGCTTTTAGAAGACATAAGAATATTAGATCCTGCTGTAGGTTCTGGAGCTTTCCCTATAGGTCTTATGCACGAAATCGTAAAGGCAAGAGAAGTCCTAAATTTATATATTGGCGACGAAACTAAAACTGCCTATAATTTCAAGCGCCACTCTATACAAAATTCTCTATACGGAGTAGATATAGATAAAGGTGCAGTTGAGATTACAAGGCTAAGATTCTGGCTATCTCTGGTAGTGGACGAAGAAGATTTAACCCAGATAAAGCCTCTTCCAAACTTAGATTACAAGCTGGTCTCTGGTGACTCCTTGTCATGTATTCAAAAAGACTTATTTAAAAGTTTTGATACTTTAGAGCAGTTGGAAGACGAATACCATACAACAACTAATTTAGATAGGAAAAGAAAATTAAAAAGAAAAATTGATGAAGAGATCAAAGAGCTTACAGATGGTCATACAGAATTTGACTTCGAAGTTTACTTCTCAAAAGTAATGCGCAGTGGTGGCTTTGACATTGTAATCGGAAATCCACCGTATATACAGCTGCAAAAGAATGCTGGCTTACTTGCAAAAAAGTATAAAAAATTTAATTACGAAGTGTTTAACAGCATGGGGGATATATACACTCTTTTTTATGAAAAAGGCATAAATCTATTAAAAGAGGGTGGCCATCTTTGTTTTATAACATCAAACAAGTGGATGAGAGCAGGTTATGGAGAAAAGTTAAGAGAGTTTTTTATAAAGCAAAATCCTAAGATTTTAATTGATTTGGGTCCTGGTGTGTTTGAAAGCGCAACAGTAGACACAAACATCTTACTTATACAAAAGAAAGATAATCAAAATAAGCTTACCGCTACCACGCTGCAAAAAGAAGACAAAAAAAATATACTAAATGCAATAGATAAAAAAGGCATACTACTTGAAAAACTCTCTAAAGATGCCTGGTTTATAGGAAGCAGTGCTGAGCAAAGATTAAAAGAAAAGATTGAGCGTCTTGGCAAACCGCTAAAAGAATGGGATGTGAATATTTATCGTGGCATAATAACAGGCTTAAACGAAGCATTTATAATTACCACAGAAAAAAAAGATGAGATACTTACAAACTGCAAAACTGAAGAAGAAAGAGAAAGAACAAACAAAATTATAAAGCCAATTCTTAGAGGAAGGGATATAAAGAGATATTATTATGAGTGGGCGGGGCTGTGGGTTATCGTGATTCCTGCCGGATGGACAAATAATAATAAAGGTAACGAAAATGCACAATCATTTATTGAAAAAACTTTTCCTTCTTTAATGCAACATTTAAAATCCTTTGAAGCAAAGGCAAAAAAAAGAGATGACAAAGGTGATTATTGGTGGGAACTACGCCATTGTGCCTACTACCCCGAGTTTGAGAAGGAGAAGGTGGTGTGGGCAGAAATAGTTAGACAACCGCAATTTTATTTTGACAATGAAAAATTTTATGTTGAAGCAACAAGTTTTTTGATGACTGGTAATAATGTAAAATATATCTGTGGTTTGCTAAATTCAGGGCCAGTAACCTATTTCTTTAAAAATTGGTATGCTGGTGGTGGCTTGGGTAAAGAAGGATACAGATATAAAAAGGCATTTTTGGAAAATTTACCCATTCCCTTTATCACCTCTTCTAACTCTTTGCTGACCAAACGCATCGAGGATCTTCTTGACAAAATCCTTGTCGCCAAAAAAGAGAACCCGCAAGCGAATACTCAGGCTTTTGAAAAAGAAATAGATGAACTGGTTTATAAATTGTATGATTTGACGGAGGATGAAATAAGAATAATAGAGGGAGGGAGATGACGCTATGATAAACGAAGTTGAAATAGAAAACTTTCGTTCAATAAAAAGTCAGAAAATTAAGTTGGAAAATTTTAATATCATTATTGGTGACAATGGAACTGGTAAAACATCAGTTCTTGAAGCAATAAACTTTGCTTTATCACCATCATTTTTGTCTGGAAAAGTTAAGCACACAGATTTTTATAATGGTGAAGACAATCCTATAAAAATAAAAATTGGATTTCAAGAAAATTTAAAAGTACAGCTTCCAGATGGATACACAAAACAAGAAATCCCTTTTAAACAAGTTTTATTACAAATAAAATTCAGAGAACGCAAAACACCAAAGAAAGCATTTTCAGATTTAGTAGTGATTGAGCATAGAATTGAACCATCAGATACAATATCGAAAACTTCTAAAGGGTGGTCTATTAAAAGAAAAAATGGAAGAGATTTTAAATTTAGAGAACAACTTTTATCTTTGAATATAATTGAAACAAAGGATTTGCCAAGAAGTTTTTATTTCAACAAAGGCAGAGATAAGTAATTACAAAGAGGGTTTAATTCATCAATAAATACTGTTTTTGACGATTTGAATTGGCGATTTTTAAAAAATGAAAAGAGTCAAAATTTCTTTACAGAAAAAAGTCAGATTGAAAAAGAAAAAATACTTGATTTAATTGATATTAAGGAAAATGTATTTAAAAAATTAAATCAAAAACTTAAAGATTTTAGTATTGATAACATAGATATTTCATTTATTGACGGAAAAGCACCATTCAATAATGCCTATTTAAGTAAAAAAGAATATATTGATTTGCCAGTTAAATATCTTGGTTCAGGAGTGGAGATGATAATTTCGCTTATGTTTCTTGAAACAATGGCTTCCATGTCAAAAGAAAAACTTGTTATCCTGATTGATGAACCCGAACTGCATTTACATCCCTCTTTGCAATACAAGCTTTCTGAATATTTAGAGAATATTTCTAAACAACATCAAATTATTGTTTCAACTCATTCGCCAATATTTTTTAAGAATTGCATCGGAAAGGATAATATTCAATTGTTAGTAGCTAGAATTGAGAATAATGAGGTTCAGATTGAACAAAGTAAAAAATTTGATTTATTCCCCTGGAGCCCAAGTTGGGGCGAAATAAATTATTTTGCTTTTAACCACCCTACCATAGAATTTCACGATGAGCTATATGGTTATTTGCAAGAGAAGTCGAAAAAATACAAGCAGACCGAATTTGAAAAGTGGCTTTGTAATAAGCGTAATAGCGTTCGGAAAACTAAAAAATGGACGAAAGAAAATAATGGTAACCCAAAATGCAAAGAAATAGAGGTAACTTTACCAACCTTTATAAGAAATAAAGTTCACCATCCTGAAAATCAAACTATGAAAGACAAAAATTTTAGCGATGAAGAATTAAAAGAATCAATTAAAGTTATGATTGAGTTAATTAAAAGATAATATCTTTATGAGAGGCGAACCTATCAAAGTAAAACAATTACTTCAAAAAGCAAGGGATTCAGCAATACTTGCGGTTGAATTTTATAATAAGCCTGCTGTTTCTTTTAAATCAGGAGGCTATATAACAATGATGTGTATTGCCTGGACATCTCTATTTCATGCATACTTCTTGAAGAATAAGATAAAACCCTTCTATAGAGAGAAAAATAGTGATCAAAAAAAACCAAGGTTTGAACAAATAATTGAGAAATTGCCAGATGATCAAGAGATAAAAGAAAACAAATGGTGGGAGTTGCAGGAGTGTGTTAAACAATATTTTAAAGATAATAACCCACCGGTAAGAAAAAATTTAGAGTTTTTTATTCCATTGAGAAATAAGATTGTTCATCGAAACCTTCCAGAACTTGATGATAGTATTTTTGGGGAATGTCAAGCACTGCTTATTAACTTTAATAATTTTATGGAGCAAAATTTTGGTGAAAAATATTCTATCAAAAATTCACTTTCCTTTAGTTTACAATTGGCACGGTCACCAAAAAATTTTATAGAAGCATCAAAAAATGAATTAAAAAAGAATGATGCTCAAAAAATTGTAAACTTTATAAAAACTTATCGGTCATCGCTGACTACAGATCAGTTTGAATCACCTGAGTACTCATTTAAAGCTTTGCTTATCCAAGTAAGAAATCATGGAAGCAGAGATGCTTTAGCATTGGAATTTATAAATGAAAAAGATTTAACAGAGGAACAAAAAGAAAAACTGAAAATTGGAACGGTACTAATAAAAGAAAAAAAAGAGTTGATTGATGGCATACCTAACAATTTTCAATGGACATATAAAGAATTGCGAAAAGAAATAAAGACAAAATGCCCACATATTAAACAAACTATGTTTAACAAACTTAATAGATATTTAAGAGAAAGATATAAGAACAAACTTGCTTATGAAAGAGTACATAATCCTAAAAGTGAAAAAAAAGCTTCTACATGGTATTATGATCCTAAAATTATTGAAGAATTTAAAAAAATATATCCTCCCATCACCCCTTCCAACGAGCAGTTGGTCAAACGCATAGAGGATCTTGTTGACAAAATCGATGCTGCCAAGAAAGAGAACCCACAAGCAGATACTCAGGCTTTTGAAAAGGAAATCGACCAACTTGTGCATAATATAAATTATATAACTTAACACAGGATGAAATAAAAATAATAGAGAAATGACACCAAAAATAGTCTTATTAATAGCAACAAAATTAGCATCTTCTTAAGGAAAGAAATCAGCATTAGTTAACAATCTATTAAGAAATAGACAATATTGTATATAAAATATATAATTTTAATTAAAATTAAAAATAACATGAAAGGAGTTAGTGAAGTATACCAAATTACTATACAAAGCAAAGCCATTAAAAATATCAATTCTTTTCAGAGAGTGTCATTATTTAGGAATATGTATAGTAATTTGGTTAGCAGTTTTTTCAAGCAATTCAGCGCTGCAGGCAGCACAACTTTGCGGAATTGATTCGACAAATAGTACAAAAATATGTCTTATTTTAGGTGACAATACCTCTTTAGTTTCAGTAAGCTGGTCAGGCCGTAGTTAATTGGATGGCAGATGGTCCAGGAAACCTGACCTATATTTACAAAATTTCTGATAAAGAGTCGATGGTTCAGGGCAGCGTAGAAATGAAGGCTGGGCTGATAAACGGCAAGGCAAGCCTTAATATATAGATCAGTTCAACAATGACCAGTAAGAAATTTCAATTTACCCGTTCATCTTCTGTTAATATTCGTTCGTGTATAGTTTTCTACAAGAATTAAAAATGGAGGTGTGTTATGAACAAAGCAAAAAAATTTGCAGTTCTAGCTCTTGGAGGAATATTACTTACTACTTCAGTAGCAGGAATAGCTACAGCTAATCAGTATGTGACTGGCTCTATCAAGGTTACACAGGACAATGAAGCAAGCTATGCAGACCTGTCGAACACAACAGTTGATCAGGCAATATCCAGTGCACTTGCAGCTCAGCCAGGAAAGGTTATCAAAGCAAAGCTCGAAGATGAAAATGGCACATTGGTCTGGAACGTAGATGTAGTATCAAACAATCAGATGTACGAAGTAAAAGTAGATGCAAAGGACGCCAGAGTCTTAAGCACAGGAGTAGATCAGACAGATAATCAGAAAGAAAGCGTTGAAGAAAAGGATTAATTTTCTTGGGGGGCTTGTCCCCCCTTTATTTATTGAAAAATTTAAAGGATTAAGGTAATATGAGCACAATGAGAATTTTGATAGTAGAAGATGAAAAAACTCTTGCAAATTTAATAAAAAAGGGCTTTGAGGAAGAAAAATTTGCTGTAGACGTCGCATACAACGGCGAAGATGGGCTTTTTTTTGCTAAAAATAATACTTATGATGCTATAGTACTTGACATTATGCTTCCCATAATTGATGGCATTAGCTTACTGAAAGAATTAAGAGAAGAAAATATCTCAACTCCAGTTATTATACTTACAGCCAAAGATTCAGTAAAGGATAAGGTTTTAGGTTTAGACAGCGGCTCTGACGACTACCTTACAAAACCATTTTCATTTGAAGAGCTACTTTCCAGGGTAAAAGCTTTAATAAGGCGAAAATTTGCTGCATCAAGCCCAATAATAAAGATTTGTGATCTGGTAATTGACACAGCAGAAAAAACAGTCAAGAGAGGTAACAAGAGAATTGATCTTAGTGCAAAGGAATATGCACTTCTTGAATATCTAGCCTTAAACAAAAACAAAGTAATAAGTCGAACAGCAATAATTGAACACCTATACGATGAAGACTTTGATTTATATAGTAACGTTATAGACGTATTTATAAATAGAATCAGGAACAAAATTGATAAAAATTTTGATAAAAAATTAATCCATACATTTCGTGGCATTGGTTATAGCTTAAAAGAGTGAATTCTATAAAATTTAAGCTGTTCTTATACTACTGCATTATATCCTTTACAATATTCGGGGTATTGGGGATTTTTTTATACTTTAGTCTTGAGAATATCGTTTTAGAATCAATCGATAACGCTCTCATTGCAAAGGCTAAGGCAATAGCTACACTTATCAATGAAGACAATGGCATAAACTTACAATTTTCAGACGAAATCATGAAAGAATATTCTAAAAGATCAGATCAATACTTTCAGATAATTCAGAATTCAAAAATTGTCGAAAAATCTGAATCTTTAGGCTCTGATAGTCTGCCAATCGTAAATTCAGCTCAGACCATCCATTTTAAAAATAAACCCCTTCGCATTGTTTTGTACAACATAACTATAAATAAAGATCATCTTGTAATCGAGTGTGCTCAGGATATTGAAAGCAAAGTAGATTTTCTCAAAACATACCTCAGCATACTAATTCTGTCTATTGCAGGCGCAATTCTTTTGAGCGCCTTAGGAGGCTTATTTATTGTAAACATAATGCTCAAGCCAATTAAAAAGATCTCTCACACAATCAGCAAACTTTCTGAGTCAAATTTGTTTCATAGTCATATTGACGAAAACGTAGTAGATGAACTAAAGCCTCTTGCAGTCTCATTCAATCGTACCTTTGAAAGGCTTGACAACGCATTTACTAAACAAAAGCAATTCGTCGCAGATGTCTCTCATGAGTTAAAGACTCCCCTTAGCGTAATACTGATGGAAACAGAGATTGCACTCAGAAAACAGCGAAGTATTCAGGAATACATAAACACCATTAATCAGATAAAAGAGACTTCCCAGCATATGAAAGGCATTATAGAAACGTTGTTCAAGCTTATAAAAATAGAAAACACACAACTTCTGGAAAAGAAAACTCTCGACATTAAAGAAATAATTCAAAGATCATCTGCTCTGCTAAAAGATCAGATAGAAAAAAGAAACTTAAAGTTTAATATTCAGGGTAGCACATTTTTGATTGATGCTGATGAAACGCTAATTATGGAAGTCTTCTTAAATCTTATAGACAACGCAATCAAGTACAATAAAGAAAATGGCACAATAGACATTATGATTTATCCAGAAAAGCGCGTGGAAATTATTGATAGCGGCATTGGAATACCGAAAGATTCGCTTAACAGAGTGTTTGACAAGTTCTACAGGGCAGACCCTTCCAGGTCAAAAGAAATTGAAGGCTTAGGGCTGGGCTTTAGCCTTGTAAAGGAAATTTTAGATCTGCACAATGCAAAGATTGAAATAGATAGCACGCCTAACATGGGGACAAAAGTAAGCATATTATTTTAAAAGCTTATTCAGATTTCAATAATAATTCAACCAATTTATAATTTGCGCCTTGCTTTTAGTATTTTCTTTGTCTACATTCTTGGCATTATCTGTGGCAATTTGTATTTTATCATCATGGTCTTTACAAAATTTTTCATATTTTTTTATAGATTTTTCATAAGAGCTATCCATAAAAATTGATATAATAAAAACAAAGATGTCATAACTTATAAAAGTTAAGATTGATTCTGAAAATTTAATTTATTTACAATCTTTAAAAAATAGAGTTACGAGGTCTTATGCCAACAGTTTTAGAAAAAAATAATTGTAAAGAAAAACTAAAGGTTCATCCAATTGTTAAATGGGCAGGCGGAAAAAGACAGATCATTTCTGTGATTAAAGAAAACTTGCCTACACAATTCAATCGATATTTCGAACCCTTTATAGGAGGCGGCGCTGTCTTTTTTGAAATACAACCTGAAAATGCCTATATTTCTGATACAAATGAAGAGTTAATAAATCTGTACCTTGTAGTAAAAAATAATCCTGAAGAACTGATAACCGATCTTCATAAGCACAAAAATTCCAAAGAATATTTCTTAAAAATTAGAAATGCTGACAGAGATGATAACTATAAAGAATGGTCAAATATCCAAAAAGCAAGTAGGTTTATATACCTAAACCGAACTTGTTTCAATGGACTTTATAGGGTTAATAGTAAGGGACAGTTCAATGTACCTTTTGGAAATTATTCAAACCCAAAAATTGTTGATGAAAAAAATATTCTAAATTGTTCAGAAATTTTACAAAGCACAGAAATAAGATGTGCAAATTTTACAGAAATATTAGAACATATAAAGAAAGGCGATTTTGTTTACTTCGATCCCCCATATCTTCCTTTAAATAAATCGTCAAACTTTACGTCATACACAAAAGAAGGATTTGACATAGGTATGCAATTTAGACTCAAAGCTGTTTGCGATGAGCTTGATAAAAAAGGTGTAAAATTTTTACTTTCCAATTCTGATACAGAGGTTATAAATGGACTATACGCATCATATAATATCAAAAAGGTTTTTGCATCACGCAATATTAATTCAAACTCAAATGGGCGAGGCAAGATAACTGAAGTATTAATTAGAAATTATTGAACAAATTATTTAAAATATACAAAATCAACTTAATAATGAGTACCGTTAACTTAATTGCGTCAGATTCTTCTTCCTTAACTTTCTCTTTTAATATAAGGGAGGATTACTTAATGATTTTATATTTTCAATTCAAATAAACAAAATTACTATTTGCTATTAAGGAAAAATGGCGAATTTGTTTATCTTCAGGTATAACCACTATCCTAGAAAGAGCAAAATAATATGTTTCTAGTACCTAGAAACGTCTTCTTTTACAGTTAAAAACCCACTGTCCGTTAACAACAACAAACTATAGTATTGACAGTAATTAAAAGTTATAATACACTTATAAAGTTAGATAACTCTAACTTAGGAGGTTTTAATGGAAGAATATTTATTACATCTTTTACGTAAACACAAAGGGCTTACATTCGATGAAATATTAAAAAAAACTAATTTAGAGCGAGGTGATTTATTAAAGATAATATTCAAACTTGTTAATAAAAACAAAGTGGGTTATATGGATCTAAGTTTAAATATGTGTTCAATTTGTAAGATTTGTAATAAAAAACTTTTTCTTAAAGGAGGTAAAAAATGATCTATTTAAGTGAAACGCAAGAGGATTATTTGCTTGATATTTTTGAACAGACATCAAAAAATGCTGTAGCGCGTATTAAAGATATTGCACATGCACGAAATGTAACCTTACCTACCGTTGCAAGTGCAATAAAAGTACTTGCAGAAAAAAAGATAATCAAACATGAAAAATATGGTTATGTTATATTGACAGACTACGGCATTGAAATGGCAAAAAAATTGCTTGAAAGAAAGAAATACATATTGAAATTTTTAACATTTACCTTGGGTATACAGGAAAGCATAGCAATTAAAGATGCTCACAAACTTGAACACGATTTATCAAATGAAACTTATGAATGCTTGGTGAAACTTACAGATTTTTTTTCTAAAAATCCAAATATCAAAGAGCAATTCGAAAATTTTTCAAAAAAGGAGGCATATATGAGATTAAGTCAAATAAATGCAGGGGAAACTGCTAAGATTATTGGAATTGAAGGATCATCAATAAAAAGCAAATTGCTCTCTATGGGCACTACACCTGGTACGGCAATAAAGGTGGAAAAAGTTGCACCGCTTGGAAGCCCTATTGAAGTGACTCTACTTGGATACCATTTAACCCTTAGGAAAGATGAGGCGGAAAAAATAATTGTTGAAAAATAGAAATATACCGCTTATTTTAGCTGATGAGAATTTGGAATATGAAATTATTGGGATAGGTGGTGGTTGTGGCTTACGCGCAAAATTGTTAGAAATGGGATTTATACCAGGAGCAAAATTGAGGTTATTATACAAAGCAAATGGACCGTTGATTGTTGCGCTTAATGGTTCCAGATATACCATGTGCAAGGGTTTTGCTTCAAAAATAATAGTCAGGGAGGTTGTATGAAAGAATTTACAATCGCTTTAATCGGCAACCCAAACGTTGGAAAATCAGCAATTTTTAACGAGCTTACAGGTGCTAATGCTCATGTAGGTAACTGGCCAGGCGTTACTGTTGAAAAAAAAGAAGGTAAATTCGTTTATAACGATACAAAAATAAACGTAGTAGACTTACCTGGTATTTATAGCCTAACTGCAGCTTCAATTGATGAACGTATAGCGAGAGATTATATAGTTAAAGAAAAACCTGATCTGGTTGTATGTATAGTAGATTCCACAAATTTAGTAAGAAACTTATACCTCTTTATATTATTAAAGGAACTTGGTGCTAAAACTCTTTTAGCGCTTAATATGATAGATCTTGTAGAAAATAAAATCAAATTTGATGAGTCTAAACTTTCTGAAAGTTTAAAAACTCGAATTGTAAAAACATCTGCTACAAAAAGGATAGGAATTGATGAGCTAAAAAAAGCTATTTATGAAGAACTCCATAAAAATCAGGACGAATTTTTTGTTGATTATGGTAAAGATATCGAACATTCAATAAAAACGATTGAAAATTTGTTAAGCAGTGTTGAATTGCCTTATAACAAGCGTTTTTTGGCTATAAAACTTTTAGAACAGGATTCAGTTATTTCAGAGGAATTGAAGCGATTACACAAAGAGAGCATTGTTGAAAGCGCTTTAATGGAAATAAATAACTTGGAAGAAATTTATTCAGATTTAGAAACAGAAATTATTGAAAAAAGATACGCTCTTATAGAGGGAATCGTTAAAAGTTCAACTAAACATCTGGTAAGCATAGAAGATAGATTAACATTTTCAGACAAAATAGATAAGATTGTTACAAATAGATATTTAGGATTACCTATTTTTGCAATTGTGATGTTGATTGTCTTCAAAGCAACATTTACGCTTGGGGGGTTTTTTGTAGATTATATTAATCAGTTTTTTGATTTTCTTGGTAATTTCCTATCCAATTACATTCAAAATCCAATTTTACAATCGTTTATTAAGGACGGTTTAATTGGGGGTGTTGGTACAGTGGTAGCCTTTTTGCCAAATATACTAATTTTGTTTCTATTTTTATCCTTTTTGGAAGATGTAGGTTATATGGCAAGAGCTGCTTTTGTTATGGACAGGTTGATGCATAGTATTGGCCTCCCAGGTAGAGCTTTTATACCTTTAATACTGGGTTTTGGCTGCAATGTACCAGCGATTATGGCAACTCGTACCATTGCTGATGAAAGGGATAGGCTTTTAACAATACTTATAAATCCATTCATGTCTTGTACTGCACGTTTGCCTATTTATGTGTTGCTAACCGGGATTTTTTTTGAAAATAATCATCCTGAACTAATTATATTTTCACTTTATACTCTAGGTATTTTTGTTGCCATATTTAGTGCAAAATTGTTTAGAAGTACAATTCCAAAACTTAAAGGCAAAGTATCATTTTTAATTATGGAACTTCCTGTTTATAGGATGCCTACCATCAAAGCCGTATCAATACACACATGGGAAAGAACAAAGGAATTCTTGAAAAAAGCTGGTACGATAATATTGTTTGGCGTTATGTTGGTGTGGTTGTTATCAAGTTTGCCATTTGGTGTAGATTATGCTGGTGAAGATTCATTTGTAGGTATTTTGGGTAAATTCTTTGCACCAATTTTAACTCCAGCTGGTTTTGGATTCTGGCAGGCTGCAGTAAGCCTAATCTTTGGACTTCTAGCAAAAGAAACGGTTGTCGGCACTATGGGCACACTATTTGGTGGCGAAGACAAACTTTCGAGTTCTTTAACACAACTTATGACTCCTTTGAGCGCATATACATTTATGGTAATGAGTCTGCTTTACATCCCATGTCTTGCAACAATTGGTGTAATTTATAGAGAAACAAATTCATTAAAATGGACAGCATTTAGCGTTTTTTACAGCTTAGTTATAGGGTGGCTTAGCGCAACTTTAATTTATCAAATATTTTCATTAGCATTTCATTAATACAAAAAAATATTTTAGGAGGTTTATTATGAAAAGATTTTTTACGGCCTTTTGCTTTCTCTTCATTTCTGCTTATTTTGTCTCTTTTGCTTTTGCAGGGCCATTCTCTGATGTACCAGCTAATTCTTGGGCATACAAGGCAGTGCAAGATTTAGCAGCAAAGGGATTGGTCATTGGCTATGGCGATGGAACTTTTAGAGGAGAGAGACTTGCCACCCGTTATGAGATGGCAATGGTAGTTGCAAGAATGCTTGATATGTATGAAAAGGGTCAAAACGCTCAGGATCAAAAGATAGAGCTTAACGCTAACGACATCGCAACGCTTATGAAGTTAGCCCAAGAGTTTAAGTCAGAACTAGCATCTTTAAACGTCAGAGTTGCAGCACTTGAGAAGAAAGCAGCTCTTGACACTGTAAACTTCACAGGGGATGCAAGGTTTAGGTTTGGGAGCGAGAAAAGAACGTTTTATCCGATGGCTACATCTGGAACAAACGTGTTTATTAATACAGAAGGTTCATCTAAAAATGGATTTATAGTAGGTGACACCTCTCCTGCAATGTTAGCTCAAGATCCAAACCTTTCCCAGCAAAAGGACAATACGTTTATGCAGTATAGAATAAGGCTAAACGTATCAGCTCCTGTAGCAGACAACATATCCTTTAACGCAAGGCTTACAATGGAGAAGAACGCAGGAGTTAATTCAGACGGCTCTTCAAACAGCAATCCTTTGTATGCCTCTCTTACAGGTTACAATGATGACAACAACACGTTGTATGTAGAGAGATCTTACATCACCTGGACTCTTAACCCATATCCTGTAACCTTTGTACTTGGTAGACTTCCTACTATGGATTCAGGCGCTTATTACAACAACCTGTTTATGGATACAGGCACAGAAGGCGCTATGGCAATATTTGATCTGAGCAACATATTTCCCTCTACATCTCTTTCAGCTGCATGGGTAAAGATGTTTGATGCCGGGCTTATAACATCAGCAGATGAAGCAAGCGGTTTAAAGGATAAGGATGCCTACATCTTGAACCTTAGCACAAAATTATTTAATACCTTTGGTTTAGAGGCAGACT